>JADGPA010000016.1 GCA_017882685.1 Propionibacteriaceae bacterium | reverse complement strand
CCAGGCCGCCGACGACGAGCCGTTTCAGGTAGAGCTCTGGCGCGATCCGCAGCGACAGGTCGAGACCGTAGGCGTTGATGTGGGTCTTGAAGGGGCGTGCGCTGGCGCCGCCATGGATGCGCTGCAGGATCGGGGTCTCGACTTCGGTGTAGCCCTCCCTGTCCAGCGTCTTGCGCAGCGCCGTGACCACGGCGCTGCGCTGCCGCAGCAGGTCGGCCTGTTGGGGGTTCGCGATCAGGTCGGTGGAGCGTCTGCGCAAGCGGGTCTCGGGATCGGTCAGTTCACCGAAGGGGATCGGGTGGAGGGCCTTGGCCAGGACGCTCCAGGTTTCCACGACCAGGGATGGCGTTGTGTTTCGGGAGAAGCCCAACGTGCCGGTTACTGCGACGATGTCGCCGCGATCGACGAGGTGGCGAAAAGCGTCGAAGGCAGCCGGGTCGAGCCGGTCGCGTTCGAGGAGGAGCTGAACGGCTGCGTCGCGGTCGGTCAGGGTGGCGAAGACCACCCCGCCGTGATCCCGGACGGACCTGATGCGGCCGGACAGGTCGACTGTGTTGGCACTGTTCCACGGGGCGGACAGCACCTGGGCCACCGTCAACATTCCGCTGCGGCTGCCCGGTGTGTAGGGAGCGTCGGATCTCTCGGCGAGGGCCTGCAGGTGCGAAAGCCGGATACGGAACCCTGCGGGCTGTCGGGCCTCAGGTTCAGCGGTGTCTGCTCGCGGCTGCAGTTCCAGCTCGTCAACCTCGGCGAGTTCTGCTTGGGTCAGACGGTGCTCACCAGAGGGCCCGGTGAAGCCGTATCGGGGCAGGAAGCCTTCAGCAGAACCCACAGCGACCAGGATCTGCGGCAGGCCCACGCGGTCGTCGTAGCAGATGAAGCGTGGCTCCCAGCGCGGGTCGTACTGTCGGTTGGCCCGGTACAGCCGGTCGAGTTGCCAGAACCGGTCAAACAGGTCAAGGAAGGAGGAGTTCAGCCGGGTGAAGGTGCTGGCGCCGACCTCCGCGGCCTGGCTGAAGACGCGGCGGAACATGCAGAAGTTCAGCGAAACCCAACGGATCCCCAGCTTCGACGCTGTGCCCATCAGGTGGCTCACCATGAGTTCGGTTACCCCGTGGGGGGCATCCGGGCTTCGCCGCATGACGTCAAGGGACGCCCCGCCTGGACCCCAAGGGACGAACGTGAGTAACCCGACGAGCTCGCCACGATCATTGCGTGCCTGGACGAACAGCATGTGGGCGTCAGCGGGATCGCCGGAGCGATTCAGTGCCATGGAGAATCCGCGCTCGGTGTCACCGTGGCGCCACCGGTCCGCGTCGTGAAGCAGCTTGGCCAGCTCCTCGGGAGGGATCTGTCCCTGGTAGTCGATTTCGACGGTGAGCCCGGCCTTGCGGGCGTGCTGGGCAGCGACCCTCACTGCCGAGAGCTTCTTGTTGGCGAGGGTGAAGGTGTGGGCATCGAGGACCGCCTCGTCGCCCAAAGCCATCACGTGAAGTCCTTGTTGCGCGTAGCGGCGGGCCCCGTCGGTGGAGGCTGCAAGAACGGCAGGGATCCAGCCGAACCGGGTGGCTTCGTCCTTCCAGGCGCTGATCGCGGCCGGCCACGATTCCGGCTTCCCGATCGGATCCCCGGAAGCCAGCGACACTCCAGAGGAGACGCGGTAGGTGATGACGGCCTGCCCGTCGGGAGAGAAGACGGAGGACTTGTCCCTGCGGGTGGCGAAGTAGGCCAACGAGTCGGAGGCTCCGTACCGGTGGACCAGGCGCCGGATCTCCAACTCGCGCCGACCCGACCAGCTCGTGGTGTCCCTGGCATACCGAAGGAAGACCGTCACCGCCGCCAGCATGGTCACCGTGATCAGGGCTGACGTGACCGTCGGCACCCACGTAGGCACCGAGGCCATGTCTTCCCGGTAGTCGCGTCCGGTCTCACTGAGCCCACGGAACAGCACTGCCAAGAGACGATCCCACCCGGGGGGCGATCCGACCGGTTGAGTCAGGATGAGAAGACCTACGGTTGCCAGGAAGGTGACGCAGATTCCCAGGATCGCGACGAGCGTGGCCCGCCACCACGAGCCCTTGCGGACCTGTCCGGTGAAGGCAGATCGGATTCGCCACAGGCCCACGAGGATGAGCGCCCCCAGAGGCAGGGAGGCGATGTCGAGCCACAGGTAGAGCGCATGCTCGGTGCGCCACCCGCGAAACAGGGGGCTCGTCGGCCAGGACACCAGGACAGCGAGGCCCAGGTACATGCCGAACAGCTGGCAGACGGCCACCGCAACCAGGCCGATCCGTTTACGGCCGAGCAGGGCTCTGGTGATCAGGCCGAGGAGAGCGATGGAGGCTATCGAGTGCGACAGCGGCACATTGAAAAGGGTGACCACCAGCTCCAGCCAGTTCGGCTGCGGGCTGCCCCAATGACCCAACAGCCAGGTCACCAGCGCGACAACGGTGGACAACGCGTACACGGTTGTCAGGATCCGTGCGCCACGATCGGGGAAGAGTGCTCGATCACCCTGTTTCGGCATCTGGCTACCTTCCCCCGATTGCCCCGGCAAGTCGGAGGTTACCCCGCGTCACCCGAGTCGCGTGGGTACAGTGGCAAATTGAGAGCCCCCGCCGCCTCACAGGAAAGGGAGTCCGGAATGTTCGACCTGACCGGGCAGCCAGTATTTGTCCTCAGCGTGGCCCTGGCCGTGGCACTACCTGTTCTCATCGTAATCTTGTGGTCCCGCCGACGCGCCAGCACCTCCGGTGGCCCGCCCTTTGCGCTGGTGGTCGCGGGCCGGATTGGCGTGATCCTGCTGGCCCAACTGCTGGCGATGACGTCGATCTTCCTCTACGTGAACAACCAGTACGGGTTCTATTCCTCCTGGAGCGACCTGTTCGGGTTGAGCGGTGACGCCCCGCCACCCATTCAGGTGGACGCGGGTCCGGGTGCGGGTACGGGGACGAGTAAGGGGGCAGGTTCTGTCGAGGTGATGACCGTTCATTCCACGTCGGGAGTCACCGCGGACAGCCTGGTATGGCTCCCACCGGGATACAAGGCAAGCGGAAAGACCAAGTACCCGGTGGTGATGTTCCTGCCAGGCCAGCCATCCCAGCCCCAACACCTCTACACGGAATATGACTTCGCCAACGTCGCGAGCCAGGCAGTCAGTTCCGGCAAGGTCAAGCCCTTCGTCGCAGTGTTCCCGCCCATCATGATCGCCCCGCCCCGTGATACCGAATGCGTTGATGTCCCCAACGGCCCCCAGGCCGAGACCTGGCTCACAACCGACGTCCCCAACGCCCTCCAAGCCAAATACCGGGTCGAACCGCTCGGAAAGCAATGGTCCTTGCTGGGCTGGAGCACCGGCGCCCTTTGCGTGGCGAAGCTGCTCCTGAAACACCCCACGAGTTTCGCGGCGGCAGTGAGCTTCGGCGGCCAGTTCGACACCTATCTGGACAACACCACCGGTGACCTGTTCGGCGGAAACGCACAATTGCAAAACGAAAATTCCCCAATGTGGCTGTACAGCCAGTACGGGATGCGCGGCGGGAAGCTGCTGATGATTGCCGGGAAACAGGACATCTGGGCGGGCAATGCGACTGACCAGATGGCGGCCGCAACGCATGGCGACCCCAACGTGACCCTGATCACGTTCCCGACCGGCGGGCACAACTATCACAACTACAAGGCCTACCTGGCACCGGCACTGGAATGGCTGGCCAAGTCCGGTGCGGCCGGGTGATGCGTCGAATCCGTCCGAGGGGCACAGCCATCCTCGTCTGGGCCACGGGTCTGGTGGTGCTGGCCGCCGCTCTGGTAGCCGTCTTCTCAGTCACGTCAGCCTGGCCGGTCGCAGACCCCCCGGTCGAGGTCTCGCCGACACACTCCGCGGCAATGCCACGAACCACGCAGAGCTCGACCCCCCTGGCGCCGCTGCACGTCGTGGGAATCGGGGACTCTGTGATGGCAGGCACAAACTGCAACTGCGAAACCATCATGACGGGCTTTGCCCACGCGATGGCCGACCGGACAGGGCGGGACGTGACGGCAACGAACCTCGGGGTGCCGGGCTACACCACCAACGATCTGCTTGACCAGCTTCACCAGGATGCCAACGCGCGCCGCGAAGTCGCCAACGCCGACATCCTCATCGTCATCATCGGGGCCAACGACCTCAGTGACGCCCTTGACTCGTGGAATCAAAGCGACTGCGACGCTACCTGCTACAAACCGCAGGTCGACACCATGGGAACACGCCTTGCGTCCGTCCTCAGCCTCGTCAGGTCACTCCGGGCGGGGCAGCCGATGACGGTATTGGTGGACAACTACTGGAACGTCTTCACAGACGGCGCCGTCGCACGGGCCGATGGCGGCCAGGAGCAGATCGACTGGAGTGTCGAAGTCACCAAGTCAGCCAACCATGCGATCGCGAACGCAGCGAGCAGCAGCGGTGACCTGACCGTCGACCTGGTGAAGCCGTTCAAGAGCAGCGGAGATGAGGACCCCACGCCGCTGCTGGCCGACGATGGTGATCACCCCAACGCAGCCGGGGTTCAGGCCATCGTTGCTGCCAACGTTGCGGCCACCCGGGCATAGATTGCATCGCCCCGAATACCCGAATCCTTTCCGTGTCAGGGTGGCTTCATGATCCTGAGCCTTGTCTGCGCGCTCGGCGCCGCCTTGCTCTACGGGGCTGGCACCGTGCTGCAGGCGATCGGTCTGCGTCGAGCCGCCGACTCCGATGCTGGCAGCCGTTGGACTCGGCTTTGGGCCGCCCGACTCTACGTGGTCGGGCTGGCGCTGGACGGGGCGGGGTTCCTCGCTTCCATCGTCGCCCTGCGCGGTCTCCCGCTCTTCGTCGTTGAGTCGGTGATCGCCTCCAGTGTCGCCGTAACGGCTGTCCTCGCCGTGCTCTTTCTCGGTGTTCACCTGACTCGCAGAGAGGTTGTTGCCCTGGTGGCGGTCGCTGCCGGCCTGATCCTCCTGGCTGCCAGCGGCGCAGAAGGCCCCGGTACAGCCCTCCAGGGTTGGACAGCCTGGCTCCTGCTCGGGCTGGCCGCACCCGTGTCGACGCTCGGTCTTCTCGCGAATCGCCTTCGCGACTCCTTCGGGCCGCCCCTGCTGGCCGTCACCGCAGGACTCGGCTTTGCAGGCCTGGGGGTGGCAGCGCGAGTCCTCACCGTTCCGCACGACCTGTGGCGTCTCGTGCTCGACCCGGTGTCGTGGGCCCTGGCGATCTATGCCGCCATCGGATTGGTTGCGTTCGGCCTGGCACTCCAACGCGGGGCAGTCACAACGGCCACTGCCATCACCTTCGCTGTGGAAACACTGGTGCCGGCAACCATCGGGCTCGTCTGGCTCGGAGACCAGGTGCGACCCGGCATGGCAGCCCCGGCTGCGCTCGGCTTCTTCCTTACCCTCGCTGGCTGCATCCTGCTCGCACGGCACTCGACCGAGGCAACTGCCCATAAATGAGAACCGAATCGCCGAACTCGGATGCCTCATCTCCGTCAACACCCCACCGCGAGCCGCGCCAACGGAGTCGTGGCCCGGGCCGTTGACCACGCGGTTGTCGGTGGTGGCTTGTACTGGCTCCTTGCCCAGTTCGTCAGCGGCATTGCGGTCGCCGTCTACTACGGATGGATCCTCCTGATCGGGATCCGTCGCTGACCAAACCCGAAAACGAGCGCCCCCGCAGCCAGCAAAGCGCAGAACGAACTGCCGCCGGCGAACCGGTACGCTGGCGCCCGTCGGCTCAGGAAGGTGGGGACGGTGGCCACGATCGGTGATGTCGCCCGCGAGGCGGGGGTCTCGCGAAGCACGGTTTCTTCAGTGTTGACGGGAAGAAAGCTGGTCACGCCTCCGACACGTCAGAAGATCGAGGCCGCCATCGAGAAGCTGAACTTCTCGGTGAACGCCGGCGCGCGCGCGCTCGCCACCTCCCGCACAATGTCCATCGGCGTGGTGGTGCGGTTCCATGAGGCCGAGTTCAGCCCGGCTCTCGCGACGTATCTCATCGATCTGTCGGACGCTGCCAGGGAATACGGCTACTCCATCGTGCTTCTGACCGAAGCGGATGGAGTAGCCGCGGTGCGCCGCATGATCGCCGGGCGACAGGTCGATGGCCTGATCCTCCTCAGTCTGGTGAATGGCGATCCCCGGCTGGAACCGATCGCGTCGGCGGGCTTCCCGGCGGTGCTCATCGGGATGCCGCAGGACACGATGTCCATCGACGCTGTCGACCTGGACTTCGCCGCGGGGGCGCGGATGCTGGTCGACCATCTCGTGGACGCCGGCCACGATCATGCGACCTTCGTCCAATGGCCGGTTGAGTTGTATGAGTCGGGCGCAACCTACGCGGTTCGATTCGCGGACGCGGCCCGGCAGCGCGCGGTGGACCGCGGGTTGCACCTGGTGGAGCAGCCGCTGCCGGTCGAACCCGAACTTGTACGCCGGGATCTTGCCGAGTTGGTGTCCGACCCCAGAAAGCCACGCGCGATGCTCGTGCACAATGACACGGCTGCTGCGATGCTGCCGTTCGTCTTGCACGAGCGTGGGTTACGGATCCCCGGCGACCGAAGCGTGGTCTCGCTGCACTCCGCAGAACTCGCGCAGCTGTTCGCTTTGGACGTGACGTCCGTGGCCTCGGAGCCCTTGGCTGTGTCGCAGGTGGCGGTTGAGCTCCTCATGCGTCGGTTGAATGCACCTGACGCTTCCGCGGAATCGCGACTGATCGAGCCGAGCCTCATCCTTCGGGGGAGTGTCGCGCGCCCTGCCTGACGGCGCCCCTCTGAGGGCAATAGCCTCTCGACTCTGCCGAAGATAACGAAATGGTCACAGCGAACCGGTTCGCCTTGACTGTGGTCGAAGCTCGTAGGACAGTCAGTAGCGAACCGGTTCGCTAGAACTGGCGGCACAGTACTTCCCGACAGTGGGTCGGGCTCAACGGAGAGGTACAGGAGATGACGAAGTCCCCGGGTCGCCGAGTATCGGCAGGCGTGGCTCTGGCGGCATGCATGGCCTTGGCGGCATGCACAACGCCCCAGCCCGCCGCCCCCAGCGCCAGCGGTGAAGCCACCAAGGGCACCACCACGGCCGACATCAAGTTCTGGGATCCCTACCCCCAACGCACTGACGGCTCGGATTGGGACAAGCTTGTGAAGGCCTGCGCCCCGCAGGGCTCCACGATCACGCGCACCAGCGCACCGCAATCGGATCTGTTCAACCAGTTGACGACCGCGGTGAAGGAGGGCAATGCCCCTGACATCGTGGTGCTGGACAATCCGATGATGCCCGAGGCCGTGTCTTCCGGCCTGGTGGCGACGGCCAAGCAGGCCAACATCGACACCACCGGGGTGGACGCCAACCTCATGGGCCCCGGCATCGTGAACGGTGAGGCTTACGGCGTGCCGTTCGGTTCGAACGCCCTGGGCCTGTACTACAACGAGGACCTGCTGAAGAAGGCGGGCGTCGATCCGGCCTCGATCACGAGCTGGGACGCGTTGAACGCAGCGATCGGGAAGGTCGCCGCCTCGGGTGGCAAGGGCATCACCTTCTCCGGCGTGACGGGTGAAGAAGGCGTGTTCCAGTTCCTGCCCTGGTTCTGGGGCGCCGGCGCGAACCTCAACGACGTCTCCTCCGACCAGTCCGTCTCCGCGGGTCAGCTGATCTCGGACTGGATCGGCAAGGGTTGGGCGCCGAAGTCCGCGGTGACCGACAACCAGTCCGCCGCTTGGGACCTGTTCCTCACGGGCAAGTACGGCTTCGCCGAGAACGGCTCCTGGTTCGCGTCCGCAGCCGCGCAGGCCAAGTTCAAGATCGGCGTCCTGGCAATCCCGTCCAAGGCTGGCGGAGTCGCGCCCGTTCCGACGGGCGGTGAGTTCGCCGTGGCCCCGGTGCAGGCCAAGGATGCTGACAACCACTACGCGAACGCCGCAGCCGTGATCAAGTGCCTCACCGACGGTGACGCCGCTTTGAAGACCAACGAGACCCTGGGCTACCTGTCTGCGAAGCCGGACGTGCGGGCAGCACAGGTCAAGTCCAACCCGGTCTGGCAGCCCTGGGTGAAGTCGGTCGAAGGCGCACAGGGCCGCACGACCGAACTCGGCGCCAAGTACGTGGAGGTCTCCTCGCAGTTGTCTGAGGCGATCCAGGGCGCGCTGAACGCTGCCGGGGACGCGACCGCCGTCAAGTCGGCCTTCGCGACCGCCGCCGGCAAGTAGGGGAGCATGGTGCCTGCCCACGGACCCGGCCCCGTGGGCGGGCACCCTTCCGACGAGCGGACGGAGCAACCATGACGACACCGGTGTCCTCTGCCGCGACCGGGCATTCGCCCTCGGCGGTCACGCAGAGGCCAAGGCGGAGGAGATCCACGAGGTGGGTCGCCATCGCGTTCGTGGCACCACTGCTGGTGTACCTGGTGGTGTTCTACGCCTATCCGCTGATCGAGAACGTCACCATGAGCTTGCACCGGTTCGACCGGGGGTCCTTCGTCCGTGGCGGGGCGCCCTTCGTCGGGCTGGACATCTACCGTGAAGTTGTCTCCGACCCCAGGTTCTGGCGAGTCGTCAGCCAGACCGCAACCTTCACCGTGGTGTCCATCCTCTTCCAGTACGTCATCGGACTGGCTCTGGCGGTGTTCTTCCACGGAGGGCAGTTCCGCCTGTCGGCAGCCTTGCGTGGGATGTTCCTCGTGCCCTGGCTGCTGCCGGTGATCGTCTCCGGAACCGTGTGGCAATGGATGATGAACCCCGACAGCGGCGTCATCAATTCGTTCCTCGGCGTCTTCGGGATCGATCCCGTGTGGTGGCTGAACGCCGACAACGCGCTGATGTCTGTCACCATCGCCAACATCTGGCTCGGGATCCCGTTCAACCTTGTGATCCTCTACTCCGGCCTTCAGAACATCCCCACCGACCTGTACGAGGCCTCCTCCCTCGATGGGGCGAGTCCCTGGCAACAGTTCTGGCGAATCACCATGCCCTTACTGCGTCCGGTCTCGGTCATCACCGTCCTGCTCGGACTGGTTTACACACTCAAGGTGGTGGACATCATCTGGATCATGACCACGGGGGCGGGCAGCTCCCAGACGCTGGCTACCTGGTCCTACGGGATGGCCTTCGGCAAGGGGGCCTCCACGGTCATCAGGTACTCCCAGGCCTCGGCTGTTGGGACGATCCTGCTGCTCGTGGCACTTGCCTTCGGGGTCGTATATCTCGTGATGCAGCGCCGGCGGGAGGACTGACATGCGCCGGGCACCCTGGAAGACGCCTGTCGCCGTCGTGCTGACTGCCGTCATGCTGTTCCCGATCTACTGGATGGTCAATGTCTCGTTGACCAACCGGGCAAGCATCCGCCGAGGCGACCTGATCCCGATCGACTTCACCCTTGACCACTACGGCGTCGTCCTGAGCCAGCAGCTCCCTTACCTCGCCACAAGCGTCCTCATCGGGATCGGAACCGTGCTGCTCACATTGGCGATCGCCACGCCGGCCGCCTTCGGCCTGGCCAAGCTGTCCTTCCCCGGCGGCAGGACGTTGAGCTTCATCCTCATCGTCGCCCAGATGGTGCCTGCCGTGGTCATGTCTCTCGGGTTCTACTCGATCTACAACCGGATCGGCCTGCTCAACACCGTTCCCGGACTGATCCTCGCCGACTCCACCATCGCGGTGCCGTTCGCCGTCATGCTGCTCACGGCATTCATGGCCGGGATTCCACGGGAACTGATCGAAGCCGCCGAGATCGACGGGGCCTCAACCTGGAGGGTCTTCTCCGCGATCGTCGTGCCGATCTCGAGGAACTCGATGATCACCGCATCGCTGTTCGCCTTCCTCTGGTCGTGGTCAGACTTCCTGTTCGCCTCCACCCTCAATCGTGAGGGCGGACTCCTCCGTCCGATCACCATGGGTATCTACAACTACATCGGAGCTCAGAACCAGGAGTGGGGCCCGATGATGGCGACGGCAGTGGTGGCTTCCATCCCGGCAGCTGTGCTGCTGGTGGTTGCACAGAAGTACGTCTCCGCCGGCGTGACGGCGGGTGCCGTGAAGGATTAGGCGCTCCCCCAAGATCTCGCGACCCGGCCCCGTCCGGTCGGCCCCGCTCCACCACCAAGAAAGCGAATGAATGTGACAAGCATCTTTGAAGTCGGCCCGGACTCCGTCACTTGGCGCGGTGATGGGGAGACGCTGGTCGTTCAGGCCTGGGGAGCGCACTCGCTGCGCGTCCGCAGTTCAGCTTCGGGTCACGTGGTCGACAACGATTTCGCCCTCCTGCCGCAGCCGCCTCAGCCCGTCGGTATCAGCGTGGACGGCGAAGCCGCCACGATGGTCAACGGTGAAATCACCGCGATTCTCAGAGCCCGCGAGTTCCACGACGATCAGGTCGGTCACAAGGTCCTTCGCTGCACCCTCGAGGTCAGGGACGGCCGCGGGCAAACGGTGCTCAAGGAACTGGACGAGGGCGGGTCGCTGAAGCTGAAGGCGCGGGAGTACCGCCCACAGTCGGGAAGCTACCGGGTCAAAGCATCCTTCGAATCGATCCGTGACGAGAAGCTCTACGGCATGGGCCAGTACCAGCAGGCCGTCGCCGACCTGAAGGGTTCCACCCTGGAACTCGCGCACCGCAACTCCCAGGCCAGTGTGCCGTTCGTGATTTCCAGCGCCGGTTACGGATTCCTGTGGCACAACCCGGCGATCGGCTCTGCCACCTTCGCATCCAACCGCACCGAATGGGTCGCCGAGTCCACCGACCAGCTCGATTATTGGGTCACCGTCGGATCCACTCCCGCCCGACTGAGCTCGGCGCTCGCCGACGCCACCGGACACGTCCCGATGATGCCCGAATACGGGCTGGGCTACTGGCAGTGCAAACTCCGCTACTGGAACCAGGAACAGCTTCTGGAGGTTGCTCGCGAGCACCATCGCCGCGGCCTCCCGCTCGACGTCATCGTTGCCGACTTCTTCCACTGGCCCAAGATGGGTGACTACCGCTTCGAGAACGAATTCTGGCCCGACCCCGCGGCCATGGTGGCCGAGCTGAAGGAGCTCGGGGTTGAGCTCATGGTCTCCATCTGGCCGCAGGTCTCGCTGGAATCGGAGAACTTCGGGCGCTTCAAGAAGGAGAACCTCCTGGTCCGAACCGAGCGTGGCATGGGCATCCACATGGGCTTCCAGGGCCCCAGCGTGTTCATCGACGTGACCAACCCACGTACCCGCGAAACCGTGTGGGAGATCTGCAAGCGCAACTACCACAACCTCGGCGTGAAGGTGTTCTGGCTGGACGAAGCGGAGCCGGAGTACGGCGTCTACGACTTCGACAACTATCGGTACCACGCCGGACCCAACGTCCAGATCGGCAACATCTACCCCCAGGCCTACTCGCGCATGTTCTATGAGGGACAGCGCGCCGCCGGTCAGGAGGACATCGTCAACCTCGTCCGCTGCGCCTGGCTCGGAAGTCAGCGCTTCGGCGCGCTGGTGTGGTCCGGTGACATCCACTCAACCTGGGAGGACCTGCGCAACCAGATCGCGGCAGGTATCCACCTCGGCGTCGCGGGCATCCCCTGGTTCACCACCGACATCGGCGGTTTCCACGGCGGGAACATCGAGGACCCCGACTTCCGAGACCTGCTCGTCCGTTGGTTCCAGTTCGGCACCTTCTGCCCGGTCATGCGCATGCACGGAGATCGCAGGCCCCAGCAAGACGTCTCGGCCGCCGACGGGTCTCTACGGTGCCCGACCGGAGCCCCCAACGAGCTTTGGAGCTTCGGCGATGACGTCTATGACATCCTCGCCCGCTACGTCCGCCTGCGTGAGACGCTGCGCCCCTACACCCGGCGGGTGATGGCCGATGCTCATGAGTTCGGCCAACCGGTCATGCGCGGGCTGTTCCACGAGTTTCCGGACGACCCGCAGAGCTGGAACCTGGTCGACCAGTACATGTTCGGGCCGGACCTCCTGGTCGCCCCGGTTATCGAGGCACACGCGACGTGCAGAAAGCTCTACCTCCCTGCCGGCGCATCCTGGACCGACATCCACACCGGCCAGGTGCACTCAGGGGGCCAGTGGCTCACGGTCGCAGCCCCGGTCGACGTGATCCCGGTGTTCGCCCGCGAGGGCGCGGGCCAGGATGTGACGGTCCTGCACCAGTGAGCGTTGAGCGCCGTCTTCCTGCCCCCGGCGGGCTTGGAGGCGGGGGCTCTCGCGAGGCGAGGCACGGACGTGCAGTAAGGAGCCCTGCCATTCTTCATTGACGAACTTGCCGGCCACGAGTGCGCACCCCTAGATCGTGGCCAGGGGGAGAGCAAGCTCGAAGGTGCTGCCCCCGCCGGCTGTTGGCCGGTACCGAAGGGTTCCTCCGTGCTTCTCGGCGAGGGAGTGAGCGATTGCGAGGCCGAGCCCTGCACCACCGCTGCCCCTGGCCCGACCCGGATCCTCACGGAAGAACCGCTCGAAGACGAGCTCTTCGTTCCCGACCTTCAGCCCGGGTCCGTGGTCGATCACGGCGACGTGGACGCTGGTGCCGATGGCTCCGACTTGCACCTCGATGGGCGTGTCTGGGGGGGTGTACTTGATCGCGTTGGTGAGCAGGTTGGTGAGGATCTGCTGCAGCCGGACGCTGTCGCCCATGACGGTGGGTGGGACGTCCAGCCATGGTGGCTCATTGGGATTGGTGACCGAGATCCCGCGCCCTGGAGCTCGCACGCGTGCATCAGTGACGCCGTCGACGGTGATCGACAGGACGTCGACGGGCCGCTGCTCGAGCACGCGTGTGCTGTCCATCCGGGCAAGGAGGAGGAGGTCGTCGACCAGGGTCGACATGCGAATCGACTCCGATTCGATCCTTCCGACGATGCGCTGCACGTCCTCCGGGCTGGTGGCAATGCCCTTGCGGACGAGTTCGGCGTGGCCTCGAACCGTGGCGAGCGGGGTGCGAAGTTCATGGCTGGCGTCGGCGACGAATCTGCGGAGTCTTGCTTCGATCCGGTCACGCTCTGCGAATGCCGCTTCGATCTGGGTCAGCATGCTGTTCAAGGAGGCGCCGAGGCGACCCACTTCGGTCTTGTCGGATCGGACGTCGATGCGCCGAGAGATGTTGCCGGCCGCGATTTCCTCAGCGGTGCGTTCGATCGCCGTCAACGGTCGTAGCCCGATCCGGACCACGACGATCCCGGCGAGGGCAGCAACGGCCAGGATGATTGCCCCGACGGTGAGTGAGATCAGGATGAGCCTGCGGATCGCCTGATTGACTTCGGTGAGCGAGACCGCGAGCACCGCGTAGCCGTTGTCGAACTGGAGCACGCGTGCCCGCCAGGTCGCGGGTCGTCCCGGCTCGGGTCCGAGGTCGATGATCTCCTGGCTGGAGGCTGCGCTGGACAGCCGGTCAACGGTCAGCGATCCGGTGTCTATGGCCTCCGAGTCTTGGGGCGCCTGACAGGTCGGCCGTCCGGTTGAATCGAGGGTGATGATGGTGAAGCTCGTAGGAAGTTGCGGCCGGTCGGCGGAGTGGCTCGCGGTACACGCCTGCGCCATCACGTCGTTGACTTGCTGCGGCGGTCTCGCACCGAACGGCGCCCTCAGTTGGTCGTCCACCTGTTGCAGCTGGAAGGACTTGAAGAGCAGTACCCCGGCCAGGTCCGCGATCAGCAGACCGAGGGCGACCAGGCTCACAGCCCCCACGACGAGGCGATTCCGCAGCGAAAGGGGCCTCATCGCTGGTCCCTGGGGAGCCGCAGCGTGTAACCGACTCCGCGTACGGTTTCGATCAGCGGCGGATCCACGGCGTCCACCTTGCGGCGCAGGTAGCGGATGTAGGAGTCGACAACACTGGAGTCACCGTTGAAGTCGTAGTGCCACACGTGCTCGAGGATCTGCGCCCGCGACATGACCCTGCCGGCGTTGCGCAGCAGGAACCTCAGCAGGGCGAACTCGGTGGGGGACAGGTTGATCAGCTGCCCTTGCCGCCATACTTCGTGGCCATCCTCGTCCATCGCCAGATCGCCGTAGCGCAGCACCTCGGGTACGGCGACCGAACCGCCACCGGTCTTGGTGCGACGCAGGATCGCACCCACCCGAGCCACCACCTCCTCCAGGCTGAAGGGCTTGGTGACGTAGTCGTCGGCACCGTGGGTCAATCCGTGAACGCGATCGTCCACCGAATCCCTCGCAGTGAGAAACAGCACCGGGGCATCGCTCTCACGCCGCAGGGCGAGCAGGACGTCGTAGCCGAGGATGTCGGGCAGCATGATGTCGAGGATGACGAGATCGGGCGTGAAGCTCCTGGCCAGCGCCAGCCCTTCCGTACCAGAGAGCGCGCCTGCAACCTCGAAACCGACATAGCGCAGGCTCATGGTGAGCATCTCCGTGATGTAGGGCTCATCATCGATGATGAGGATCCGCGCAGCCGTTCCTGATTCGTCCATGAACACAGCATGAGCGCTGCTGATGAGAGTTTGGTGAGAGTCGGCCGGTTCTCACCATCTTGGCAGAATCCTCCCCGGACCTTGGCATCTTGGCCGGTCATGCTGGGCGGCATGCAATCGATCCTTCACGCATTGGCCGTTGTCACAGGCCTCCACCAGGCAGGCGTTCGATGAACCGGCGCCGCGTCATCGTCAACAGCCTTCTTGGCGTGACCCTGCTGGGACTCACCGTGGCCGGCGGGATCGCGCTGGTCACGCCCCGCACCGACCCGAACGCGAACATCCCGACGACCAAGGTCGTTCGCGGCAGGCTCGACGCCACGGTGACCGCGAGCGGCAACGTACAAAGCGGGCTCACCGCCAATCTCCAGATGGCCGGCACCGGGGGGGTGGTGACGAAGGTGTACGTGAAGGAAGGCCGCAAGGTGACCGTCGGCGACAAGCTGGTGGCCGTGGACGACACGGCCGCGCAACAGCAACTCGATTCGGCGCAGGCCACCCTGAAGGCCGCGGAGGCCGGGCTCACGACGGCAACCCAGGGCCGGACGAGCGCAGAGAAGAAGTCCGACGCCGCGTCCATCGCCTCGGCAAAGCAGTCATTGACGAACGCCCAGAAGGCGCTCGACGCCGCCAAGGAGACCTACGCGTACGACAAGAGCCAGCAGGGCAGCGCTGTGGCCGCCGCGCAGGACAAGGTGGATTCGGCTACGCAGGAACAGAACGCACACCAGACGGCGCTCACGGCCGCGCAAGGGGAGCTGGCCGCCGCCACAACCCAGGCTGAGAAGGACACCGCGAACGCGAAGATCGCCGATCTTCAGAGCCAGCTGGTCACCGATGCCACTTCGGTGGCCTCCGCCAAGGCCTCATTGGCGACCGCCGAACAGTCCAAGGACAGCACCCTGCTGAAGGATCGGCAGAATGTCACCACCCAAACCGGTTCGCGAGATGCTGCCAAGAAGGCGCTCGCATCCGCCAAGGCGACGGTCGCTGTCGCCCAGCAGGGTGCCAAGGGTGGCACCGTCGCGTCCGCGCAGGCCCAGATCGACTCGGCGAACGTTGCCATCGACCAGGCTCGGACGGCGATCGAGGACACCGTGCTGCGTGCGCCTTTCGATGGCACGGTCTCCACCGTGAACGCCGTTGTCGGCCAGTCTTCTTCCGGCGCGAGCTCTTCGGGCACAAGCGACACGTCTGGGACCGGCCTGGTCACCCTGGTGGATCCCACCGGCAAGAACGTGACAGCTTCCATCGCCGAGGCCGACGCGACCGCGGTGAAGGTTGGGCAGCCGGTGACCATCTCGCTCCCGGCCTCCGGCACCGAGATGAAGGGAAAGGTGGTCTCGGTCGATCCGCAGAGCACCGTGACCGACAACGTCGTCCAGTACAAGACGCGCGTCTCGCTGGAGTCCCCTCCGGATACGGTCCGGGTCGGACAGACGGCCAGCATCTCCATCACCACGGCGTCGTCGGAGGACGTGTTGTACCTGCCGACCAGCGCCATCGCCACCGACGGCACCCAGAGCTACGTGATGAAGGTCGTCGACGGTAAGCGGTCGAAGGTCGAGGTCACAACGGGCATGGTCGGGACCACGGGCACCGAGATCACCAGCGGGGTGGCCGAAGGCGACGTCGTTGTGCTCTCCAACACCGGCGTGTCGGAATCGAACGGGTTCCCGGGCGCGGGCGCAAGCAGCTCCGCCCGATGAATACCAACAGGCTTGGTCGTCCGGTCATCGACCTGCGCGGCGTCTTCAAGACCTACGGCGAAGGCGAGGCTGTCGTGCACGCCGTTGACGGCGTCGACCTGACGGTCGAGCGTGGCGACTACGTCGCGGTGATGGGTGCCTCCGGTTCGGGCAAGTCCACCTTGATGAACATCATCGGTTGCCTGGACGTGCCCACGAAGGGGAGCTACCGCCTCGACGGGGTCGAGGTGCGGCTGCTGAACGATCAGCAACAGTCGAAGATCCGCAACCGCAAGATCGGCTTCGTGTTCCAGAACTTCAACCTGATCGCGCGAACCACAGCACTGTCCAATGTCGAACTGCCCATGGCCTACGCCGGGGTGTCCGGACGCGAACGGCGCCGCAGGGCGCTTGCGGCGCTCGACCTGGTGGGGCTGGCTCCTCGGGTCGACCACACCTCCGCTGAACTCTCCGGCGGACAACAGCAGCGAGTGGCCATCGCACGCGCCATTGTGACCGAACCCGTCCTCCTGCTGGCAGACGAGCCGACCGGCGCCCTCGACAGCCACAGCACAGACGAAGTGCTGGACCTGTTCGACAATCTCTCCGCTGCCGGCCGCACCCTCGTGGTGATCACGCACGAGGAGGAGGTCGCTTCGCACGCCAAACGTGTGATCAAGATGCGCGACGGCATGATCTCCTCCGATCGCAGGCTCGTGGCCGTGGCCGCACCTCCGCCGCGCCTGCGCCAGACGACGGGACGGGCCTCATGAACGTCTCCGAGAGCGTCAAGTTCGCCTGGCGGGGCGTCACGGCCAACAAGGCGCGGTCCGCGCTCACCATGCTTGGTGTCCTGATCGGCGTGGCGTCGGTGATCGTGCTGGTTGCGGTCGGCACCGGCGCAAGCCAGAGCGTCACCGACACCCTGAGCAGCCTGGGCACCAACACCCTGACCGTGCGTCCGGGAAGCAGCAGCGGAGGGTTCTTCGGCGGCGGTGCAGGCGCCGGCTCCGGGGGCGGAGACACCACGACCACCGATACCGGAACCTCGACCCGGGCGGCCACGCTGACCATGGCTGACGCCGAGGCCTTGAGCGACCCGACCCTTGCGCCTGATGTCGTCGAGGTGGCACCCGTGGTCACTGCGTCCTCGGTCGCCGCCACGTACGAGAGCGCGTCCCACACGGTCAACAGCACGACCGGCAGTACGGCCGCCTACCTCTCGATCAACAACGACACGGTCGCCTCCGGCCGGGCGTTCACCGATGCCGACTACAGCGCCCATTCCCGGGTCCTTCTTGTCGGACCGACGGTCGCGAAGGACCTCGTCGGTGGGGACGGGGCCGACATCCTCAACAAGACGATCCGGCTCAACGGCAAGGCCTTCACCGTCATCGGCATCCTCGAAGCGAAGGGATCCACCGGGCAGATCGATTCAGACGACCGCATCATCGCTCCTGCCACGGCTGTCCAGGACCACCTGTCCGGCTACGGCAACCTGAGCAGTATCTCGGTCCAGGCCTCCTCGGCAGACACGGTGAACGACGCCCAGACCCAGGTGGAATCCATCCTCGATGCCCGGCACCACACCACAGCCGATGATCGCGACTTCAATGTCTCCAACTCGGCGAGCTTCCTGAGCGCGGCCAGTTCGATCACCAGCATCTTCACGGTGCTCCTCGGGGCGATCGCCGGGATCTCGCTGCTCGTCGGTGGCATCGGGGTGATGAACATCATGCTGGTGACCGTGACCGAGCGAACCCGCGAGATCGGGATCCGCAAGGCCATCGGGGCCGGCAAGTACGACATCATCTTCCAGTTCCTGCTGGAAGCAGTGATGCTCTCGGTGATAGGCGGGCTCGCCGGCATCAGCCTGGGCTACCTGATCTGCCAGATCGAGATAGCCGGCTTCAAAGCAATCGTGGCTCCCTACTCGGTTGCCCTCGCATTCAGCTTCGCTCTCGCCGTCGGCCTCTTCTTCGGGATCTATCCCGCCATGAGAGCCGCATCCCTCAAGCCCATTGACGCGCTGCGCTACGAGTAGTGCAGCCCCAGCAGAAGGACCAACAAGTGTCGAACGAAGCCAACCCCAGCGAAGCCACCCAGATATTCGCCGACCACGGCCTCACCATGCGAGAAGAGACCGACGACGACACTGCGGCGATCTCGGAAGCCGACGATGACGAGCTGGAGTTCCAGCCCATCCAGCGCACCGGTCCGCACTGGCTCACCCTGGCCCTGATCGGCCTGCTCCTTTGGGGCGGCGGCTTCCTCGTCGGCGTCCTCGTGGATCGCGCCCTGGCCGGATAGCCGGGGCCGCGCGCAGGGGTCCGGCCCGAGGCGCCTCGACAAAGGCATCGCTGACTACATCACGTGGCTCCGAGCCGGCCATGGACTCTGAGGCAACACCAAGTCGGTCAGCGGTGGCCGGTGAGGGTCAGAAGTGCCGCCAGGTCCACGGTCTGTTCGAGGGCGTCAGCGAGGCTGTCGAGCATGAGTTGTCGGCGCTCGGCGAAGCCGGGTGCGCCTTCGGCCGGCCGCCAGGTGGAACCGACGGCGCTGGCCAGCTCGGTCAGCCAGGCGCGACGGAAGGCGTCGTTCTCGAAAGCTCCGTGCCAGATCGTGCCCCAGGTGCTGTCGACGTGGATGCCGTCGAGGAAGGGCTCGCCGCCGGCGGTCTCGACGACGCCATGGTGGATTTCGTAGCCGACCACGAGGTTCTCCCTCCATGACCCCGTTGGGCGTCCGAGGATCTTCTCCTCACTGAACCGGACCCGGGCCGGTAGCAGGCCGAGCCCGGCTGCTGTGCCCAGCCGGGACTCGACCGGGTCGTCGATCCTCTCGGTGAGCATCTGGTAGCCGCCGCAGATGCCCAGGATCGGACCGCCGGCGCGGGCCCGTCGCACCAGGGCGTCGGCCAGTCCGAGTTCTCGCAACCAGGCCAGGTCGGCAAGTGTTGAGCGGCTGCCGGGCAACACCACCAGGTCGGCGGAGGTGATGTCCTGGGGGCTGGCTGTGACGAACACGTCGAGGCCCGGTTCGGCGGCGAGGGCATCCAGGTCGGTGGCGTTCGAGATGCGCGGGAATCTGATCGCGGCGATCCGCAGGGTTCCGGCACGACCGGGCAGCCGGGGCCATTTCGCGAACGCGAGGGCGTCCTCGCTGTCCAGCCAGACCTGGTTCAGCCAGGGCATCACGCCGAAGCAACGAAGGCCCGTCCGTGCGGTGAGTTCATCCAGCCCCGGGTCGAGCACCGACTGGTCGCCGCGGAACTTGTTGATCAGGTAGCCGCCGAGGGTGGCGCGGTCGGGGTCGTCCAGGATTGCCCAGTGGCCGTAGATCGAGGCCAGCACCCCGCCACGATCGATGTCGCCGACGAGGATGACCGGCAGATCGAACTCCCGAGCCAGGCCGAGGTTGACGTAGTCCCCCTTGCGGAGGTTGATCTCGGCCGGCGAACCGGACCCTTCGCACACCACCAGGTCGTAGCTGGACGCGAGTTCGCGATACGCCTCGAACGCTGCTTCCGCCAGCCGGGTGCGGCCGCTGGCGTATTCCCCGGCCTCCAGGGTGCCGCCCGGCTGGCCGCGCAGTACGACGAAGGCTCGCCGGTCCGTCGCCGGCTTCAGCAGTACCGGGTTATGCACCGACGACGGCTCGACGCCGGCCGCGATCGCCTGCAGGTACTGGGCACGTCCGATCTCGGAGCCGTCAGGGCAGACCATCGAGTTGTTGGACATGTTCTGGGCCTTGAACGGCGCCACCTTGATGCCCTGCCGCGCCCAGGCGCGGCACAGGCCGGCCGCGATGAGCGACTTGCCTGCATCGGAGGATATGCCCGCCACCAGGAGACCTGTCACCGGGGCATCCTCCCATTTGAACTTCCGCGAGTTCTTGTTCGGGCCGTGCCGCTCGAAGCACTCCAACCTCGTCAGGCCTTGGGCGCTACCACGCGAAGCTCCTGCCGTCCCTGCGGAAGATCCACCTCCACCAGCGAGCCGACGTGCACCTGGCGGCCGCGCCTGGTTTCTGGCTCGCCATCGACACGTACGTCGCCGCTCGCGATCAACGCCTTGGCCTCGCCACCGTCAGTGACGACACTTGCGAACTTGAGCAATTGCCCCAAACGGATGCTGTCATCGCTGATTTCGATCTCCACCCCGCCAGTGTGGCCCACCAGACCCGGCTAGGTGTGAGCTGGCCCCCGAGGACGGTGGGGGGAGGTACCCGGGGAACCTCCCACGCGTACCGTGCCCTGGATAGCCTCGTATCGCCGGGCGCGCACGTTGTCGCCCTGGACCCCCGACATGGACCTGAAGGACACGCATGCTCACCGTCAACGCCTACGCCGCTCCCTCGGCGACCGAGCCCCTCGTTCCTACCACCATCCAGCGCCGGGACGTGGGCCCAAGGATGTGCTGATCGAGATCCGGTACGCCGGCATCTGCCATTCCGACATCCACACCGTCCGTGGGGACTGGGGGCCGGTGGCCTATCCGCTCACCCGTCGGGCACGAGATTGTCGGCGTCGTCGCCGAGGTTGGCACGGACGTCAGCTTGCACGCGGTCGGTGACCGTGTGGGTGTGGGTTGCATGGTCAACTCCTGTCGGGAGTGCGTCAACTGTCTGGCCGGTGAGGAGCAGTACTGCCTGAACGGCAACATTGGCACCTACGCCTCGGTCGACACCGACGGCACCGTCACGCAGGGTGGTTACTCCACCCATGTGGTGGTGGATGAGGACTTCGTGCTGCGGGTACCCGAGTCGATCCCGTACGAGGCGGCTGCGCCGCTGCTGTGTGCCGGCATCACCACCTATTCCCCGCTGCGGCACTGGAAGGCCGGCCATTACGCCACCAGCGACCCAGCCACGTTCGAGCAGCTCCACAGCAGCTTCGACCTGATCATCAACACCGTCAGCGCGGTCATCGACCTCGACGCCTACCTCGGCCTCCTCGCCCTCGACGGCACCATGGTCAACGTCGGGGCGCCCCCGCAGGCACTGCCGCTCCACGTCTTCACCCTGTTCGGGAACCGGCGCTCCTTCGCCGAGTCGGGCATCGGCGGCATCCGCGAGACCCAGGAGATGCTCGACTTCTGCGCCGAGCACGGCATCGTCCGACATCGAACTGATACCGGCGGGGCAGATCAACGAGGCCTACGAGCGCGTCCTCGCCTCCGACGTCCGCTACCGCTTCGTCATCGACATCAGCACACTGAAGTGATTGCTGCCGTCTGGACGCAGAGCGGGTAGATGCTGGCGAAGCTGGTCGCAAGGATCCGGTGTCCCGCCACGATCTGCCCCTCCGTCGTCGCATAATGCCGCCCTGCTGGAGTGGCCCGCGTTCCCCTCCTTGCGCAGCGTCACTCCAACACGCGACATGACCCCGGCGCCCCCCATAGGTCGGCGTGAGTCGAGCGTCCAGGGCGAACCCTGGACGGGGCGATAGCAATATGCTAGGAAGTCCGGCAAGCCCTCAACAGACCCCTATCGAGTGACAGCCAGCAAGCATGGGGGCCGGTCTGCGACCGATGCTCAGCAGACACACAGGAAGCGCGTACCACGCCCACACGCTCCCGCCCTGGCGTCGATGAAGGGGTTGCGATCGGGGGCATCATTGAGTCATGAGCTCACATCAGGTCACGCAGCCGAAGTCCGCGCGGACACGGACACTGGCACTCGTCGCCGCCGGAGTGCTCGCGGCAGCAGGCATCACCGGCCTGGCCGTAAGGGGAGCGGCGGCCGACCCGGTACTGCCGCCACTGACGCCCGCAGAGCTTCTCGGCAAGGTCGCCGCAGCGCAGGTGGACGGCCTGAGCGCCACCTTCGAGCAGCGCAGCGACCTCGGCTTGCCGGCACTCCCCTCCGACCTCGGCGATGCCGGCAACGACCTCAGCTCGGCGCTTGCCCTCCTGACCGGGACCCACACCGTCAGGGTCTGGCTTGCAGAGCCGGACAAAGCGAAGGTTGCCCTGGTCGACGGAACGACCGAGAGCTCGATCACCCGCAACGGCCTGGACGTGTGGGCGTGGTCGAGCACCAAGCAGGAGGCCGTGCACTCGAAGATCGAGGCGCCGACCCCGAAGCCGTCGGGCATCCCGGTGTCGCCGACCACGGCCATCAAGGACCTGCTCGACAAGCTCAGCCCCACCACGGACGTGGCCACCTCCGGCACCGGCTACGTTGCCGGGCGCGCGGTCTACCAGTTGGTTCTCACCCCGAAGGACGGCGACAGCCTGATCAGCCAGGTGCGCGTTTCCGTGGACGCGGAGCGCTTCGTTCCGCTGGGCCTGCGGGTGATCGCCGATGACGGCCAGGACGCCGTCACCGTCGCCGCCACCTCGATCGACTACGCCGTGCCAGCACCGTCGGTCTTCGACTTCCAGCCGCCGGCCGGCGTGACCGTCACCGAGCACAAGGCTGACGCCTCCGCCCCGTCCGCGTCGGGGAAGAAGACCGGCACGAAGCCGAAGACCTTCGGCTCCGGCTGGGCAACCGTCGCTGTGATGGACATGCCCACGACCGACAAGCCCAACGGGCAGGCCAAGGTGCTGCTCGACTCGCTGCCGGTGGTCTCCGGCGACTGGGGCAAGGGACGACTGTTCAGCACGAGCCTCGTGAACGCCGTGATCACTGACGACGGCCGGGTTGCCGTCGGCTCGGTGGTGCCCGAACGGCTCTACCAGGCACTCGCCGCCAAGTGAGCCAAGACCGGAGCACCGATGGCTGAATCGCAGGCATCGGAGGACTCGCCTGCGGTCGCTTCTGCGGCGCTCGCCAAGCGCTTCGGAAGCCAACTCGTCGTTGATGCCATCGATCTGGACGTGCCGCGCGGCGCGGTCTACGGGTTCATCGGGCCGAACGGCTCCGGCAAGACCACGACCATCCGCATGCTGCTCGGCCTCGTCCGCCCGGACGGTGGCGGGTGCAGCGTGCTGGGACAGGCAATGCCGTCGGCTGCCACCGACGTGCTGCCGCGCGTCGGTGCCCTGGTCGAGGGCCCGGCCTTCCACCCCTACCTCTCCGGACGGGCCAACCTGCTGCGACTGGATGCCGCCGACCGGCGCAGTGACCCGAGTACCGCGTCCGTTCGGGTTGCTGCGGCGCTCGACCGGGTTGGCCTGACCGTTGCGGCCACCAAGAAGTACCGCGCCTATTCGCTGGGCATGCGCCAGCGCCTGGGGATCGCCGCCGCGCTGCTACAACCCCGCGAACTGCTGGTACTCGACGAACCCACCAACGGCCTCGACCCGCAGGGGACGCGCGAGGTGCGGCACCTGATCGCGGAACTCGCCGCCGACGGAACAACCGTCTTCGTCTCCAGCCACCTGCTGGCAGAGGTGGAGCAGCTCTGCACCCACCTGGGCGTGATGCGGGCGGGCAAGTTGGTGGCCCAGGGCCCGATGAGCGAACTCAGGGCCCTCACCGCCACCCGGTTCCGCATGCGCACCCGCGACCCGGTGCCAGCCCTGGCCGTGCTGGCTACCATCGGCGTCTCCGACGGCACGGAGATCGACGGCGGCATCGGCGGCAGCCTCGGCGAGGTCGCGCCGGAGTGGATCGTGCAGGCCATGGTGCGGGCGGGGATCACCGTCGCCGAGTTCGTGCAGGTCACCCCGACACTGGAGGACCTGTTCGTACAGCTCACCGGGGAGGGTTTCGATGTCAGCGGCTGAGGTGGCGGTCCCGCGCCGCTCCCGTCCGGTGCGGGCATGGTTCCGGCTGCTCGGCTCCGAGCTGGGGCTGGTGTTCGGTCGCCGGCGCAACCGGGTCGGCCTCGGCGTCCTGTTCGGGCTCGTCGTGCTGGTCGGGATCGCGCTCAAGGTCTCCGCGGTCCGGCATCCCCGCTCGCCTGGCGGTGACCTGATATCCGCGGTCGCCGGCAACGGGATCTTCCTCGGGTTCGCCGGCCTCAGCGTGGAGATCGCCTTGTTCCTGCCGCTCGCCGTGTCCGTGCTTGCCGGGGACGCGGTCGCCGGCGAAGCCAACCAGGGGACGCTGCGCTACCTCCTGATCGCTCCGGTGGCGCGCGGCCGCCTGCTGGTGATCAAGGCTGTCTCGCTGGCCATCGGCAGCCTCGTGGGGGCAGCCGTCGTCGCGCTCAGCGGTCTGCTCACCGGGGCCGTGCTGTTCAACATCGGACCGCTCACCACCTTGTCCGGCACCCGTCTCGGAGTGGTAGAGGGCCTGCTGCGACTGCTCCTCGCCGTCGCCTATCTGGCCGCCGGCCTGAGCGCGCTGGCCATGATCGGGCTGTTCATCTCCACCCTCACCGAGCAGCCGATCGCTGCCACCGTCGCCACGGCCATGCTGAGCACCCTGCTGTGGATCCTGGACGCCGTCCCGCAGCTGGACTGGCTGCACCCGTGGCTGCTGGTCGACCGCTGGATGTCGTTCGTCGACCTGCTGCGCGACCCGGTCTTCACCGACCGCATCGTCACCGGCCTTTGGGTGGACACGGCCTACGCTGCGGTGTTCCTGCTCCTGGCATGGCTGCGATTCCGCAACAAGGACGTCACCAGCTGAGGCAACCTAGCTTCATGGACGCGGGCGGCAAACAGATGACCTACCGGCCGTAGCGGCCAGAATTGTTGCCGCCGGAGGCCGGGCGGGTCGGCGGACGTCCCGGGGGCCCCCGACGGACTCGCCGCGGAGGGGTGCTGCGACGGTGATCTGTTGGCGACTTCAATTACTCCAAGCCGATGTGAATAAACAATACTACAGTGAATTCTGGTCGGGTCTATCCCGCTAGAAGGGGCCGCCAGGAATGGTTCCGGACAACCTCAGTGCCGCCGTGCTTCGCGTACGCCGGGCACTGGTCGGTTCGCAGCGTCCGATGACCGTCGCAGAATTGCCAGGCGCCCTCGGCGGTCACCCCAACACCATGCGCCTCCACCTGAAGACGTTGCTCGACGCCGGGTGGGTGTCGGTTCGCCGGCAGCCTCCCCACGGAAGGGGCCGCCCATCGAAGGCCTACGCGCCGACGGTTGCGGGCAGTCGGGCCTCTTGGGGGCCGTCCGCAGGGTTGGCGGACGAGTCATTCGTCGAAGCCCTAGCCGAGCACCTGGGGGCCTCGCCGCACCAGGGTGCTGCCGCAGTCTCGATCGGACGCCGATGGGGCGCGCGACTCGGTGCGTCCCGCGACCACGAAGGCCTGATCGACGCACTGGCTCCGGAACCCATGACGCTGGCCCCCTTCGCCCGTCCCGGAATGTGCCCGGCGGTACCCACCCATGCCTGATCGCGACACCATGTTGCAGGCCGGCGTGCTGTTGTTCACCCTGACCGTCGACCTCACCCAGGCTGCGGTCGAGACGCTCGGCGCGGGCAACTCCGGCAACCGGCAGGTGCAGATCCTGCTCGCCCTGCATACGCGCCCGGGCCTTACGCCGAGCCGGCTCGCCGAGTCCTTGGGGATGTCGCGCAGTTCCTTGTCCCACGCCCTCGCTCGCTTCGAGGCAGAGGATTTGGTCGATCGGTCGGTCGACAGCACCGACCGCCGCTCGATGCGCCTCGGGCTCAGCCCGAAGGGTGATGCACGCCTGCGTGCCTTCGAGAAGGCACTGCGACAGGTGCTGCTCGGGCGTGCCGACGAGCTGCGCACGTGCACCAACCTCCTGGGATTCCCGGCCGGGCCGGACACCTGGTCAGACCAGTCCGTGCTGGAGGCCGGGGAACGTCTCGGCAGCGTCGGCGCCGCCTACGTCGACGACGTCAGTGCTGCCATGCGACCGCTCGGACCGCTGGAATGGCGTGAGCGCTTCGTGATGGCCCTGATCCATCAGCACGGCGGACTCCGGCCGGCCCAACTCGCGGCTGCGCTGCGGATGTCGAGCAGCGGCACCAGCACGCTGCTCGACCGCCTCGAGGCACTGGGTCTCGTACTGCGCACGCAGGGCCCCGACGCGGGCGACCGCCGGGCCGTCCTTGTCAGCTTCACCCCGAAGGGTGCCAAGGCTGCAGAGGCGGCGCTGGACGTGCTCGAGCGGCACGCCGAGGTGCTTGCCGACGTGATGGGTTCGGCCCTGATCCGTTCGAGGTCGGACGACATCGCGTAACCGCTGCCAGAGTGAACACATGAGGATCGTCCTTGCCCCCGACTCGTTCAAGGAGTCGATGACGGCCCCCGAGGCGGCCGCTGCCATGGCTCGCGGGGTCCGGCGGGCGACCCCGGAGGCCGAGTGCATGCTCATGCCGATGGCCGACGGCGGTGAGGGGACGATGGAAACGCTGGTCGCAGCGCTCGGTGCGGTGCGGCGCGACGTGTCGGCGAGGGACCCGCTCGGCCGCCCCGTCAGGGCTGGCTACGGCCTGACATCCGACGGTCTCGCCGTGCTGGAGGTGGCTGCCGCCATCGGCATCGGGCTCGTCGAGCCAGCGGAGCGGGACGTGATGCGATCGGACTCCCGAGGGGTGGCCGACCTGGTGCTGGGTGCCGTGGCCGCCGGCGCGAACCGGCTGCTCGTGGGCCTGGGTGGCTCGGCGACCACCGACGGCGGTGCCGGGCTGCTGGTCGGGCTGGGTGTCCGGCTGCTCGATGCCGCCGACGCGGACGTCGCGCCCTCCCCCGTTGGCCTGGCCCGGTTGGCGCGCGTTGATGTCTCCGGGCTGGAGCCGCTGCTGGCCGGCCTGAGGATCGACTTGGCCAGCGATGTCACCAACCCGCTGCTGGGGCCGCTCGGGTCGTCGCAGGTGTTCGGCCCGCAGAAGGGCGCCACCCCGGCGCAGGTTCCGGTGCTGGACGCCACCCTCGCCCGCCTTGCCGACGCCCTTGTCGCCGCCGGGCTGCCCGATGTCCGGGACCTGCCGGGTGCTGGCGCCGCGGGTGGACTGGGCATGGCCTTCCTCTCGCTGGGTGCACGGCTGCGTCCCGGCGTCGAGGTGGTCGCGGAGGCAACGGGGCTCGACCGGGCGATCGCCCGAGCCGACCTCGTGCTCACCGGCGAGGGGGCGCTCGACGCGCAAACCGCGGCGGGCAAGACCCCGGCCGGGGTGCTGTCTGTGGCCAGGCGTCACGGGGTGCCGGTGATGGCCTTCGCTGGCCGGCTGGGAGAGGGTATTGCCGATCTCGGGTTCGAGGCCTGCGTCCCGATCGTCGGGGAGTCGGTGGATCTGGCGACGGCACTGCGCGAAGGGCCAGCGAACCTCGAGCTGGCGGTGGCCGATGCGGTCGGACGCTGGCTGCGGGGCGAGCTCAGCGACAGACGGTGAACTCGATACCGAAGATGGTGCGACGGCTGCGGGGGTGCGCCTCGTGGTCACAGCACGGACACCCTCAAAACACGCTGACGGCGCCGAACACGACGTGAGGACTGCGGGACGCTTCCGACCTGCCGACGGCTAGGCTGCCATCGTGAACGATCCCAAGAACCGTCCCCTGATGTACCTGATCGCCGGCATCGTTGCCATCGGGGCGGCCCTCTACTTCATGACGCGGGACGCCAGCATCTTCGACTGGTTCATCCTCGCGATGGGCATCGTCTCGATCATCAAGGGCGTCCAGGAGTACTGGCAGGTGCACGGCGGCGTTTCCGGACGCCAGAGGAAGACCGGCAAGACCGGCCCGGACGCGGGCGCACCCGACAACAAGGCCTGATCAGCCCTGCGGGGCCTGACCCTGGTTCGCGACCACCCCGACGGACTGCTTGGTGGCGCCGGCCTGGCCCTGGGCGATCGGTTCCACCACGACGGCCGTGCCGTAGGCGCACACCTCGGTGAAGGCCTGGCCGATGGAGCCGGTGTCGAAGCGCATCGCCGTGATCGCGTTGGCGCCGCGGCTGACCGCGTCCTGCCACATTCGCTGCATCACCTGCTGGCGGCTGTCGTAGACGAGGCGGGTGTATTCGTCCACCTCCCCACCGCCGATCGCGCGGAAACTGGCGACGAAGTTGGCGCCAATGTTGGCGCTCCGGACGGTCATGCCCATGACCTCGCCGAGCACCGCCTCGATGCGGTAGCCGGGAATGTCGTTACTCGTGACGATCAGCATGCACCGATCCTATTTCACGCACCCGATCTGCGGCGCAGGAATCCGATCGGACTGACCCGCCGGCCTCACACGACGGAATCGATCAGCGGCGCCAAGCGTCGGCGCAATCCGGGCCCGCCTTGCCTTGATGAGCGGCTGGTGGCTGCGGGCCGTCTGAGGACTGCCGTGGAGCGCTTCGGGCGTCGGCTCCCCGTCTTGATGAGCGAGCGTCAGCGGGTTGAGAAGCTTGTACGGCCATTCATCTTGATGCCGACGGCAGATTCCTGGCCAGCCGCGATATCTGATTTCCCGGACGCGGAGAAACGCGGCCGAGAATGCGGCAATTGTGCAGCGACGCAATCAGCAGGATCGGCTCAGTCCTTGCCGTAGGCCTCGCGCAGCGTCCGCCCGGACTTCTGCCTGGCCTGCACGAAAATGCCCAGGATCACCAGCACGATGTACGCAGCGCTCCAGACCACGGCCGTGTTGGTCTGCAGGCGCCAGAACGCCTCGTCGGCCCAGGGTAGACGGTGCCCCATGATCTGCTGGACGCCGTCGATGACCCCCGCGGCGCCGACAAGGGCTGTGATCAGGATCAGCAGGAGGCGCGGGAGGTTCATCGCCCAGCCGACCATGACCAACCCCGCGGCGAGAACAACCGAGAGCGCGAGGGTCAGCCACGCGGGAAGGTGCAGACCCTGAGAGACCACCTGGCCGATCGCCCAGCCCACTGCCCCCATGGACAGCAGCACGCCCATCGCGTAGAAGGCGAAGGACAGCCAGGCCATCACCAGCGCCAGCGCAACGGAGAAGACCCAGTCGGGCACGGCTGCGATCCAGCCGCCGCCCAGCCACTGGTAGAGCGCCACGTACAGCAGCGCTCCCGCAAAGTAGCCGATCACGGCCCCCCACAGGCCCAGGACCACCCTTGCGGCCGAGTGGCCGAGGAAACAGAAAACCAGTCCCAAGCCTATTTCGATCACACCTGCCCATACATACCCCATGGGAACAGGCTACCCGTTTGGTGGCAAAGGCCACCAAGGTTCGCATAAGAATGGGACCGGCGGACGCCTAATATCGGCCGGAAAGCGCTTTTGGGGTGATTCCAGTCCCCCTTTTGGGGGATTGCACGCTCGTGCCCTGGGGTGCTTGCCCCGCCAACGATGACCCGGTTCCAGGCGGGACTCCGGCAGGGGCCGGCCGGTCATCAGGACGGCGCCTGCGCGTCAAGCCCGTCCGGCCGGGGCGAGACCAGACGCCGGCGCGGGTGATCGTTGACCACAATGGGGGGCATGGCCCCGACCCAGAATGCCGCCATCAGTCTCCGTCTGGCCCAGCTCGGCCTGCCGCTGCCCGCCGAGGTCCAGGACACGCAGACGGCGAAGCTCGTCGCGCCGATCCTCGCCCGGCAGCGCGAACTGAGCCGGCGCCTCGCCGACCGGCTGTGCGCGGCGGACAGCCGTATCCAGAACTGGCTGGACGACTACCTGGCCGACACGGGGGTGAGCCCCAAGCTCCCCCGTCGAACGTTCGTGCTCGACGAGGCCGGGCTTGCCCGCGAGCTGTCGCTGCCATACGACGCGGACTCCTACAACTCCCCGCTGCTGAGCAGCTACCGGCTGGCGAACGGCGTCCTCCACAACCCGGCGAACGACCGCCGCACCACCGCGGGCGTGTTCCACATCGCCGAGGGCGGCCTGCCGATCCCCGACGACAAGATCGGCGTGCCGAAGGCGGTGTTCGCCCGGCTGCTGGAGCTCGCGTTCCAGCCCCCGCAGGTCGACCTGGTGCTTCCCTACACCGCCAACCAGGAGGAGCCGGCGTCCTGCTTCGTCTCCCTCCAGCTGCGTCCGCTGGTTGCGCCGGCCGTGCCCGGCTACGTGCGTGAGAAGCGCATGGAGACCCGGTTCATCGTGCCCGGTGGGCTCGTGGCCAACCTCGACTTCGTCGAAGGCATCTTCGGCAACGGTGGCGACCCTTACCTGCCGGAGAATGACGCCTCCCTGAAGCCGGAGACCTGGACCGGCCACACCGGTGCGGTCATCCTCGCCCCCCACCTCACCCGCGTCACCAAGGCGTCCCTCGGCCTGCCGCACACCAGCGAGGCCACCGACCGTCAGCGGCGTGACGGCATGTGCTGGACGGACGAGGGCGAGCTGTACAACGGCGGTCAGGCGTTCAAGGCGTGCGCCCGCGACGCCCGCGGCGTGATCGTCACCGTGATCGCCGACAACTACTTCGGCTACTGCAAGAAGGAAGTGAAGACCCAGATCAGCTACTCGGCGAACCTCTTCGGCAACGCCGAGGAGGAACACGCCGGCGGCGCGCTGGTGTTCCCCAGCTACAACCTGGGCCAGGAGTACACGGTCAGCTCCGCCGGCACGGAGTACACCCTCGCCAGCGTGCGCGAGCGCGACCCCGACCGCTTCGTCGCGCAGCCCGAGGGACACGCGCTGGACGCCGAGCAGCCACACATCGTGCTGGTGCCTTCCAACCCGACCTACTCGCTGCGCACCCTCACCGTCACCTGGGACAACCCTGACAACGGCCAGGGCTCGCTTCGCCTGCGGGCGGACAAGACCTACCTCAGCCCTGACGGCTACCAGGTGCGAATGGTGCAGCAGGCCGCCGACCGCACCCAGTGGAGCCTCGTCGGCACCGTCCCGACAGCGACCAGTTGCCACAAGCCGAGCACCGTCTCCGGTGGCGGCAAGTCCGAGATCTCCAAGGCCATCACCGACGCATTCATCTTCGGCAACGCCTACTCGCCCGACTTCGACAACGACATGGACGCGGTGGCTGCCATCCTCGCCAAGGACTTTTCCGACCGATTCGCCGACCCGTCGGCCAACGGCACGGACCGGCGGCTGATCCTCGACGACGACCGGAGCATCGGCAGCGTGATCAAGCTGCTGACCCCCTCGGAGACCGAGTACACGGGTGACTACAGCGCCTGGCTGAACTCGATCCCCCAGCACATCAAGGAGCTCGTCTTCGTCGTCAAGCGCTTCTACCGACCGGAGTGGGGCAGCGACTGGCGCGGCCACTTCACCGTCGGCATCATCAACGGGCGCCTCGGCAACGCCCTGCGGCTGGACGGCGACAAGATCAACGTCAACATGCTGCGGGTGGGCTTCGACACCGATGGCTCGTGGCGGCTGTTCGGCCTGCGGCATGACTTCAACCCGGCCGTGAAGGTGCAGACCGAGGACGACATCACCGCCTCCGTCGTCGTCGATGGCCACATGGTTGGGCTGCCCACCGGTCGGTCCTACAAGCTGGTGGAAAACTGCGAGGAGCTGCTGTTCCAGCGTCCCGACGACGCCATCCACCGCGGTTACGACAAGCAGGCCGAAGCCGACATCGCCGGCCCCGGCACGTTCCTCTCCAACTTCGAGCCGCTCACCCGCGCCGACGCCATCGAGATGCGCGACGACGCGGTGGCGTTCTCCGCGTTCACCGCGCCGATGGCGAACCTGATCAGCGCTGTCGCCGATTCCGCGGAAGGCAGTTCACCGGCCTTCTTCGTCAGCTCGGCCAACCCGCGGCTCGTTCTGGGCAAGCCCAGCAAGAACCCGCGCTACCTGCAGAAGAGGCCCGACCGCACGAACGCAGCCGCCACGGCCGTTGCCGACCTTGCCGCGCACCTGGTCCGCCGACTGCCGTCCCACGCGGCCCTGCCGCTGCCGGTGGACGTGGTCGCCGCCGGCCGGCGGAACAACCCACCCGACGGTCCGGTGCCGCCCCTGTGCTCGTTCAGCCCGCTGCACTTCCTGGAGTTGCCGGAACTCTTCGCCGAATTCATCTCCTCGATGACCGGCAAGTCGCCGTCCACCACCGGAGCCGGCTCCGAGGGTGCGATGACAAAGGGTCCGTTCAACGCCCTGCCCGCCATCATCGATCTGAATGCAGCCCTGCTCTCGTACGCGCTCACCGGCTACGACGGCTGGGTCTCGTGCGCCGGCTACGTCGGACCGAACTTCCGGGTGGAGCACGACATCTCGATGCTCGTGCCTGAGGTGTTCTCCCGGATGACCGCGAAGGAGCGCACGGCCGCCAACCTCTACACCGAGGGCGCCCTGGAGAAGATGGAGGATTTCGAGCACAACGGGCAGCCTGTGCTGGCCAGTCGCCTGGGCTACCGAATGACGCAGGCGTTCGCGCGCAAGTACTTCGGCCGCATCTTCCTGCACCCGCACGCTGTCTTCACCGAGGAGATGTTGCGTCCCGAGCTGCAGGACCCCGACGTGTTCGCCGAGTCGATGGCCACCATCGTCACGACCCACCAGCGGGTCGCTCAGGCCTACTTCGACGATGCAACGATCGCGCTGGCCATCCCGCCGCTGCGGGCCCTCCTCGAGATCATGGCCAACGGACGAACCGCCGAAGGCTGGGTCCTGGACTCCCCGGAGTTCCGCGCCCTGTTCACCCGGGAGTCGATCGTCGGCTCGGACTGGTACGGGGCCCGGCTGGACGCCAAGCAGGCCGCGGCGGCCACCCGCGCGGCAGCCGGCCTCGCCGCGCTGCAGCAGTTCAGCACGACCCCCGGCAACGAGGAGCCCACCGAACGGCTCGACGTCGCGACCCGGATCAAGGCTGCGGAGGCGGAATATGCCCGGTTCAGCAATCCCGAGTACCGGAAAGCCATCGTCGGGACGGTCGGCCGTCAGCCCCTCTGAGGCGCGAGAATGACCGGGTGATCGAAGATCGGGTGGCCAGTGGACGTGTAGACCGCGCAACGCTGGACGGGAACGAGGCCGTCGCGCGCGTTGCGCACGCCCTCAGCGAGGTGATCGCGATCTATCCGATCACTCCGTCGTCGGCAATGGGCGAATCGGCGGACGCCTGGTCGGCCGGGGGCAAGCCGAACCTGTGGGGCGGCGTCCCCGAGGTCGTTGAGCTCCAGTCCGAGGCCGGCGCGGCCGGCGCGCTCCACGGCGCTGTCACCAAAGGCACGCTCGGGACAACCTTCACCGCGTCGCAGGGCCTGCTGCTGATGCTCCCCAACATGTTCAAGATCGCCGGCGAGCTCACGCCTGCGGTGATCCACGTCGCTGCGCGGACGGTCGCCACCCACGCCCTGAGCATCTTCGGCGACCATTCCGACGTGATGACCGCCCGCATGACCGGCTGGGCGATGCTGGCCGCATCCTCGGTGCAGGAGGCGCACGATTTCGCCCTGGTCGCGCATGCGGCGACGCTGCGCACCCGGGTGCCGTTCGTGCACTTCTTCGACGGCTTCCGTACCAGCCACGAGGTGAGCACCATCGCGCTTCTGGGCGACGGCGACCTGCGCGCCCTCGTGCGTGAGGACGACGTGCTGGCCCATCGTGCCCGCGGGCTCACCCCGGACGCACCCGTGATCCGCGGCGTCGCGGAGAACCCCGACACGTTCTTCCAGGCGGCCGAGGCGGCCAACCCGTTCCACTTCGCGGTGCCCGAGACCGTGGCCCAGGTGTTCGACGAGCTGGCAGCGCGCACCGGACGGCGCTACTCGCTGGTCGACTACCACGGCGCTCCCGATGCCGAGCGCGTGGTGGTCGCGATGGGATCGTCGGCCGGCTGCCTCGCAGAGACCGTCGACGAGCTCGTCCGTCGCGGCGAGAAGGTCGGCATGCTCACCGTCCGGCTGTACCGGCCGTTCCCGACCGACGCGTTCCTTGCCGCGCTGCCGCCGACGGTCACCAGCATCGCCGTCCTCGACCGCACCAAGGAGGTCGGCGCGCCTGCCGAGCCGCTGCACGCCGACGTCCTGGTTGCTTTGGCCACCGCGTCGCACGCCCTTCGTGACGGCTCGTTCGCAAGCTCACCAGCCTCCTCAGGGACCGTGGGTGGAGAACGCGCAAGCTCACCAGCCTCCTCAGGGACCGTGGGTGGAGGAACGGTCCCTGAGGAGCCGGTGCAGCGAGCGCCACGAAGGGCCGCCGAAACGCGTGTCATCGGCGGGCGTTACGGCCTGTCCAGCAAGGAGTTCACCCCGGCGATGGCGAAGGCGGTGTTCGACGAGTTGTCGAAGGCCGACCCCAAGCCGCGGTTCACCGTCGGCATCATCGACGACGTCACGCACCTCTCGCTCACGCCGGACCACGACTTCCGCGTTCCCGACGACCACCTCTCCGCCGTGTTCTTCGGGCTGGGGTCGGACGGCACCGTCGGCGCAGCCAAGAACTCGGTGAAGATCATCGGCGAGCAGCCCGACGCCCATGCGCAGGGCTATTTCGTCTACGACTCCCGCAAGGCGGGGGCCGTCACCGTCTCCCACCTCCGGTTCGGCAGCTCGCCGGTACGGGCCACCTACCTTGTCGAGCGGGCAGACTTCGTCGCCGTCGGTCAGTTCGACCTGCTCACCGCCATGAAGACGGTCGATGTGGCGAAGCCCGGCGCCACCCTGCTGCTGAACTCTCCGTACGGCCCCGACACCTGGGACCACCTCCCGGTGGAGGTGCAGGCGGAGATCGCGTACAAGAAGCTGCGCACCTGGGTGATCGATGCCGAAGCCGTGGCGAAGTCGGTGGGCCTCGGCAGGCGGATCAACACCGTCATGCAGCCGTGCTTCTTCTACCTCTCCGGCGTGCTGCCGACAGACGAAGCGATCGCCGCGATCAAGGAGTCGGTGGAGAAGACCTACGGCCGTCGCGGCCGCACCGTCGTCGAGCGCAACTTCGCCGCCATCGACGCGGCGATCGCAGCCCTTGAGCCACTGCCGGCCGCGCTGCAGCCGTCCAGTCACACCCACCGGCTGCCTGCGCTGCCCGAGGAGTCAGGCGATTTCGTCCGGCGGGTCACCGGCGCGATGCTGCACGGTCAGGGTGACCTGCTGCCGGTGAGCGCGCTGCCGGTGGACGGGGCGTGGCCCACCGGGACGGCGAAGTGGGAGAAGCGCGGCCTTGCCGCAGAGCTTCCGATCTGGGATGCCTCGCTGTGCATCGACTGCGGCAAGTGCGCGATCACCTGCCCGCACACCGCCATCCGCATCAAGCTGGCCACTCCCGAGGACCTCGCCGACGCGCCCGGGACCCTGCAGCACAAGGAGTACAAGGATCGGCAGCTCCCGGGCCGGCAGCTGATCGTCCAGGTCGCGCCAGACGACTGCACCGGCTGCGGTATCTGTGTCGACGTCTGCCCCGCCCGCTCGAAGAGCGAACTCAAGCACAAGTCGCTCAACATGCTCCCTGCGGCAGAGCACCGGGAGGTCGAGCGGGTGAACTTCGAGTATTTCCTGGGCCTCCCCGAGATCGACCGGACACTGGTGCGCCACGACCAGGTGAAGGGGGTCGCGCAACTGCAGCCGCTGTTCGAGTTCTCGCTCGCCTGCTCCGGTTGCGGTGAGACCCCGTACATCAAGACGCTCACCCAGCTGTTCGGCGACCGGATGATCGTTGCCAACGCCACCGGGTGCTCGTCGATCTTCGGCGGCAACCTGCCCACCACGCCCTACACGACCAACGCCGACGGCCGTGGCCCGGCCTGGTCGAACTCGCTGTTCGAGGACAACGCCGAGTTCGGACTTGGTATGCGAATCGCCCAGGAGTTGCAGCAGGCTGAGGCCCGCCGGCTCCTCGAACTCCTGCGCAACGAGGTCGGCCACGACCTCGCCGACGCCCTGCTTGCCGCCAACCAGTCCGAGGAAGCCGTCCTCGCCGAGCAGCGCGCCCGCGTCGCAGAGCTCAAGCGGGTGCTGGGGAGGCATCTCGAAACGGTCCCTGCGTCACGAAGGGCCGCCGACGCCAGCTTCTCAGCTGCCCTTCGTGACGCCTCGTTCGCAAGCTCACGAGCCTCCTCAGCGAACGTGGGGGATGACGCCGGGGGTTCGTTCCTCACCCCCGGCTCCTCAGGGAGCGTGAAGGACCAAGCCCGGGCGTTGCTCTCCCTGGCGGACGAGCTGGTGGACAAGGCGGTGTGGATCGTCGGCGGCGACGGGTGGGCCTACGACATCGGCTATGGCGGCCTCGACCACGTGCTGAGCAGCGGCCGGAACGTCAACATCCTTGTCCTCGACACCGAGGTGTACTCCAACACCGGCGGGCAGGCGTCCAAGGCGACACCGCGTGGTGCGACGGCGAAGTTCGCGACCGCGGGCAAGTCGACACCGAAGAAGGATCTTGGTCTGCTGGCCCAGGCCTACGGCAATGTCTACGTCGCCCAGCTGGCCATCGGGGCTAACCAACAGCAGACCATTCGCGCGATGTTGGAGGCGCAGGCGTGGCCGGGGCCGTCGCTGCTGATCGCCTATTCCACCTGCATCGCGCACGGTATCGACATGGCGACGTCGATGAGTCACCAAAGCGAAGCTGTCGCCAGCGGGTACTGGCCGCTGTACCGGTACCGTCCCGGGACGGAGGGCTCGCCGCTGCATCTCGACAGCAAGGAGCCAACCCTCCCGGTGAGTGACTTCATGATGAACGAAACGCGCTTTTCGATGCTGGCACGGGCAAATCCGGCCAGGGCCGAGCAATTGGTATTGCTTGCACAAGCGGATGCCGACGAACGCTGGCACTATTACTCGCAACTGGCGGGCCTCGAACGAGCCCTGCCGGTCGTCAAGGAGGAATCATGAGCCCCCAGATGGGCACCAGCTACCTCGGACTGTCTCTGAGCGGGCCGCTGATCGCCTCAGCCTCGCCACTGACCGGCCGCATCGACTCCCTGCTGGCCCTTGAGGCCGCCGGGGCTTCCGCGGTCGTGCTGCCGTCCCTCTTCGAGGAGGAGGTGGTCGACGAAGAGACGCAACTGTCGGACATGATGCAAGCCGGTGAGGACTTCGCCGAGTTCTCTGGTGGTCCGCTGCCGGACCTCGACCAGCCGAACCTCGGCGCCGGACGTCACCGGAGGTTGCTCAAGCAGGCGAAGGACCAGCTGAAGATCCCGGTGATCGCCAGCCTCAACGCCACCCGTCCCGGCTCCTGGCAGCGGTACGCCTCCGAGCTGGCCGACGCCGGCGCGGACGCGCTCGAGCTCAACCTGTACTCGGTGGAGGCCAACCCCGCACGCGGGGCTGCCGAGGTCGAGATGGCGCACCTGGCTGCGATCGAAGCCGTGAAGATCGCCGTCGACATCCCGCTCACCGTCAAGCTGTCGCCGTACTACTCGGCGCTGTCGACGTTCGCCTCACTGGCCGTGGACGCCGGCGCTGACGGCCTGGTGCTGTTCAACCGCTTCTACGCCCCCGACCTCGACCTCGACGACCTGCGGCTCTTCGCCCGGGCCGAACTCTCCGATCCCGACGACCAGCGGCTCGCCCTGCGCTGGCTCGGCATCCTGCGTGGCCAGCTGCCCGAGGTGAGCCTCGCCTGTACCTCCGGCGTCCACACCGGCACGGAGGTAGTCAAGGCCATCCTCGTCGGCGCCAACATCGCATGCACAACCTCCGCCGTCCTGCGCCGCGGCCCGGAGGCGATCACCGAGATCCTCGGCGAGACCGAGCGGTGGCTGGACGAGCACGGGTATGCCAGCTTCGACGAACTGCGTGGCGCGATGAGCGCTGCGTCGGTGCCCGACCCGTCCACCTACGAGCGGGCCCAGTACCAGGCCGTCCTCAAGTCCGGGCGCCACAGGTAGCTGCGATCAGCGGCGGCGCTGGCCTCGGGCCGGACGTCCGCCGTCGCGCCGGCCGCCCTTGGCCGGTGCGGGTGGGCGCTTCTTCGCCGGTGCCGGCTTTGCCTCTCCGGATGATGCCCGCGACGCCGTCCGCGAGCTGTTCGCCGTCCGGCCGCGAACGATGCCGATGAACTCCTCGATCAACTCGTTGGGGTTGTCGACCAGCCAGGCCAGCGCAACCGTTGTCGGTGCAGCGTCGGTGACCGGACGGTGGATGAGGTCGCGTCGGCTGTGCGACCGGGCGACCGACAGCGGCACGAGCATGATTCCCGCGCCCCAAGAGACCCGGTCGACTCCCGTGGCTTCGTCGTCATCACCGACGAAGGTCTCTCCTTCCAGGTCGGCGAGGCTCACCTCGTCGAAGGCGGCCACCGGGTGGTCCTTGGGGGCGACGACCACCGGCACCTCGTCGTAGAGAGGAATGGCGTGCAGACCGTCGGTGTCGATGGGCAGGCGGACGAAGCACATGTCCACGTCGCCGGCGACGAGCGCGGCGCGCTGGCCGGCCTGGGCGACCTCGACCACGTCGAGGGGCACCCTGCGCAGCCGGTCGGCCCAGACCCGTCGCCATTTGGTGAGGGTCACGCCGGGCACGAAGCCGACGCGCAGCCCGGGCTCACCGGAGGCTGAGCCGTGCGCATCAGGTTCGGAGGAGGTCACACAAGCTATCCTGCCCGACGTGAGCCAGACCATGAAGCCAGCCACCGCCGCGAGCAAGCTCGGGATCTACCTCCCGGCCGCACCGGCGGAATTCCAGAACTCGCCGATCACCAGGGAGGAACTGGACGCGCTGCGCTCCGACCCGCCGGAATGGCTCGTCGAGCTGCGACGCAACGGACCCTTCCCGAGGGATGTCGTTGCCGAGAAGCTCGGTGTCTCCCGCTCCGGGCTCGTTCGCGGCGGCATCGAGGACGCGCTGGACGCGGAACAGATCGGCGCTCTGCTCGCCGATCCGCCCGGCTGGCTGATGCATGAGCGCAACTCCTACCGCGACGTGGTCGCCGAGCGCCAGCGCCTGAAGCAGCGCGAGGGCTGATCCCAGCAACGAACCTCTCCGGCCGGCTCTCGAGCGAAGTCTGTGCTGCCATTCCGAACGGCTGAATGGCATCCGCCCCGGGCGCGGAGCGCTGTGCGAGTGCCGCCGATCGACTGCGGGAGGTTCGCGAGCACTCCTACCATCGAACCGGTACCCACAGACGAGGACGTAGCCAATGCCGACCTTGGCAATCACGATTCTGGCAGCCGGCCTGGCGATCACGGGCACATTGCTCCAGGCCCCTGCGACCGCGGAGGCGAAGACCCACCGCGTGCAGACCGGGAAGGCCGACGTGGACGGCGACGGTCGCGGCGACGTGATCAAGGTCTATCGACTGGCGAACAGGTCCAAATACCGTGCCACCTACAAGATCATCGTGAAGACGGCCAAGGGTAAGAGGGCCGCCCGTATCCTGACGACGACCGGCTCCGCGGAGACCGGTCGCATCAAGAAGCCGCTGGTCACCGTCGCGGCTCTGGACGGGCAGGCGGGCGGCGAGCTCGTGATCAAGACCACCGCCAGCTCGCCGGAAGCCGGTTCGGCCTCGGTCACCATCAAGCCCTGAGCGAAGTCCGCGAGGCTGCTTCAGCTCTACTGGAGCGCCGAGGTCAGCCGAGCCAGGTTGTCGAACAGTCGGGTCACGATACCCTGGTGCAGGTGCTCGTCGAGGGTCAGTTCTCGGCTCACCGCCCGGTAGTGGTCCTCCACAGCGCGCATGGCGTCGGTGTAGGTGCGTCCGCTGGCCATCAGGGTGACTTCGAGATTCAGCCCGAACGAGCGCATGTCCATGTTGCTGGAGCCGATCACCGCAAGGTCGTCGTCGATCGTGAGGTGCTTGGCGTGCAGGATGTACGGCGCCGGGTAGAGGTAGATCCGCACTCCCGCGCGCAGCAGCACCTCGTAGTACGAGCGCTGGGCGTGGTAGACAACCGGCTGGTCTGCCACCTCGCCAACGAACAGCTCCACGGCCACGCCGCGCTCGGCCGCCGTGGTGATCGCTGCTATCAGGGACTCGTCCGGCACGAAGTACGGACTGGTGATGCTCACCCGACGGCGGGCCATGTAGAGCAGCGAGTTGAACAGCTTGAGGTTGTTGTCGTTGTCGAATCCGGGACCGCTGGGCACCACCTGGCAATCGAGGTCGCCGAGGCGGGGGACGGGCACGATGCTCAGCCTGCCGGCCCGATCGGGGAGCACCTGCGCCTGGGCGGTGAGGATCACGCCGGTTTCTGAGTACCAGTCGGAGAGGAATACCGCGTTCATGGCCTGCACCACTGGCCCCTCGACCCGGGTGACCAGCTCCTGCCACTTCAACCCGCGCCTGATGTTGGACGACTTGTTGTAGCTGCGGTCGATGAGATTGAGCGATCCCATGAACCCGACCTGGCCGTCCAGCACCAGGATCTTGCGGTGGTTGCGGAGGTCGGGACGCTGGTACTTGCCCTTGAGCGGCATCACCGGGAGCATCGGCTGCCACTCCACGCCGATGGCGTCCAGATGTCGGGTCGTGGCTCGATAGCCGGCCACCCGCCGCGATCCGATGTGGTCGAACAGCACGTGGACCGTCAGGCCGCGCTTCACGGCGTGTTCCAGCGCAGCGAAGAACTCCTGCGTCGTGGCGTCAACGCTGAGAATGTAGAACTCGCACAACACGTAGCTTTCGGCGGCGTCCACTGCAGCGGCCATCTGGTGCAGCGCGTCCTCGTAGTCCTCGATGAGGGTGGCGGCGTTTCCGCCGATCATCGGCAGCGAGCCGAGGTTCCGGTTCAGGCGGGCGATCGAGCCGACCCATTCCTGGCCGGGCTCCTGCTCCAGCTCGGGCGTGTCCCAGGTGAGCACGTCCAGCATGCCGTTGATTTCGCGCTGCTGGGCGCGACGTCGTTTGGGCAGCTTCGGGTTCCCGATCATGAGGAAGGCGATGATGCCGACGTAGGGGATCAGGAAGATCGCTAGCAGCCACGCCATCGCCGACGACGGGCGCCGGTTCACCGGGATCACCAGAAGCGCGACCAAGCGGACGCCGAGTCCGAACAGGTCGACGCCGAGCGCGTGCAGCGCAATGCCAGTGGGATCCACGGGGCAAAGGTATCGATCAACCCCGTTGTCGCCGGGTCAGCCCAAATGCAACTCCTCCTCCTCCTCCTCCTCCTCCTCCGGCCGCTGCGGCACTTGCCCGTCGACGGTCAGGCGGGCCGGTCGGCCCGGAACAGCGCACAGCTGATGTCGTAGTAGCTGTCGGTCATGCCCAGGGGCGCCATGCCCAGCCGCAGGCACACCGCCTGGGACGGCGTGTTCTCCGGATAGGTGACGGCGAAGACCTGCGCGAGGTCGTGCGACCAGGCGTGGGCCAGCAGGCGTCCACCGGCCTCCGTGGCGTAGCCGCTTCCCCAGGCGTCGGGGTGGAGGTGCCAGCCCACCTCTGTGTCCGAGGAAGGGGCCTTGGTGCCGCTGTGGGGCAGGAGCTTGAGCAGGGCCGTGCCGACCGGCCGGTCCTCCCCGGTCGGGACGATCGCCCACACGCCGTGCAACGGTCCCGGAAAGGCATTCCAGATCGCGATCTTCTCCTCGGCCTGCTCGGGCTCGGTCATGACGGTCGGGTTCGTGCCGAGGAAGCGCATGACATCCCAGCGCGAGTACATGTCGAAGACCGTTTCGGCGTCCTCCAGCGTCCAGGGACGCAGGGTGAGGCGCTCGCTGTGAAGGGTCGGCAGCATACCGAGCAGCCTAACCAGCCTCAGAGCCCGAGCCAGTTGAGCGCGACGGCGACGCTCTCACGCAGGTAGTTGGCCGGCCAGAAGTACCACGGGGTGCGGCCGCTGACGTGCGTTGCAGTGAGCCCGGCTGACGCGGCGATCCGTTCGGCCCGGTAGACATGGAACTCGTCGGTGACGAAGGCCACGGAGTACCTCGCCGGCAGCACGCGGTCGAGCAGGACGCGGGCGTTGGCGAAGTTCTCCTCCGTCGACGTCGAGCGGTCCTCGACGATGATGTGGTCGTCGGGCACGCCATGGTCCAGCAGGTACTGGCGCATGGCCACGGCCTCAGGGATCTCCTCCTGTGGCCCCTGGCCGCCGGACACCACGACGAGGGCTGCGGGATTCCGCTGGTGGTAGGACAGCGCAGCATCAAGGCGTCCCACGAGCGTGTTGGACAGTTCGCGCCCGTGCACGGCGGCGCCGAGCACCACCACGGCGTCCTCGTCGTAGAGGGCGTTGTCGTTCGTGCCGTAGTTGGCCAGGAAGCTGGACAGTCCGATGATCGCAACGACGACGAGCAGCGCGACGGCGGCGATCACCCGGTGTCGGGTGAGCCGCGAGAACCAGATGCCGCTGGCAAGGCAGCCGAGCCCCAGCAGCGCCACCATGGCGGTGCCGAGGGTGAGGTTGGCCGTCACGGCGAGCCAGGCCGCGTTGGCGGTGAGAGCGGCACCGAAGACGAACAGCGCTGCCCGCGCTAGCCCCCGTGTCACCGATGCCATGCGAGCAGGGTAGTGGGGTGCGTCACGGCTGTCCGGACTCGGCGCTCCGGTGGGGTTCGGGAACCGCCCGCAGGCATTTGGCAGCCGGTCCCCCTGCCCGCAGTCACAACGTGAATTGCTGCTGGCAGCGCAGGCCTCGAGGGACAAGGATGGTGCCGTGATCGATCCGACGCCCCTGTGGGACTTCGACGACCCGGCTGCATCGGAGCAGCGCTTCCGTGCTGCAGCCGAGGCTGAGACGGGCGGGGAACGCCTGGTGCTGCTGACGCAGGTGGCCCGTGCGCTGGGCCTGCAGGACCGTTTCGCGGAGGGCCATGCCACCCTCGACCGCCTGCTGGCTGAGCGACGCCTGATGGCCCAGCTTGACGAAGCCTCCGCCCTCAACCCCGAGGTGGGCACGCGGATCGAGCTGGAGCGAGGGCGGCTGTTCCGCTCGGCCGGCGATCCGGACGACGCCCGTTCCTGCTTCGAGGCCGCCGTCACCGGGGCCCGTCGAGCCGGGTCGGACGCGCTGTTGGTGGATGCCTTGCACATGGTCGCTCTGGTCTCAGCACCGGAGAAGCAGGCGGCCATCATGGACGAGGCGCTCCAGGTATCGCGGGCCTCGGCGGAGCCGGCCGCGCGCCGCTGGGAGGCGTCCCTGCTGAACAACCTGGGCATGACCCACGCCGACGCAGGGGAGTGGGAGCCCGCGCTCGCGATGTTCCAGCAGGCGCTCGCCGCGCGCGTGCGCACCGGCACGGCCGGTGAGGTGTTGATCGCGCGCTGGATGGTCGCGTGGACGCTGCGCAACCTCGGCCGGACGGGGGAGGCGCTGGCGATCCAGCGCGCGCTCAAGGCGGAGTTGCTGGCAGCGGGCGAAGCCGACCCCTACGTCGACGAGGAGCTCGAGTTGCTCACCGGCGGACCCGCCCCGCCGAGCCCGGCCCGACCGTCCTGAGGCCGTCGCGGCCAGCCGTCCCACGAGGCCACAGTGGCGACGCCTAGACTCGCTGGCGATGAGCACACATCAGACCCGCACGCCCGGCTGGAAGCTGACCCGTCGTCGCGGGACGGCGCTGATTCTGGGCGGATCCCTCGTACTCGGCCTCGCCGCCTGCGCGATCCCCGACGGACCGGTGACGGCGGGGACCCGCCCGAACCAGCCCTCGGCCGTGACCACACCCACCTACAACCCGGAGACCGACCCGGCGCGGCTTGCGCTACCGCTGGCCAGCGTCCCGGCCTACCGCGCGGCGACGCCGGATGCCGACGGCTGGACGACCAACGCGATGACCGACGCCACCGGTGACTTCACCTGGCGCGTCGTCGATGCGAACGGGCAACCGGTCAAGGACTACCGGCCGGGCGACACCGTCGCGTTCGGCGACCCGCAGACCTACACCCAGGTGCCCGGCGTGCTGGTGTTCCGCGGCAACAACGCCCGCAGCGCGCCGGCCTACGGCACAGCCGAGGTCAAGGACGCCAAGCTGCAGGTGGCCTGGACCCAGGACACCGGCGAGGTGCGCGGCGATGGTTCGTACTGGCCCGGTGCCGGCTGGACGGGGCAGCCCCTGCTCGTCCATTGGCCCGAGGCCACCCGCAAGGCCATGGGCTACGCAGACGAGTTCACGAACGACGCCAACTTCACCGAGGTGATCTACCCCACCTTCACCGGCGTGATCTACCGGCTCGACCTGGCCACCGGCAAGCAGACCAGGGCTCCGATCGAGACCGGCTGCGGCTACAAGGGCACCGGCTCGATCGACCCGCGCGGCTACCCGCTGCTTTACACCGGGCAGGGACTGAACGACATGAACGGCGTGAACTGCCCGTGGCAGTACCGCATCTTCGACCTGATCCAGAACAAGCAGGTGGCTGACTGGACGGGGTCCGACCCGGCGGCCCCCCGCAAGGACTGGGGTGCCTTCGACTCCTCCGGGCTGGTCAATGCCGCGTCCGACACCCTGATCGAACCGGGAGAGAACGGCCTGGTCTACAAGGCCAAGCTGAACGCGACGTTCGATCCTGCGGCGAAGACCGTCAGCGTCGACCCGCAGCTGACCCGCATGGAGTACCGCACACCGTCCAGCCACAAGTTCGGCATCGAGTCCTCGGCCGTCGCCTATCGCAACCTGATGTTCGCCTCCGACAATGACGGCAACCTGATCTGCTGGGATGCGAACACGATGTCGGTGGTGTGGGTCCGCGACGTCGGTGACGACTCCGACGCGTCCATGGTTCTGGAGCAGACCCCCGACGGGGTCTTCCTCTACCACGGCAACACCCTCGACAAGCGCACGCCCGGCAGCGGGGCAGCGCAGGTGACCAACCTGCGCAAGATCAACGCCCTCACCGGTCAGCTGGTCTGGGAGTACACCGTGCCCACCCTGAACGACCAGCCCAACAACGGCGGCCTCCTTGCCACCCCCCTGCTCGGCACAGGTGAGATCTCTGACCTGATCATCTTCAACGTGTCGAAGACCTCCAGCCTGACGCAGGGCGACATGGTTGCCCTCGACCGCAAGACCGGCGCGCTGGTCTGGAAGCGCCACCTGAGGCGGTACTCCTGGAGTTCGCCGGTGCAGATCACGTCGACGACGGGCAAGGCGTACGGCATCGTCACCGACTCCGGCGGCACCATGCACCTGTTCGACCCGAACACCGGCGCGGACCTGTCCACGCTGAGCCTCGGCAAGAACACCGAGGCCTCCCCCGCGGTCTACGGCAACATGATCGTCGTGGCGTCCTATGCCCGGCGGATCTGGGGCATCAAGATCAGCTGACCCCGCCCAAGATGGGCCCGGTTCGTCATTCGGTCCACGTCGGCTGAGCGCCCCGTCCCCATCGGGCTTGGGCGTGCGGAGCAGAGTTGGACCATGAGCGACGACGAAGTTGTGCGTTATGTGATCATCGGCGGCGGCCTGACCGCTGCCCGCGCGGTGGAGGGCATCCGCGAGCACGATCGCGAAGGCGGGATCACCGTGGTCAGCGCGGAGGAACACCTGCCCTACGAGCGTCCCCCGCTGTCGAAGGACGTGCTGCAAGGGAAGGCCGAGGCCGACGTCGCCTATCCGCACCCCGAGGGCTGGTACAGCGAGCAGGGGGTGACTCTCCGGCTGGGCCAGCAGGCGACAACGATCTCCGTCGACGAGCGGACGGTGACCCTCGCCGATGGCACCGCGATCCCCTGGGACCGGTTGTTGCTGGCCACCGGCTCGGTCGTCCGCCGCCTGGAGGTGCCCGGCGGCGACCTACCCGGCGTGACCTACCTGCGCACAATGGACGACTCCCTCGCACTTCTCGGCAGGTTGCGCGGCGGTGGCGACGTTGTGGTGGTCGGCGCCGGCTGGATCGGCCTGGAGGTGGCTGCCGCCGCCCGGCAGCACGGGTGCACCGTGACGATCGTCGAGCCGACAACGGCGCCCCTGCTGGCGGTGATGGGGGAGCGGATCGGGGCCTGGTTCGCTGACTTCCATACCGCGCACGGGGTGGAGTTCCGGCTGGGCACCGGCGTGACCGGCTTCTCCGGTACCGACCACGTGACCGCGGTGAACACCGATGCCGGCGACACCATCCCCGCGCAGACCGTGGTGATCGGCGTCGGCATCCGGCCCAGCACCGAAGTGGCCGAGACCGCCGGGGTGGCCATCGACAACGGCGTGGTCACCGATGCAGCGCTGCGCTCCAGCGTCCCAGGCATCTGGGCCGCCGGCGACGTCGCGAACTGGGAGAGCCGGCTGCTCGGACGCCACCTCCGCGTCGAGCACTGGGCCAACGCCAATGACGGCGGGCTCGCAGCCGGCCGTTCGATGGCGGGCGTCGATGTCGCCTACGACCCGGTGCCGTTCTTCTTCTCCGACCAGTACGACGCAGGGCTGGAGTACGCGGGCTACGTGCCGCGTGATACCGACAGCGAGCTGGTCGTCCGTGGCGACACCTCCAGCAACGAGTTCATGGCGTTCTGGGTGGTGCCCGAAGGTGACGGCGTGAAAGTGCTCGCCGGCATGCACATCAACGTGTGGGACACCATCGACGCCGTCCAGGCGCTGATCCGGGAGGGCACGCCCGTCTCCCGCGAGCGGCTGGCCGACCCGTCCGTCCCGCTGGAGGACCTCGCTTAGGCACCTCGGTTGGTGGCGGAAAAGGAGAACCGTCCCCATTCCTCGCCGAGGGGTGGTCAGCGCTTGGCTGTGCCCCACATGGTGCGGACGACCTGGCCGCCGACACGGATGACCTGGTTCCAGAAAGTGGCCGAGCCCAGCACCCGCTCGACGCCCGACCGGGGCGCCGGACGGGAGGAGGTCCTCGAGGAGGTCCGCGGGGCCGATGCCCGCTCCTGGGCAGCCTCAGCCTTGTGCTGTGCTGCTTGCTGCTTGGCCTGCGCCGCCGCGTCGGACTCGGCCTGTGCCTTGGCTGCACCGGCCTCCAGTCGGCGCGCGAGCATCTCGTAGGCGGAGTCGCGGTTGATGTCCTGGCCGTACTTGGCCTGCATCGCCGACGACGCGACCCCGTTGGCGAGCCAGTCCGCCGGCATCGGACCCATCGATGCACCCGGGGCCAGCATCCGCGTCCAGGCGACCGGCGTCGGGGCGCCATCGGGGTTGAGGACGGTGATGATCGCCTCGCCGATGCCCAGCCCCTGCAGGGTCTCGGCGAGGTCGTACTGGCTGGTGGGGTAGGTCTGGACGGTGGCCTTCAGGGCCTTCGCATCGTTCGGCGTGTGCGCCCGAAGCTGGTGCTGCACGCGCGAGCCGAGCTGGGCCAGCACGTTGTCGGGCACGTCGGTGGGCGACTGGGTCACGAAGAAGATGCCGACGCCCTTGGAACGGATCAGCCGCACGGTCTGGGCGATCGCGTCGAGGAACGCCTTGGAGGCGCCGTCGAACAGCAGGTGTGCCTCGTCGAAGAAGAACACGAGCTTGGGCACGTCCACGTCACCGATCTCCGGCAGGTCGTGGAAAAGGTCGGCCAGCACCCACATCAGGAAGGTGGAGAAGATCTGCGGACGGTCCTGCAGGTTCGGCAGCTCCAGCAGCGAGATGACGCCCGCACCGCTCGCGGAGGTGCGGATCAGGTCGCGGGTGTCGAACTCGGGCTCGCCGAAGAACTCGTCCGCACCCTGGGTCTGCAGGGTGACCAGCGTGCGCAGGATGACCCCGACGGTGGCGGCGGAAAGGCCGCCGAGCTGCTTCAGCTCCAGTTTGCCCTCGTCGCCGGTGAGGTACAGCAGCACTTCCTTCAGGTCGGCGAGGTCGAGCAGCGGCAGGCCCTGGGTGTCTGCATAGTGGAATACCAGCCCGAGGCTCGACTCCTGGGTCTCGTTGAGGCCCAGCACCTTGCTCAGCAGGATCGGGCCGAAGGAGGAGACCGTGGCGCGCAGCGGAACGCCGGTCCCCTGGCCGCCGAGGGCGTAGAACTCGGTGGGGCAGCCGGCCGGCAACCAGACCTGCCCGATCTTCTGCGTACGGGCTAGCAGCTTCTCGCTCGGCTCGCCCGGGATCGCGATGCCGGAGAGGTCGCCCTTGATGTCGGCAGCGAACACCGAGACCCCTGCGCCGGAGATCGCCTCGGCCAGAAGCTGCAGGGTGCGAGTCTTGCCGGTGCCGGTGGCGCCGGCCACGAGGCCGTGCCGGTTCAGCATCGACATGGACAGCCGGATCCTTACGTCAGGGTCCGGCGCACCGTCGACTATCAGCACGCCAAGGTCGATGGACGGCGTGGTAAATGTGTAGCCGGTCTTGATCTTCTCGATGGCCTCGGACTGCGCAGTCATGCGCCCAAGACTGGCACAAAACCCGCCTTCAGGCGCGCCACCTCCCGAGTTGTCAGAACCTGGCTGCGCCATAGCTCAGCCAGGTTCTGACAAGTCGGTGAGGGCGAAGGGAACCTAGAGCGGAAGCCCCGTCAGCACGAGGACGCGGGCGTCGGTCAGGTCGTCCATGGCCGAGGCCACGCCCTCGCGTCCGCTGCCTGAGGCCTTCCAGCCGCCGTAGGGCATCTGATCTGCGCGGAAGGTGGGCACATCACCGATGATGACGCCCCCCACCTGGAGTTCGCGGTGGGCGGCGAACGCCGTCGTCAGCAGGGTGGTGAACACGCCGGCCTGCAGCCCGTAGCGGGACGAGTTCACCTTGGCGAACGCTTCCTCGATGGTGTCGTAGGAGGTGAGCGTGAGCACCGGCCCGAACACCTCGTTGTCGGCGATGATGGCGTCGGCCGGCACGTCGGCCAGCAGGGTGGGGGCCACCAGGGTGCCAACGGCGGTGCCGCCGGTGAGTAGGCGCGCACCCTTCCCGGTGGCGTCGGCCACCCAGCCGTTGATGCGCTCGGCAGCCCTCGCGTCGATCACCGGGCCCACCTGCACCTCCGGATCGGTCGGGTCGCCCTGGCGCAGCCCCTCCATGGCAGTCACCAGTTCCGCGCTGAACTTCTCCGCTATCGAGGTGTGCACCAGCACGCGCTGGACGCCGATGCACGACTGTCCCGCCTGGTAGCAACCGAACAGGCCGATGCGGGCTGCTGCGGCCTTGAGGTCGGGCCAGTCGGGCTCGACGATCACGGCAGCGTCCCCACCGAGCTCCGTGATCACGTGCTTCTGGGGCGCGGAGGCGCGCAGTTGCTCGCCGACTGCGTCGGAGCCGGTCAGGGAGACCACCGGCAGCCGCGGGTCGGTCACCAGGGGCTCCATCTGGGCGTGGCCGATGGTCAGTACCGACAACATCCGCGGTGGCAGGTCGGTCTCCGCGACGATCTCTGCGAGCACAAGGGCCGACAGCGGGGTCTTCAGCGCGGGCTTGACGAGGATCGGCGCCCCGACGGCGATCGCAGGTGCCACCTTGTGGGCCACAAGGTTGAGCGGGAAGTTGAACGGGGTGATCGCCAGCACCGGGCCGCGTGGGAACCGGCGCACGACAGCCATCCGTCCGGTCTGGGCCGGTTCGGTGTCGAGCCGCATCAGGTCGCCGGCGAAGCGCCGGGCCTCCTCTGCCGCCCAGCGGAAGGTGGACACCGCGCGGCCCACCTCGGACTTCGCCCACATCATCGGCTTGCCGTTCTCCGCGGTGATCAGCGCTGCGATCTCGTCGGTGCGCTCCGCGAGCCGTTTGCTGATGTGGTCCAGCGCCGCGGCCCGCACATGGGCCGGCAATGCCTGAGCCTCCGCGCGCACCGCGTCGAGGTCGGCCGCAGCCTGCTCTGCCTGGGCGGCGGTCGGACGCGACACCTCGGCAACCAGGCTGCCGTCGAAGGGTGACCTGACCTCGAAGCTCCCCTCACCCAGGGTGGGCACACCGGAAAGGTAGAACGGGTGGATCATCGGGTCTCCTCGGTAGGCAGTACCGCTATTCGACCACCACTTCTGCCCGGTTTCCAGCACCGGCGTGCGGGCTGGCGGACGCCGGGGGTACGCGTGGGCGAGTGCTAGCGTTGGGTGAAGACAGGGGAGCGCCACGGCGCTGAGAGTGCGGGCAGCCGCAGACCCTCGAACCTGATCCGGTTAGCACCGGCGTAGGGAGTCGGGATTTTCTCCCCGGGACCATTCCCGGGCCCTCCGAGGCATTTGGAGGAGCAATGTCACATCGATTCGCGGCGGTGGCGCTCAGCGCCGTCCTGCTTGCCGGTTGCGGCGGCCCCGCAGCCGTGCCGGGCAGCCCCGCCCCGGCCACCACGTCGGCGGCGCCGACGGAGAGCAAGACCCTCACCGTCATCACGCATGACTCCTTCGCGCTCAGCGACGCCACTATCGCTGCTTTCAAGGCGTCGTCCGGCTACGACGTGAAGTTCGTCGCACCCGGCGATGTCGGCACGCTGGTGAACCAGCTGGTGCTCACCAAGGACGCCCCCTTGGGAGACGTGGTCTACGGCATCGACAACACCTTTGCCGGGCGGGCCATCTCCGAAGGCGTGGTGAGGCCCTATGCCTCGCCGGCGCTGCCGCCCGGCGCTGCCGCCTATGCCGCCGACGACAAGGACTCGCTCACCCCTGTCGACTACGGCGACGTCTGTCTGAACGCCGACACCGGCTGGTTCAAGGCCCACAAGCTGGCCGTCCCGGAGACCTTGGACGACCTGGTCAAGCCCGAGTACAAAGACCTGCTTGTTGTGGAGAACCCCGCCTCGTCCTCACCCGGACTGGCGTTCCTCGCCGCCACCGTCGGCGAGAAGGGCGACCCCGGCTACCTCGACTACTGGACGGCCCTGAAGACGAACGGCGTCAAGGTCGTGAAGGGTTGGACGGAGGCCTACACCGTCGAATTCTCCGGCTCCTCCGGCAAGGGCGACCGTCCGCTCGTTGTGTCCTACAACTCCTCCCCGGCCTACGAGCCGGCCACAGAGGCCTTGACCCGCACGTGCTTCCGCCAGGTCGAGTACGCCGCGGTCCTCGCTGGCGCCCAGAACGAGGTCGGGGCGCGGAAGTTCGTCGACTTCATGCTGTCGGCCACGGTGCAGGCGGAGATCCCCAAGCAGATGTACATGTATCCCGTGGACCCGGACGCCAAGCTGCCGGCCGACTGGCTCGCGCATGCAGCGGTCGTGAACGACCCCATCGAGGTGTCGATCGACGCCCTCGCCGCGGGCCGCGACACCTGGATCAAGGCCTGGACGGCCACGGTCGTCGGGTGAGCGTAGCCACCGGGCGGAGCAGGGCCGGGGTGGGGGGCCATCCTCTCGCCTGGGCCATGGCCGCAGCGGTGCCGGTGGCGTTCCTGTGCGTCTTCTTCGCCTGGCCGGTGGCTGCGCTGGTCGTCCGAGGCTTTGTCGACGAGGCCGGGTTCACGCTCGACGGCGTCCGCGAGGTGCTGGTGGCGCCGCGCACCTGGCGGATCGTCGGCCAGACCCTCGGCCAGGCAGTGGCGGGGACGGCGGTCGCCGTGCTGCTAGGGGTTCCGGGTGCACACCTGCTGTACCGCCGCCGCTTTCCCGGGCGCCGGCTGCTGCGCGCGGTGGTGAGCGTGCCGTTCGTCCTGCCCACCGTCGTGGTGGGGGTGGCCTTCCAGTCGCTGCTTGCCACGCACGGGCCGCTCGGTTTCCTCGGCCTGCAGGAGTCGTTCACGGCGATCGTCGCAGCCCTGGTGTTCTTCAACTACTCGGTGGTGGTGCGCACAGTCGGCGCCCTGTGGTCGCGGCTCGACCCGCGCGCGGAGGACGCTGCCCGGACGCTGGGAGCCGGCCGTCTCCGCGTCCTCGCCAGCGTCACGCTGCCGGCCCTGGCGCCGGCGATCGCGTCCGCTGCTTCGCTGGTGTTCCTGTTCTGCGCATCGGCCTTCGGAGTTGTGCTGGTGCTCGGCGGGGCCAGCTACGGCACCATCGAGACCGAGATCTGGTACCAGACCACCCAACTGCTCGACCTGCAGGCCGCGGCAGCGCTGTCGATCCTGCAACTCGTGGTGGTCAGCGGAACCCTGATCATCGCCGGAGCCACCCGCGCCCGCCAGGAGCGCGCGCTGCGCCTCTCCGGCAACCCCGCCGACGCCCCGCTGGGTCGGGCGGACGCCGCGTCCGCCGTCCTCACAGCCGTCGTCGTGCTCGGCCTGCTCGTCACCCCGATGGCCAGCCTCGTGTGGCGCTCGTTCCAGACCGTGACCGGCGTAGGGCTCGGCAACTACCTCGCCTTGTCCGGCGATGCGGGCCAGCTCACGGTGAGCGTCTGGCAGTCGCTGGCGAACTCGCTGGCAACGGCCGCTGCTGCGACGGCGATCGCGCTGTTCCTCGGCCTCCTGGTCAGCTACGTGCTGTCGCGCCGGCCCGCCTCCGCGCCGGGACGTCGCGCGCTGCGCACCCTTGACGCGGTGTTCATGCTCCCGCTGGGTGTCTCGGCCGTCACCGTCGGCTTTGGCTTCCTGATCACCCTCAACCGGCCACCGCTCGACCTGCGCTCGTCGTGGGCGCTGATCCCGATCGCCCAGGCCGTGGTGGCGCTGCCGCTGGTGGTGCGCACCCTGCTGCCGACGCTGCGGGCGATCGACCCGCGGCTGCACGAGGCCGCGGCGACGCTCGGTGCCGGTCCGGGACGCATCGTGCGCACCATTGACCTGCCGTTCGCCCTGCGCGGGCTCGGGCTGGCGCTCGGGTTCGCCTTCGCCACCTCGCTGGGGGAGTTCGGGGCCACCTCGTTCCTCTCCCGTCCAGATCGTCCGACCCTGCCGGTGGTCATCTTCCGACTCATCGGGCGGCCCGGCGCGGAGAACTTCGGCATGGCCATGTCAGCATCTGTCGTGCTTGCTGTGCTGACCGCGACGGTGATGGGGCTGGCCGAATGGATCGGACCGAAGGACGTGAACCCGTGGTGACCGGGCTGGCGATCCGCGACGCCGTGGTGCGCTACGGCCCGACGGTTGCCGTCGACAGGGTTTCCCTCGACGTGGCTCCCGGCGAGGTCGTCGCGCTCCTCGGTGCGTCCGGCTCAGGCAAGTCGTCGTTGCTGCGGGCGGTGGCAGGGCTGGAGCCGCTGGCCGCCGGCACGGTCAGCTGGGACGGGGTCGACCTCACCGCCGTCGGAGTGCACCGGCGGGGGTTCGCGATGATGTTCCAGGACGGCCAGCTGTTCCCGCACCTCTCCGTTGCCGGCAACGTGGGCTACGCCCTTGCCGGACGTGAGCGCGGCGAGCGTGACCGCAGGGTCGCGGAGCTGCTCGACCTGGTAGGGCTGGCCGGTTACGGGGCGCGTCCGGTGACCGCGCTGTCCGGTGGCCAGGCCCAGCGGGTGGCGCTCGCCCGATCGCTGGCTGCCCAGCCGCGGTTGTTGATGCTGGACGAGCCCCTGTCCGCCCTCGATACCGGGCTCCGCGAGCACCTGCTGGGCGTGCTGGACACCATCCTGCAAGCCACCGGGACGCCCGCGCTGTACGTCACGCACGACCAGGACGAGGCGTTCGCCATCGCCGACAGGGTGGCGGTGCTGGCCGGTGGCCGGCTGCTGCAGGTGGACGACCCCGCCACGTTGTGGCGGCAGCCGGTGGACGCAGAGGTGGCCGGCTTCCTCGGCTACCGGCTGACCCTCGACGCTGCCCGGGCGGTGTCCCTTGGCTGGCCGGGAATTCCGGCGGGTGTGGTCGCCGTCGGCCCGGACGGATTGGTGGCGGACCCGACCGGCACGGAGGTGCCGGTCCTTGGCGTCCGCCCGCGCCGCGGTGGCACCGAGTTCAGCGTCACCGTTCCCGGCGGGGGCGTCGGGAGGGTGCGGACCCGCGAACTCTCGACCCACGCCGACCGTCGGCGCACGATCGCTGTACGGCTCGATCCTGCCGGGTGCGTGGTCCTTGCCGGCGGAGCGGAGAGCTAGGCCACAGAGGCCAGGGCGGCAAGGATGGAGTCCCGGGCATCGCCCGGGCTGGCCGGGAGCACCGGGATCCCCATCGTCTGCATCACCTGCACCATGCCGGGCCCCATGTGGTCGACCACGACCGCGTCGATCGCCTGCTCCTTGATGAAGCGGACGATCCGTGCGTGGTGCGAGCCGTGGGTGCCCTCATCGTGCGAGACGTCCCAGCCGACCTCGTGGACCTGCCAGGTGGTGACGGCGCCGTCCTCAACGCCGGCAACGCCGATCCAGTGGGCCTTGCCCCAGGCTGCTGCGGACTGGCCCTCAGCGGTGACAGGTGTTGCGACGATCATGACTTCTCCTGGTTCGGTGGCTCGCGGACTCCTCATGGTAGGCAAGGTGGATCGGAATCGGGGTAGACGGCGGGAATCGGGGTGACCTTGAGGAGCAACGGGAGGTCGGCCGCCGCTAGGTTTGGTGCAGGCGAAAGAGAAGGAGGCTGTGGGTGCTGGCGATCTGCCCGAATCCGACGATCGACCGCCTGGTGATCCTCGACACCCTGACGCCGGGCACGGTGGAGAGGGTGCGGCAGAACCGCGCCTACCCTGCGGGCAAGTCGGTGTCGGCGGCTCGCGGCTGTCTCGCCAACGGTGCGGCGCCCCGGGTGCACGTGTTGCTGCCTGCCACTGGCTCGAACTGGTACCTCGACACGCTGCGCGCAGAGGGCATGGACGTGACCAGCCACGCCTGCTCCGGCACCGTGCGGGAGTCGATCATCGTGCTCGAGGACGACGGCCGTGTCACCGTCCTGAACGGTCCCGGCGCACCGGTATCAGTTGCCAGGTGGGACGACTTCGTGCAGGCGTCGACCGCCGGACTGCGTCCAGGTGTTTGGGTGATCTGCAGCGGCAGTTTCCCGCCCGGGGTCGGGCCCGAGGCGCTGGCTGGCCTCGTGGCTGCGATCGCAGCTACCGGTGCCCGGCTGGCCCTGGACACCGGCCCGGCCTGGATGCCCCTCGCCCTTCGGGGGCCCGCCCTGCCCGCGCTGATCACACCCAACCTCGCCGAAGCGGAGGCGATCCTCACCGGCGGGACCGCACCCGAGGTGACCGGTGTCGGGGACGACGCCCTCGCCCGCGCAGCCGGGGCGGCCGCGGGCCTGCACGAGCGCGGGATCGACGCCGTTGTCGTCACCGCTGGTTCGGCCGGGCTGGCGTGGGTGACGCGCGAAGGTGCCGGGGTGCTGCCGGGCCAGAAGGTCAACGTCAGGAACCCGATCGGTGCTGGGGACGCCTTCCTGGGTGGCCTGGTTTCCCGGCTGGAGGCAGGGTTCGACTTCGCAGAGGCTGCCGGTTGGGGCATGGCGACGTCGTGCGCGGCCATCGAGCAGTGGTCACCGGGGGGCGCCGCCGCGAAACGGGTGGCGCATTTCCACGACCTGATCACTGCGTCCTGAGTCCTCGACCATTCGCGAGGGCTGCGGGTAGCTTGGCGCCATGGTGGAGGCGGCAGGCGAACCGATTGAGCTCGAGGTGGGCCCGCGGGTGGTCCGCCTGACCAGCCCGGAACGGGTGTACTTCCCGGCGAGGGGTTGGACCAAGCTCGACCTGGCCAACTATTACCTCTCGGTCGGCGACGGCATCGTCCGGGCGCTGCGGGAGCGGCCATGCATGCTGCACCGGTTCCCGTCCGGCCTATCGGGGGAGAAGGTGCACCAGAAGCGGCTGCCGTCCGGGGCCCCGCCGTGGGTCGAGACCGTCAACGTGTACTTCCCGCGCTACGGCCGTACCGCCGACGAGCTGTGCGTCACCGAGCTCGGCGCGGTGATCTGGGCCGTGCAGATGGCCACGGTCGAGTTCCACCCCTGGAACTCGCGACGGGCCGACGTGGAGAAGCCGGACGAGTGGCGCATCGACCTGGATCCCATGCCTCAGGCGGGGTTCGAACGCGTCCGCCGGGTGGCCGGCGTTGCCCATGAAGTGCTCGAGGAGCTTGGCGTCGCCGGCTTCCCGAAGACCTCCGGCGGCAGCGGGCTGCACATCTATGTGCGGATCGTCCCCGAATGGGGTTTCAGCGAGGTGCGCCGCGCAGCGCTCGCCTTCGCGAGGGAGGTGGAACGTCGCATGCCCGACGACGTGACCACCACCTGGTGGCGAAAGGATCGCGACCCCGAGCACGTGTTCGTCGACTTCAACCAGAACGCCCGCGACCACACCATCGCCAGTGCGTGGTCGGTGCGCGGCGTTCCGGAAGGCACGGTGTCGACGCCGTTCGGCTGGGACGAACTCGCCGATATCGCTCCGAAGGAGCTGACGCTGGCCACAGTCCCGGCGAGGTTCGCGAAGACCGGCGACCCGCACGGAGGTATCGACGACGTGGCCCACCGGCTCGACACATTGCTGGAGTGGGCCGACCGGGACGGGCTGCCGGAGTAGCCCCAGTTCGGGTAGCCCAGCTCAGATCACGTTGCGGATGGCCGGGAAGTGGCACGCCACGATGTGGCCGGGCTCGAGCTCGACAGGCAGCGGCACCTCGGCGGCGCAACGCTCCTGCACGTAGGCACACCGGGTGCGGAACACGCAGCCCGACGGCGGGTTCTGCGGGCTGGGTAGGTCGCCGACCAGAAGGATCCGCTCCCGGTCACGGCGCGGCTCCGGGACGGGCACAGCCGACATCAGGGCCTGGGTGTAGGGGTGCATCGGTCGCTCGTACAGCCCGATCCGGTCGGCGACCTCCATCGTCCGGCCGAGGTACATCACCATGACGCGGTCGGAGATGTGGCGCACGACGCTCAGGTCGTGGGCGATGAAGACGTAGGCAAGGTTCTGCTCCTTCTGGATGTCCTCGAGCAGGTTGATCACCTGCGCCTGGATGGACACGTCCAACGCGGAGACCGGCTCGTCGCAGACCACCATCTTCGGCTTCAGGGCGACCGCACGGGCCACGCCGATGCGCTGCCGCTGGCCGCCGGAGAACTCGTGCGGGTAGCGGTTGTAGTGCTCGGGGTTGAGGCCGACGCGCTCCATCAGCTCCTGGACGGCCTTCTTCACTCCGCCGGTGGGAGTGACGCCCTGGATCTCGAAGGGCGCAGCGATGATCGCGCCCACCGGGTGCCGCGGGTTCAGCGAGCCGTAGGGGTCCTGGAACACCATCTGCAGCTCGCGGCGCAGCTTGCGCAGCTCCTCACCCTTGACCTTGGTGACGTCACGGCCCTCGAACTCGATCGTCCCGGAGGTCGGCTCCAGGAGGCGGAGGATGGTGCGTCCGGCGGTCGACTTGCCGCAGCCGGACTCCCCGACCAGGCCGAGCGTCTCGCCGGCGTTGAGGCTGAGCGACAGTCCGTCCACGGCCTTGACCGGGGCACCCTCGGAACGGAAGAGCTTGGTGGTGTAGGTGGGGAAGTACTTCCTGAGATCGGTGATGGTCAGCAGGCTCACGGTTACTCCTACAGCCTCGGGGCGATGACGTTCGCGAACAGGTCAGCGCGTTTGGCAACGGGGATGTGGCAGCGGGAGTCGTGCTTGGGGTAGGACTCGAGCAGATCAGGGACAATCTCGTCGCACGCGCGCGGAGCGAACTCGCGGAACGCGCAGCGGGGGTGGAACGCACAACCGGGTGGCAGGTTGATCAGCGACGGCGGGTTGCCGGCGATCGGCAGCAGGCGATCCTGCTTGAGCCGGTCGAGCCGCGGCATCGACGTGAGCAGGCCCCAGGTGTAGGGATGGTCAGGCTGGTGGAACGCGCTGTCGACCTCTGCGTACTCGATGCACTTGCCGCCGTACATCACCAGGACGTCGTCGGCGATTTCCGCCACGACGCCGAGGTCGTGGGTGATCATGATGATCGCCGAACCGAATTCGTTCTGCAGGTCGCGCATCAGGTCGAGGATCTGGGCCTGGACGGTGACGTCGAGTGCCGTGGTCGGCTCGTCGGCGATCAGCAGTTCCGGGTCGTTGATCAGGGCCATTGCGATCATGGCCCGCTGGCGCATACCGCCGGAGAACTCGTGCGGGTACTGGTCGATGCGCTTGTTGGGGTTCGGGATGCCGACCCGTCCCAGCATGTCCATGACCTTGGTCCGAGCCACCTTCTTGGCGACGTTCTCGTGGACCTGGATCGCCTCTGTGAGCTGCTGTCCCACGGTGTAGTACGGATGCATCGCGGACAGGGGATCCTGGAAGATCATCGCCATCCTGCGCCCCCGAAGACTGCGCAGTTCCTCGTCCGAGATCTTCAGCAGGTCCTGGCCGTCGAGCTCGACCTCGCCGCTCAGCTTGGCCCGCGACCCGCGGTGCAGTCCCATGATGGCCAGCGACGTGACCGATTTGCCCGAACCGGACTCGCCGACGATGCCGAGGGTCTTGCCCTTCTCGAGCTCGAAGGTGAGCCCGTCCACTGCCCGGACGACGCCGTCGTCGGTGGGGAAGTGAACCTTGAGGTCTGTGACGCGAAGGAAGGGGCTCATCAGCTCAGTTTCACTCTCGGGTCGATGAAGCCGTAGGCGATGTCCACCACCATGTTGGCCAGGACGATGAACGTCGAGACGATCATGACGAGCGCGACGATGGTCGGCAGGTCCATCGTGGTGACCGAGTGCACCGCCAGGTAGCCGAGGCCGTGCATCGAGAACACGCTTTCTGTGATGATGGCGCCGCCCAGCAGGCCGCCGAGGTCGAGGCCGGCAGCGGTCACGATCGGGGTGAGGACTGCCCGCAGGCCGTGGCGGAAGATGACCGCCCACTTCGCCACGCCCTTGGCGTTGGCGGTGCGGATGTAGTCCTCGCTCATGGTTTCGATCATGTAGGCGCGGGTGAGCCGCACGTAGCTCGCAGCGAAGAAGAAGGCGAGGGTCACCCAGGGCAGGATCAGGTTCTGTGCCCACTTCACCGGACTGGTGCCAAATGGCACATAGTTCGGGATGGGTACCAAGCCCCACTTGATGGCGGGAAACGTCAGGAGCACGAGGCCGACGAAGAAGGTCGGCAGCGAGAAGCCGACGAGCGCCGAGCCGACGATGGTGCGGTCCTGCCACTTGCCCTTGTTCAGGGCTGCCACGATGCCGCCGCCAACGCCGACGATCATCCACAAGATGAAGGCCCCGAGGGCGATGGACAGGGAGATCGGCCAGGCTTCACCGACCATCTCGTTGATCGTGCGGTGCTGCGAGGGGGAGTATCCGAGGCACGGTGCCGGGCAGTGGACGATCTGCTCGGGGTGCTGGGCCTTCAGTTCGTCGTTGTCGGGGAAGTCACGACCGACGAAGAGGCCGCCGATGAAGTTGGAGTATTGCACCAAGACGGGCTTGTCGTACCCGAGGGCCTTGCGGTTGCCCTCAAGGATGGTGGGAGTGCAGTTCTTCCCGCAGGTGTAACGAGCTGGGTCGATCGGCGAGGCGTAAAAGAGCGCGAAAGTGGTCGCCGTGATCAGGAAGACCATGGCAACGACTGACACCAGTCGCCTAAGGGTGAACCAGAACATGCAGTCTCCTAGGGGGGAGTCAGGGGGTGCGCACGAGGCGCACCCCCTGACCCTTGTTGTTAGTGCTTGACGCTGACGTTCGCCAGGTCGTAGTAGCCGGTGAACGTGTTGTTCACGACGGCGCCTTCGACGTTGGCTCCGCGGACGAACACGAACTGATCGTTGATCAGCGGAACGATCGCGAAGTCCTTGGTGACAACCTGAGTGTCCAGGTCGCCCCAGGCCTTCTCGCGCGCTGTGGCGTCGGTGATAGCCATGGTCTTGTCAATGGCGGCGTTGAAGTCGGCATTGTCGTAGTAGCCATAGTCCTGACCGGGGCCACCGGAGCTGATCTGGCTGCGAGAATCGAGCAGCTGCGGGATCACCGTGGAGGCCGACGGGTAGTCAGCACCCCAGCCGGCCCAGCTGACGTCGTACTTGGTGGCCGAGTCCGGGGACTGCAGCGTGCCGTAGTACTGGTCGGCGGGAATCCCGATCAGGTTGGTTTCGAACCCTGCCGCGTCCCAGCCGGTCTTCAGGCCGGAGAACACCTTGTCGTTGGTGTCGTTCTTGCGGTAGGTCACGTTGATCTTGACCGGCATGGTCAGGCCGGAAGCCGTGAGGGCCTCCTTCGCTTTGGCCGGGTCGCCCTTGTCGCCCGCCAGCAGCGGGGTGTTTGGGAAGGCCGGCAGGCCTGGGTTGATCAGCGAGTTGGTTGCCTTCACGACGGTGTCGCCACCAGCGGCAGCAACGTAGGCGCTGCGGTCCGTGGAAAGGGCGAGGGCTTCGCGGGCCTTGATGTTGCTCATCACCTTGGACTTG
>JADGPA010000119.1 GCA_017882685.1 Propionibacteriaceae bacterium | reverse complement strand
CTGCAGGTCGCGCAGCAGGTCCAGGATCTGCGCCTGGACCGTCACGTCGAGCGCCGTGGTCGGCTCGTCGGCGATGAGCAGTTCGGGGTTGCACACCAGGGCCATCGCGATCATCGCGCGCTGGCGCATTCCCCCGGAGAAGTGGTGCGGGTAGTCGTGGGCGCGCCGGTTGGGCTCAGGGATGCCGACCCGATCCAGCAGGTCGACGGCGCGCTGGCGGGCCTGCTTCTTGGAGACCTTGTTGTGCACCCGGTAGGCCTCGATGATCTGAGTGCCCACCGTGTAGTAGGGGTGCATCGACGACAGCGGGTCCTGGAAGATCATGGCCATCTTCCGGCCGCGCAACCGCCGGACCGTCTCCGGGTCGGCGCCGATGAGCTGCTCGCCGTCCAGCCACACCTCGCCCTTGATCTGCGCGTTGGTGCGGGCCAGCAGGCCGAGCACGGCCTGCGAGGTGACGCTCTTGCCCGAGCCGGACTCGCCGACGATGCCGAGCGTGCGGCCCCGGTCGACGGCGAACGACAGCCCGTCGACGGAGCGGACGAGCCCGTCGTCGGTCGGGAAGTGGACGCGCAGGTCGCGGACCTCGAGGTAGGACGAGGGGGCGGTCACGAGAGCCTCACACGGGGGTCGACGACGGCGTAGACGAGGTCGACCACGAGGTTCGCGACGATGATGAAGATCGCCGCGACGAGGGTCACCCCGAGGATCTTCGGCAGGTCGTTGGCCTCGATGGCGTCGACCGCGTACTTGCCGATGCCGGGGAGCGAGAACGCGCTCTCGGTGAGGATCGCGCCGCCCAGGAGGAGCCCGAGGTCCAGGCCGAAGATCGTCACGATGGGCGTCATCGTGGACCGCAGGACGTGCTTGACGATGACGGTCCGCTCCGGCAGGCCCTTGGCCCGCGCGGTGCGGACGTAGTCCTCGCCGAGGGTCTCGAGCATGCCGGCCCGGGTGAGCCGGGCGTACGTCGCCGAGTAGAGGAAGGCGAGCGTGACCCACGGCAGCACGAGGTGGTAGGCCCACTGGGCCGGGTTGTCCTGGATCGGCACGAAGGTGCCGCCCGCGGGGAACAGGTGGAGCGCGTACGAGAACACCGACAGGGACAGCAGGCCGGTGAAGAAGATGGGTAGCGAGACGCCGGCGAGAGCCACGCTCATCGCGGCGCGGTCGAACACCGACCCCTTGCGCAGGGCCGACAGCACGCCGGTCCCGACGCCGGTGACGAGCCAGATGACGGCCGCGCCGACGGCGAGGGACATGGTGACGGGCAGGCGGTCGAGCACCTCCGGCGTCACCGGGTTCTGCGTGATGAACGAGTACCCCAGGCAGGGGGCCGCGCACTTCACGACCGTGACCCCGGTGTCGTACGTGGTGCCGGCGACGACGCCCTTGACGAAGCGCCCGTACTGCACGTACAGCGGATCGGTGAGGCCCAGGCGCACGGCCGTGGTGTGGATCTGTTCCTGACCTGCCGCGCGACCGACGTAACGCGAGGCGAGGGTGTCCGGGCTGGCCCCGGCGAGCCTCGGCACGAGGAAGAAGATCGCGAACGTGATCATACTGATCACGACGAGCAGGAAGACGGCTGCCACGAGGCGCCGGATGACATAGGTGACCACTGCGGCGGCGGCTGCGAGGGCCGGCGGGCGGGTGCGAGACCCGCCCGCCGGCCCCCTGTGCCTCTCCCCTTCCGATGCGTGCCGTGGGGACGGCGGAGACTGCTACTTCGTGCCGGCTACTTCGTGACGTCCGCTTTCGTGACGCCTACTCCGTGACGCCTACTTCTTGGTGACGCCTACTTCTTGACGCCGAGGCTGGCGTAGTCGTACATGTCCCACGCCGGGGTGAAGTAGACGTTGGTGAGGTTGGTCGGGCGGTAGTACAGGCCCTTCGACCACACGGTCGGCAGGACCGTCGCGTCCGACATGACCTTCTTGTCGACGTCGACCCAGAGCGCGTCGCGCGCGGTCTGGTCGGCCGTGGTCACGGCCTTGTCGAGCATCGTGTCCACGGCCGGGTCCTTGACCGAGAGGTTGTAGTTGCCACCGCTGGGCCGGATGGTGCGGCTGTCGACGATCTGGCTGATGAAGCCGAAGCCGTCCGGCCAGTCGGCACCCCACCCGTTGGTCATCAGGCCGAGGCCGTTGGTCTTGGCGTAGTCCGGCTTGCCGGCGTACAGCTTGTAGTAGTCACCCGCGGGGAAGCCCTTGAGCGTCAGGTTGATGCCGACCCGCTTGAGCGCCTGCTGCATCGCCTCAGCGGTCGCCTTCTCCTTGGGGCGGTCGGACCGGAACGCCATCGTGGTGGTGAAGCCGCTGGGCTGGCCGCAGGCCGCGAGGGCCGCCTTGGCCTTCTCCAGGTCGCCCTTGTTGTCGGCGCCCGGCGGGTACATGTTGAACCGCTGCTGGCCGCTGATGGTCGGCGGGAGGATGTTCGTGGCGATCTCGCCGCCGGTCGCGCCGCCGTAGGCGCGCTGCACCGAGGTCTTGTCCGTGGCGTACTGCACGGCCTGGCGGCACTCGACCTTGTCGAGCGGCGCGACGTCACCGTTCACCGAGATGTACCAGGTGCGGGTACCGATCGGGTTGTCGGCATTCGCCTTGAGCTTGGGGTCGGAGAGGATCCGGCCCTGGGCCTCGGTGCCCACGCCGCTGCCGGACACGTCGACGTCCAGCGTCCCGGCGAGGAGCTGGTTGTCGATGTCGGCCTGGTTCTGCTTGAGCTTGACCTCGATGCGGTCGGGCAGGCCCTTGCGGTTGGGGTCGGTGGCCGGGTCCCAGTTCGTGTTCCGGACGAGCGTGAACTGCTTGCCCGCCTCGTTGGTCTCGAACTTGTACGGGCCGGAGGAGATGACGTGCTTCTTGTACTCGGTGCCGGTGTCCTTGGCCGCCGGGACCGGGATGGTCGCCGGGAGGCCCGCCAGGTAGTCGAAGCTGGCGAACGGCTTCTTCAGGTGGAAGACGATCGTGCTGTCGTCCGGGGTCTCGATGGCCTTCAGGCCGGCGCCGGCGTCCTTGAGCTTGTAGGGGCTGGTGTACCCCTGCAGGTCGAGGAAGTCACCGAAGTAGGTCGGCCCGTTGACCAGGATCTCCTTGTCGAGGGACCGGGCCACCGCGTACTTCACGTCCTTGGACGTGATCGGGGTGCCGTCCTCGTACTTGAGGCCCTTCCGCAGGGTGTAGGTCCAGGTCTTGCCGCCGTCCGTGGACTTGCCGAGGCTCTCGGCCAGGTCGGGGACGACCTTGCTGGAGTCCTTGCCGGGCGCGGACGTGAAGGTGGTGAGCGAGCGCCCGTAGAGGCGCACGAAGTCCCAGGCGAAGGCGTAGTACGTGTCGCCCGGGTCGAGGCTGTCCCAGTCGTCACTGATCGCCATGCGCAGTGTGCCCCCCTTGGTGTCGGAGGGGTTCACCACGCTCGTCTCGCCCGCGTTGAAGGCCGCCGCCGATCCGGCACCGGCGCTGGACGACGAGCTGCTGCTCGAACTCGTGCCGGAGCTGGCGCCGCCGCACGCGGCGAGCCCGACGGACACAGTCGCGGCGACGGCGAACGTCGCCAGACCTCGCGTTCTTCTCATCAGGTACACCCGTTCTTCTCGGTGAGGTGGATCGTCCGCGGGGCCCGGTCTTCAGCGGGTCCGAGGGTCAAGAGCGTCACGGAGGCCGTCGCCGAAGAGGTTGAAGGCGAGGACGGTGACGAAGATGGCCAGGCCCGGTGGCAGCAGGAACCAGGGGTCCGTCTGATACCAGTTCGTGGCGTCGCTGAGCATGCCTCCCCAGGTGGCGGTCGGCGGTTGGACGCCGACCCCCAGATAGGCCAGAGCGGCCTCGAAGAGGATGTTCGTGGGGATCAGGAGCGTGGAGTACACCAGGATCGGTGCGATCAGGTTCGGGAGCAGTTCCTTGCGCAGGATGTAGACGTTCCCGGCGCCGAGGCTGCGGGCGGCGTCCACGAACTCGCGTTCGCGCAGGGACAGGGTCTGGCCACGCACGATACGTCCGATGTACGGCCAGCTGAAGAACCCGATGATGAACACCAGGACGGAGACCTTGAGCGCGTCGCCGGAGAGCCCGAATGCGGCGTTCGGGATGACGCCGGCCAGCGCGATCGCGAAGACGACCAGCGGGAAGGCGAGGAAGACGTCCATCAACCGGCCGATGAAGCTGTCGACCCAGCCGCCGAAGTATCCCGCGACGACGCCCAGCGTGACGCCGATGATGACCGAGAGCAGCGTCGCGAGGAACGCGATGAGCAGCGAGATGCGGCTGCCGTAGACGACGCGGCTGAACAGGTCGCGGCCGTTCTGCGGCTCGATGCCGAAGGGGAAGTCGAGGCTGACGCCACCGAACCGGCCGATCGGCGTCGACAGCTCGGGGTCGACCAGGTCCTGGTGGAAGTCGTTCGGCGGGTGGCCCACCAGCGAGACGACGAGCGGGGCGAAGATCGCCAGGATGATGAGGAAGATGACGACGCCACCGCCGGTGAGGGCGACGCGGTCCCGCTTCAGCCTGGTCCAGGCGATCTCTCCGAGGGAACGACCGGCGATGGGGCCTGCGCCCTGCAGCACGGCCTCCGGGTGGGCCTCGGTGGCACCCGGGACATCGAGCGGTACGGTCACTGGTCGAGCACTCCCCCGGTGTGGGCGGACTGTGGTCAGGTGGCGTCGTCGTCGACGGGGGGCGGAAACATCGTCGTCCCAGGCCCCCGGCGCCGTAGATCCGGCGTGACATGGCGTCGGACCGGCAAAGTTCTGTGGTGGACGAGACGATTGCCCACGACCGTAGCAGACGCGATTCCCACTGCGTCGAGATGCTGCCCTCACCATTGGCCGGACGCCAGCCGTCCCCCGTATCGCGACCGGATCGTGATGAAGCCGCAATACATTCCACCCCTGACGCTGATCCGTTCGAAGGTGCTATCGAAACGTTACGTCAGATCACGTGACCAAGCGTGGCATTGATGTGAGCGGAGCCACAGCCGGTCAGCCGGCCTGTCAGTCAGCCTGTCGGCCGGTCAGTCAGCCGGCCGGTCGGTCAGCCGGTCAGCTCGCGGACGGCGTCGGCGAGGCGGGTCAGGTCGGCCGCGGTCACGCCCTCGAGGGTGTCGACCAGGTGACGTCCGGGGCTGGGTTCCAGGGGCACCAGATGTTCGACGCCCAGCGCCGGGACGCCGGCCGCGACGGCCGACGCCAGCCCGGTGGGGCTGTCCTCGATCGCCACGCAGTCCTCCGGCG
>JADGPA010000118.1 GCA_017882685.1 Propionibacteriaceae bacterium | reverse complement strand
GCGGTGCCCTCATTGGCCAGGAAGATGCCCTTCAGGTCCTTGTTGGCCTCGATGATCGAGGACGCAATGTCGGCGCTGATGTTGGCGTCGCCCTTGCCGTACTGCGGCTCGAGCACCTTGACGTTCGGGCAGTTCGCCTTCATGCCGTCCAGGAAGCCGTCGCGACGGTCCTGGCCGGTGCGAGAGGTCTGGTCGTGGACCATGACGCCCACGGTGCCTGCGCCACCGATGAGCTGGCACATGTGCTTCGCGGCCTCACTTGCAGCAGCCTTGTTGTCGGTCGCAGCGGTGGTCACCGGGATGTCGGAGTCGACACCGGAGTCGAATGCAACGACGGGGATGTTGGCGTCCTTGAACTGCTGGAGCACCGGGGCGGCGGCCTTGCTGTCCAGGGCTGCGAAGCCCAGGGCTGCCGGCTTCTTGGCCAGGGCGTTGGTCAGCATGGTCATCTGAGCCTCAACCTCGGCCTCGGTGGCGGGACCCTCGAAGGTGATGGTCACGCCGTCCTTGGCCGCCTGCTGCTCGGCGCCCTGCTTCACGGCCTGCCAGAACTGGTGCTGGAAGCCCTTGGAAACGATGGCGATGTACGGCTTGGCGCTGGACGACGATGCTGCACCGCTCGCGCTGACACTGGCTGACGGCGCTGCCGAGGAGCAGGCCGCCAGGGCCATCGAGGCTGCCGCGCCGAGCGCGACGAGCCCCATTGTAATCTTCCGCATTTCTTCTCCTTCGTTGGGTTGTTGCGGGAGTAGTTGGGTGGGATGGGTCTAGGTGGTGGCGGCGCGACGGGCGCGCAGCTGGTCGATGAAGACGACGATCAGGATCACGAGGCCGAGGATCACGTTCTGCCACTCCTGGCGAACCGAGATGATCTGGAGACCGTTGTTGATGACCGAGATGATCAGGGCGCCGATGATCGTGCCGACGATGGTGCCCTTGCCGCCTGACAGTGACGTGCCGCCGATCACGACGGCCGCGATCGCCTGCAGTTCGTAGCCGGCACCGGTGGCCGGTTGGGCCGACCCGAGGCGGGCCGAGATCATGATGCTCGCCAGACCGACGAAGAGCCCGGCCACCGCGTAGATGATGACCAGCCACTTCTTGGTGTTGATGCCCGACAGCGCGGTGGCCTCCTCGTTGCTGCCGATCGAGATGTCATAGCGTCCCAGCAGGGTCTTGTTCAACAGCACGAAGGCCACCACTGCTGCCAGGGCCAGCACGATCACCGCGTTGGGGAACCTTGTTCCCGGAATGATGCTCCCGGTCGACAGCCAGATGTAGCCGGAGTGTGCGGCGGGGTCGAAGTAGATGGGCCGTGCGTTGGAGATGACCAGGGCGAGCCCCTGTGCCACCAGCATCATGGCGAGGGTAGCGATGAACGGCGGGAGGCCGAGGATCGCGACGTTCACGCCGTTGACCAACCCGACCAGGCCACCGAATGCGAGGGTCATGATGATGCCGAGCCAGACCGGTATGTGCCAGTTCACGATGAAGGTTGCCGACATGACAGCGGAGAGCGTCATGGCCGTACCGACCGAGAGGTCGATGCCGCTGGTGATGATCACCAGCGTCGAGCCGAGGGCGAGCAGTCCGACCACGGTGGTCGAGAACAGGATTGCGGTGACGTTGGAGTAGCTGGGGAAGATCTGCGGGCTGGCGACGGTGAAGACAACGAAGATGAGCACGAGGCCGGCCAGTGCCATCAGCTGCTGGACCCGTTCGCGCCACGAACTGTCCTTCACGGCGGACTTGGCGACGGCTTCCATCGTTGCGCTATCGGTCGACATCATCGTCCTGCTTTCTCGGTCTTGTGGGTAAGGGCTTCGTCACCGTGGGTGGCGAGACGCATGATCGACTCCTGGCTCGCCTCGCTCGCTGACAGGACGCCCTTGATCATGCCGTCGGCCATGACGACCACGCGGTGGGACATTCGGAGGATCTCCGGGAGTTCGGAGGAGATCATGATGATCGTCTTGCCCTGCTCGGCAAGCGTGTTGAGCAGCTGGTAGATCTCTTCCTTCGCGCCCACGTCGATGCCTCGGGTGGGTTCGTCGAAGATGAGGATGTCGCAGTCCTTGACCAGCCATCGAGCGATGATCGCCTTCTGCTGGTTCCCGCCGGAGAGGTACTTCACCGGCTGGTTCACTGACGGCGTCTTGATGCTGAGCAACTTGCGGGACGCCTCCGCGGCCTCCCGCATGGCCTTGTCATTGACGAAGAACGCCTGGGAGAACTTGGCGCTCATCGAGCTGATCGCGATGTTGTGGACCACCGGCAGCTGCAGCATCAGGCCCAGCCCCTTGCGGTCCTCGGAGAGGTAGCCGATGCCGAGTGCCGCCGCATGGGCCGGAGTGCGGATCGTCACCGGGTTGCCGTTCAGCAGGACGTCGCCGGACGTGATCGGGTCGGCGCCCACCAGGGCCCGGGCGACCTCGGTGCGGCCGGCACCCATGAGGCCGGCGAACCCGAGGACCTCGCCACGGTGCAGGTCGAAGGTGACGTTCTTCAGCAGGGCCTTGGTCGACAACCCGGACACGCTGAGCACGATCGGGCGGTCGCCGCGTACGTTGTGCGGCTTGGCGCCGGTGTTTATCGCGCGTCCGACCATTTTCGAGATCACCTGGTCGAGGCTGGTCTCGGCCATCGGCATGGTGTCGATGTAGTGGCCGTCGCGGATCACGGTGATGCGGTCGGCGATGCGCTTCAGTTCCGCCATCCGGTGGGAGATGTAGACCACGCCGGTCTCCGGGGTGATGAAGCGGCGGATCAGCTCGTGGAGCTGGTCGACCTCGGCATCGTTCAGGGCTGCGGTCGGCTCGTCCATGATCAGGACCTTGGTGGCCTCGAAGGACAGCGCCTTCGCGATCTCCACCATCTGCTGCTGGGCCACGCTCAGCCGGGACACGATCGTCTTGGGATCCAGGGCGAGACCCAGGCGCTCCAGCAGTTCGCGGGTCTTGCGCACCTGCTCGCTGGGCCGGGTGAAGAATCCGCCGGAGACGGGTTCGCGACCCAGCCAGATGTTTTCCGCAACGGTCAGGTGCGAGACCAGGTTCAGTTCCTGGTGGATGATCGCCAGTCCGGCTGCCTGCGCCTCCCTCGGGTTGTGCACCTCCAGGGGTTGGCCGTTCAGCCAGAAGTCGCCGGTTTCCCGGGTGTAGATGCCGGTGAGCAGCTTCATCAGGGTCGACTTGCCGGCGCCGTTCTCGCCGACAAGGCCAAGCACCTCGCCCTTGCGCAGGTCGAAGCGCATTCCCTCCAGCGCCTTCACGCCGGGGAAGCTCTTGTCGACCTTCTCGACCTGGAGGAGGAGGTTCGGGTCGTGGGTCCCCGCGAAGGGGACGGTCTCGGTTGCGGTCATGCCGGCATCACCGGGGTGACCCCCTTGCGGAACAACGCATTGCCGTAGACCCGGGTCTCGCCAGTGCGGATGATCACCTCGGCCTCTGCGGCCAGGTCGTAGAAGGCGAAGCGCTCAACCATACGAGCCTCCTCGGGCTTGAGGCCGGCGGCCGCGGTCAGTTCGCTTTGTACCGGCAGTAGGCCGTCCGGGGACTCCATGAGGTCGAGAGCCGGATAGGTATCGGGCACCATCACCGAGCGGATTGCCTGCAGGACCCTCGGAGAGGACAGTCCGGGCATGTCGATCAGGTGCTTCTTTGCCAGCTTCGACGCCGTGAAATGGGCATCGGCGATGACGACAGCGTCACCGTGCCCCATCTCGTCCAGCGCCATCAGCAACTGACCGGTGAGTACCGGATCCAGATTGAGCAGCATCATTGCCTCCACCTGAGAAATCGATTTCTGTTGGGTAATCGTAGGGAGCGTAGCGGACGGTGTCATCATCAGCGGCCGAATCGTAACCAATCTGATATCGATTTCTGCCGCGGAGGCTTGTGGAACCGGAAGCGGCGCGGGAGCTGTGCTCATGGTGTGTCGCCTCCCCGTGACCTTTGGACGTACAGCCTGAGCAGGCGGAAGGCCTCGTCCTCGACCGCGGCGCGCGCTGGGGCGAGCCACTTGCGGGAATCGACGAGCGCCGGGTTCCCGGCGAGAGTTCCCCGAACCGAGTCGGTGAAGACCTTGTTCAGGTGGGTGGACACGTTGATCTTCGTCATGCCGGCGGCGATCGCCGCCTGCATGCCTGCGTCGGAGACGCCCGATGAGCCGTGCAGGACCAGCGGCACCGGGACGGCAGCGTTGATGGCACGGATCAGGCCGTCGTCCAGGCGGGCGTCCCTCGTTGTCATCGCGTGTGAGGAGCCGACCGCCACGGCGAGAAGGTCGACGCCAGTGTCACGGACGAACTCGGCCGCGTCCCGCGGCGACGTCCGCGCGCCGGGGTCGTGGACCCCGTTCTTGCCGCCGACCTCTCCGAGTTCTGCCTCGACGTCAACACCGGCAGCGTGGCAGAACTCCACCATCACCTGCGTCGCCCGACGGTTCTCTGCGTCGGGGAGCTTCGAGCCGTCGTACATCACCGACGTGACGCCGAGGTCGACCGCACGGCGGACCAGTTCGGTGTCCTCGGCGTGATCCAGGTGCACCACCACGGGCACTGCCGCAGCCCGCGCAACGGCGAGCGTCGCTTGGCAGATCGGCTCAAGGGCTCCGTGGTACTTCACGGCGTTCTCGGAGATCTGGAGTACCACCGGCAGCCCGGCCCGTTCGGCAGCGCGCGCGAAGGCTGTGGCGTGCTCGAGATGGATCACGTTGAACGCGCCCAGGCCCCTGCCGGCCACCTGGGCGGCCACGGCGAGTTCACGGAGACCGACCAGCATCAGTGCTCCGCAGAGGTGGGGGACACCACGCCAACGGTGAGTAGAAGGTTCGCGTAGATGCGATCCTCGCCGGTGGCGACAAGGACGGCGAGGTCACTGGACCGGCAGGCGTCATAGAAAGCGAACCGCTCCATGATCTGGACTCCGACGTCCGCACCGAGCAGCGCCTTGTACTCCTCGTGCACTTCGAGGAAATCCTCCCCGGGTGCCATTACGGCAGCGCTCTCCACCGGGATCACGCTGATGATCCCCTTCAGGGCATCGGTGCCGTTCACCAGTCCACGGGTGAAGTTCAGGTGGATGACCCGCGCGTTCGGTCCGTGCGCGGTGGCGTGCGGGTAGTTCGAGTCGGCGATCAGCACCTTCGAGCCGTGTCCGGCGGCGGCCAGGGCGGCCAGCAGCGGCGGATGCGTGAGGTAGGTGGTCAGCATGGTCGTCCTTCAGTTCGGGATCGAGATGGTGGTGGTGCGCAGGGTCTCCGCAAAGCCGGGGTCGAAGCAGCCTGTCTCCGGGTGGGCAGCGGCGGCAGTGGCCACGCGAACAGCGAACGGCAGCGCGGCGTCGACGCCATGACCCGCGGCCAGCTCGGTGGCGAGGCCGGCGACGAGGACGTCGCCACAACCGACGGGGTTCACCGCGTCGACGCGGGGGGCGAGCACCTGGACGGCCCGCGCGGCGTTGACCGCAACGGCACCTTCGGCACCGAGGGAGACGACCACCCACTCCGGTCCCCGGTCGCACAGTGCGCGAGCGGCGGCAACCACACAGGCGAGGTCGGGAAGCTCCATCCCGGCCAGTGCTGCGAGCTCTTCCCGGTTCGGCTTCACCACAGTCGGGCCCGCGGCGAGCCCGACCCTCAGTGCGACGCCGCTGGTGTCCAGGATCACCGGGCGTCCAGCACGTCTGGCCGCCTCGACGAACGCAACGTAGACGTCGTCGGTGCACCCGGACGGGGCGCTGCCGGAGATCGTCACCACGTCCACCCCGTCGAGCAGGGACTGGTACTTGGCGAGGAGCAGCGCGACCTGCGACGCGTCCACGGTGATGCCGGGCTCGAGGAACTCGGTGGAAGTGCCGGCGGTGTCGATGATGTTGATGCAGGTCCTGCTCTCCCCGGGGACGCGGACAAACTCGTCGCGGATGCCCTGGGCCTCCACCTGGCTGCTGATGAACTGCCCGGCGAAGCCGGCTACGAAGCCGGTGGCTGCGACCTCGTGACCGCAGAGGCGCGCGCCCCGGGCGACGTTCAGTCCCTTGCCGCCCGCGCCGGCCCGCACCCGGGTGACGCGCTGCACCGCGCCGAGCCTGACGTCGCTCACGTCGTACCGCTTATCAATGGCGGCGTTGAGGGTCACGGTGAGCACCGTCATGACTGGCCGCCCCGGAAGGCGTACGTCGCGGGGTCGCCCACCACCAGTTCGGACTCCAGCACGACGCTGCGTGGCTCGAGCGGGAAGGGGCTGGCGATGCGGTCGAGGATGAGCTCGGCGGCACGCACGGCGATCTGTGCAACGGGCTGCACCACAAGGGTCGGTCGCGGGCGAATGATCCGGGCGAGGTCGAGGTTGTCAAAGCCGACGATGGCCGGCACCGGGGCATCGGCGGCAAGTTCGTTGATCGCAACGGTCGCGCCAACGGTGAACTCATAGTTGGCGCACACCACTGCGGTGGGGCGCGGCTCGAGCGCAAGGAGCCGCCGCAGGCCCTGGTAGCCGCCCTGGACGCTCACCGGGTCCGGCTGCGTGAAGGTCCGGCGCGGCAGGCGCCCGGTGTGGCGCTTCACCGCCTCGCGGAAGCCCAGCCTGCGCTCGCGCATGGTGAAGATGGCGTCCGGGCCGGCCAACAGGCCGATGTCGATGTGGCCGGCGTCTACAAGCAGGTCAACGGCCGATGCGATCGCTGCCCGGTTGTCGATCACCACGGTGTCCACAGCGGCGTTCGCGATTGCCCGGTCGACCGTAACGACGGGGACGCCGCGCGCCGCCGCCGCCGCAAGTCCGGCGACCTCGTCGCCGACCGGCATGATGACGATCCCGTCGACCATCTTGCCGATCAGGAAGTGGATCGCCTCCGCCTCGGCCTCGGCGCTGCCGCGGGAGTCGCAGATGATGGTGCCGTAGCCCGCCTCACGGAGCTTCTCCTCCATGCTGGAGATGATCGTGGTGTAGAAGGTGGAGTTCAGCTCCGCAAGGACGACGCCGAGCGTCATCGACCGGCGACTCCGCAGCCCGCGGGCGACGTCGTTCACCTGGTAGCCAAGATCGCGCGTGGCCTGCTCGATGAGAACGCGGTTGTTGTGGATCACGTTGCCACCGTTGAAGTACTTCGAAATCGTCGCCAAGGACACCCCGGTCAAGCGCCGGATGTCCTTATAGGTGGCTGCCAAAGCGAACCCACTCCCATGGCGAAACGTTTCGTACTGAAAGGCTGTCAGCTCCCCAGCCGCTTGTCAACAGCTTCAAGCGGGCAGACGAAACGGTTCGCTCACGTGCTTGTGCGGTGACTTGCCGATCGGCTACCGTTGAGCAAAACGTTTCGCTCTCAAGGGGAGGCGATGGCCCCAACCGACGCTTCGGCGGTCTACCTCGGCGTGGAGATCGGCACGTCCGGATGCCGCTGCGTTGCGTTCGACGCCGATGGCCGCACGCTCGCCGCCGCGGAGCGCCCTTACCCGTTGCACACACCGGCTCCGGGATGGGTGGAGCAGGATGCCGACGACTGGGCGGCCGGCGCCTTCGCTACCCTCGCCGAGGTCTGCGCCTCGGGCGCCTTCGAGCCGGCGGCCGTCCGAGGCATCGGCGTCGACGGACAGAGCTGGGCTGCGGTCCCGGTCGACGCGGACGGTCAGGTCCTTGCCAGGACACCGATCTGGATGGACACCCGCGCGCAGTCGATCTGTGATGAGCTGCTCCGCGACGTTCCCGCACGCGACATCCTCGCCCTCGCCGGCAACCGGCTGAGCCCCAGCTACTCCACGGCGAAGGTGCTGTGGTTCCAGAGGCACCGCCCCGAGGTGTTCGCTCGCGCGCGCTGGTTCCTGCAGTGCAACAGTGTCGTCGTCCTCGCCCTCACCGGGGTCGCCAGCCAGGACCACTCGCAGGGCTACGGGATGCACTTCATCGACGTCGCAACGGGCGGGGTGGACGCAGACATGGCCTCACGTCTCGGCATCGACCCCGATCTGGTTCCCACGCCCATGGAGCCGTCGGCTGTCGCGGGCGGGCTCACGGCCGCCGCGGCCCACGCCACCGGCCTGCCGGCGGGTACCCCCGTGGTCGCCGGCGGTCTTGACGCGGCCTGTGGCACCCTCGGCGCGGGTGTGTACCGGCCGGGCCAGACCCAGGAACAGGGCGGCCAGGCGGGTGGCATGTCGATCGCTCTTGACGCCCCGGTGGCCGACGAGCGCCTGATCCTCTCCCGGCACGTCGTGCCGGGAAGCTGGCTGCTGCAGGGGGGGACGGTGGCCGGCTCGGCCAGCCTGGCCTGGCTCGCCCGCGTGGTCGGCGAGGCCGAGCAGGTGGCCGCCGCCACCTCTGGCCGCGGGCTGTATGAGGAAGTGTCGGCGATGGCCGCGTCCGCGCCGCTCGGGTCGGACGGGCTGGTGTTCCTGCCCTACCTCTCGGGTGAGCGCTCGCCGCTGTGGGACGCCGACGCCCGGGGCGCCTTCGTCGGGCTCACCATTGGCACTGGTCGCGGCCAGCTGTACCGCGCGGTGATGGAAGGCGTCGCGTTTGCCCTGCGCCACAACCTGGAGGTCGCGGCGGACGCCGGGGCAGGAGTTGCCGAACTCCTGGCCATCGGGGGGGCGACGAAGAGCCCGCTGTGGATGCAGATCAAGGCCGACGTGACCGGGGTGCCGTTGACGGTGAGCGCCAACGAGAACGCCACCCCGCTCGGGGCGGCCATGTTGGCCGCGCTCGGCACCGGTGGTGGCACCGTCGTCGACCTGGTTGAGCGCTGGGTGCAGCGGGGCGTCAGCTACGCCCCGGACCCGGCTGCCGCCGCGCGCTACGACCGGCTCTACGACATCTACGCCGGCCTCTATCCGGCTATGGCCCCGAGCATGCACAAGCTGGCGGCATTCGTCCGCTGAGATGGGAGAACACAAGTGTTAGCAGCGGTGCTGCATGGGCAGCGGGACGTGCGGGTGGAGGAGATCCCCACCCCCGAGCCCGGGCCCGGCGAGGCGTTGGTACGGGTGATGATGACCGGCGTCTGCGGCTCGGACATCCCCCGCGTGCTTAGCGACGGAGCCCACTTCTATCCCCTTGTGCTGGGTCACGAGATCGCCGGAGAGGCGGTCGCGGTCGGCCCCGCGACTGACGACGCGGTGGTGGGTCGCCGCGTGGCGGTGGCGCCGCTGCTGCCCTGCCACGAGTGCGAGCAGTGTCGGCTCGGCCACTACTCCCAGTGCCCCAACTACAGCTTCATCGGCTCCCGGGTGAACGGCGGGTTGGCCGAATACCTCGTTGCCCCGCTCCGGAATCTCACCGTTGTCGCCGACACCGTCTCGTTCCGGGACGCCGCCTTCTTCGAACCGTCCACTGTCGCCCTGCACGGCATCCGGCACCTCGGCTTCACCGCCGGCGACGACGTGATCGTCCTTGGTGCGGGCACCATCGGACTGTTCACCATGCAATGGGTCAAGATCCTCGGCGCGGCTCGCGTGGCCGTTGTGGACGTGAACCCGGCCCGCCTGGCCACAGCCACTGCCCTTGGGGCCGAGACGACCTTCGACTCGCGCGAGCCGGGGTTCCTCGCCGCCGTCCGCGAATGGCAGGGCGGGGTCGGCTTCGGCCACGTGTTCGAGACTGCCGGCCAGAACGCGACCATGAGCCTGGCCTTCCAGCTGGCCGCACCGCACGCAGGGGTGTGCTTCATCGGCACCAGCCACGCAGACCTCGCCTTCGGCCATGCAACGTTCGAGCTGATGAACCGCAAGGAGTTCCGGCTCACCGGGTCGTGGATGTCCTACAGCGCACCCTTCCCCGGCCTCGAATGGAGCCTCACCGCCGAGTGTGTCGCCGACGGCCGGTTGCGGATCATCGACGACCTCGTCCACGACACGTTCGGCCTCAGTCAGGTGATGGCGGCCTTCGAACTCTTCGAGCAGCCCGGTGCCGTCACCGGGAAGCTCCTCTTCGCACCCAACCTCTCCCAGGAGTGACCATGACCACTGAAACCACCGCGATCGATCCCGCAACCGTCCCGGCCTTCACCCTGGCCAGCGGCGCAAGGATCCCGGCCGTCGGGCTGGGCACGTTCGGCTCCGACCGGTTCAGCCTTGAGGAGATCGCCCAGGCTGCGGGGGTCGCGCTGCGCGCGGGCTACCGACTCGTCGACTGCGCCCCGGTCTATGCCAACGAGCACCTGATCGGCCCCGTGCTGGCCGAGACGATGGGCGATCTCGGCCTGGCCCGCGAGGACGTCTTCGTGCTCTCGAAGGTGTGGAACGACGCCCACGACCCGGCCGCGGCCGTGGCCTCGGTGCACCAGAGCCTGGCCGACCTGAAGCTGGACTACCTGGACGCCCTTCTGATCCACTGGCCGTTCCCGAACACCCACGAGCGTTTCGCCGCCCCCGACGCCCGCAACCCCACCTCGCGGCCCTACATCCATGCGGAGTACCTGGCCATGTACCGCGCGCTCGAGGAGTTGGTGGACGCCGGACTGATCCTTCATCTCGGAGTGTCGAACATGACCATCCCGAAACTGCGGTTGCTGCTGCGCGACGCCCGGATCGCCCCAGCGATGCACGAGATGGAACTGCATCCGGCCTTCCAGCAGGGCGAGCTGTACCAGTTCACCAAGGACGCAGGCATGGTCGCCATCGGCTTCTCCCCGATGGGGTCGCCGCGGCGTCCCGAGCGGGACAAGTTCGAGGGTGACGTCGCTGACATGGAGCATCCCGTGGTGGTCCGGATCGCGGCGGAGCTCGGCGTCCACCCGGCCGAGGTCTGCCTGAAATGGGCCGCGCAGCGTGGGCACGTCGCCATACCGTTCTCGGTCAAGCCGACCCAGATCGCCGCCAACTTGAGGGCGGTCACCGAGAAGCCGCTCACTCCGGAAATGCTGAACGCCTTGCGCTCGGTGGAGGCGAACAGCCGGCTGATCAAGGGTCAGGTCTTCCTGTGGGAGGGCTCAGGCTCCTGGCTCGACCTGTGGGACGTCGACGGCACGATCCCCGGCTGGACGGGGTACGGCAGCACCGCAGCCGAGTAGGGCGCGCGCCGGCATCCAGTGCCTTTTCCGGACGTACTCCTGTCAGACCTGTGCCTGCGGTGCTAGGCTCTTGAATCGTTACAATCCAGCGGCGACGACGCCCACGCGGCAGAGAGTCCAGGTACGTCAGATGACCGACAGCGGCGTCCGGGGGGCAGCCGGGGCGGCGATCCCCCTGGTGAACACCCACGTCCACTTCCCACCCAACTTCTCGGCCTTCGCCACGGTCGCTGACGCGATCGGCGCTGCGTCGGCCGAAGGCGCGCGCGCTGTGGGTATCTCCAACTTCTTCGACCAGCAGGTCTACTCAGCGTTCCGTGACCAGGCGGACGCCGCCGGCATCGTCGCGCTGTACGGGCTGGAGTTCATCACCCTCGATGACGACCTCGCCGCTGCCGGCGTCCGCGTCAACGACCCGGCGAATCCGGGCCGCATGTACCTGTGCGGCAAGGGCATCGCGCCGTTCAAGCAGAAGTCGCCGACCGCCCAGCGCATCGCCACGGAGATCCGCGGCGGCAACGACGAGAGGGCCACAGCCATGGTCGGCAAGCTGGCCGACTGGTTCGCCTCCAGTGGCCTCGAGACTGGCCTCACCGCGGCCGGGATCGCCAATGACGTAGCCGCGGCTGCCGGCGTCGGAGTGGAATGGGTGTCGCTGCAGGAGCGGCATATCGCGAAGGCATTCCAGGGCGCGCTGTTCACGCTGCCGTCCCCGGAGCGGGCCGCTGTGCTCGAGCGGGCCTACGGCTCTGCGTCCAAGGTCGACCTCGACGATGCCGGAGCCCTGCAGGGCGAGATCCGGTCGCGACTGATCAAGGTCGGCACGCCCGGCTACGTCCCCGAAGTGCCGCTGGGCTTCGCCGACGCCTACAGCTACGTGCTCGAGATGGACGGCATTCCCACCTACCCGACGCTGGCCGACGGCGTCTCACCGATCTGCCCGTTCGAGGAGCCCGCGGAGAACCTTGCCGCACAACTGGTCGCGCGCGGCATCCACGCCGCTGAGCTGATCCCGATCCGCAACACCGTCGCCTGCGTCGACGCCTACGTGCGGGCTTTCATCGGCGCCGGCGTCGTCGTCATGGGTGGCACGGAGCACAACACCCCCGACCGCATCCCGATCGAGGTCGCCTGTGTCGACGGCCCGGTCTCCGACTACGCCCGGCAGGCCTTCTGGGAAGCCACCTGCGTGGTCGCAGCACACCAGCACCTCGTTGCCAACGGCGAGCCGGGCTACGTCGACGCCTCCGGTGCCCGCACCGGCGACGACCCCGATGCCCGCCGTGCAGAACTCGTCGCCATCGGCGCAGCCCTGATCACCAAAGAGGAGCAGCAGTGAACCACCTGGTCTCCGAACTCATCTCGGTCGCCAACACCTTCGGTGCCGACCCGGAGTACTCCCGCGCCGGCGGCGGCAACGCCTCGGTGAAGCTCGACGGCGTGCTGCACATCAAGCCGTCCGGCGTCCCGCTGGCAACCCTGACAGCTGCCGATCTCGTGGGCCTGCGTCTCGACGTTCTGCTGGACGCGCTGCGTTCCGACGAGCCGGTCGAGGGCGACCCGGTGCAGGCTGCGGCAGCGAAGGCGCTTGTCAACGCCCCCGGTGGACGCCGTCCCAGCGTCGAGATCCTGTTCCACGCCCTGATCCCCGACGCCCTGGTGCTGCACACGCACCCTCTGGTGGCCAACGCCCTCACCTGCAACACGGACGCGGAGGCCCTGGTCAGCCGGCTGCTGGGCGACGACGCCGTGTTCGTGCCCTACACCGACCCGGGCGTGCCGCTGGCCCGCGAGGTCGAGGCCCGCCGCACCGCCTACACCGAGCGCACCGGGCAGCCGGCACCCGGCATCACCTTCCTCGGCAACCACGGCATCATCGTCTCCGGCAACTCCGCCGCCGAGCTCACCGAGCGCGCCGAGCGGCTCACCGCCACCATCGCTGCGGCCATCGCCGCGGGACCCTCGTCAGGCTCGGGCAGCATGACGGCGGAGCCTGTCGAAGACCCTTCGGCCCTTCGACAGGCTCAGGACAGGCCAAGCTCAGGGATCATCAATGTCGTCGCACCGAACCTGCGTGGCCTGCTCGGCACGCCTGAGCGGCTCGCCGTTGTGACCTCCGACGCGTCCGACCTGGTGCGGATGGCCACCCTCAGCACGGCCGGACGGGCCGTGCTCACCGACGGCCCGCTGATCCCCGACCAGATCGTCTACGCCGGATCCTTCCCGCTGGTGCTGGACGCCTCCGCTGATGCGGCCGCCGTCACCGCAGCTGTCGCCGGCTACCGGGAGCAGTACGGCAAGGACCCCATCATCACCGTCGTTCCCGGCGTCGTCGCCTTCGGTGCCGGTGCCGACCTGGCCGCTGCGCGGACCGCGCTGGCCACCTTCACCGACGCACTCCGCGTCGCCCGGGACGCCGGCCGTATCGGCACGGTCCGCTGCCTGGACGCGGCGGAGCGCCGCTTCATCGAGAACTGGGAGGCCGAGAGCTACCGCAAGTCGGTGGCAGCATCGGCCAGGTCCAGACGCATGACCGGCAAGGTGGTCATGGTCACGGGCGCAGCCCAGGGCTTCGGCCTCGGGATCACCACGGAGCTCCTCTCCGAAGGCGCCCAGGTGGTGCTGGCCGACCTCAACATCGAGCTGGCAACGAAGAACGCCGCCGAGCTGAGCGCCAAGCACGGCGCGGGCCGCGCCGTGGCCGTCGAGGTCAACGTCGCCGACCCCGACTCTTCGCTGGCCGCGATCGCGGCTGCGACCGCGGTCTACGGCGGCATCGACGTGTTCATCTCCAACGCTGGCGTCGTGCGCTCCGAGGGCGTGATGACCCAGCCGGTGGCCGACTTCGACCTGGTGACCGGCGTGAACTACCGGGGCTACTTCCTCGGCGTCCGTGCGGTGGCACCGATCATGGCCGCCCAGCACGCCGCCCGTCCCGATGCCCTATTCGACATCATCGAGATCAACTCCAAGTCGGGCCTGGAAGGCTCGAAACGCAACTTCGCCTACTCCGGGTCGAAGTTCGGCGGCATCGGGCTCACCCAGTCGTTCGCGCTCGAACTGGTGGAGTACGGCATCAAGGTGAACGCCATCTGCCCGGGTAACTACCTCGACGGGCCGCTGTGGATGGACCCCGAGCGCGGGCTGTTCGTCCAGTACCTGAAGGCCGGCAAGGTGCCCGGCGCCGCCACCGTCGCCGACGTCCGCAAGTCGTATGAGGACAAGGTGCCGATGGGACGCGGCTGCCTGCCGTCCGACCTCGCAAAGGCCGTGTACTACATCGTCGACCAGGCTTACGAGACCGGCCAGGCCGTGCCCGTGACCGGCGGCCAGAACATGCTCAACTGATCCCTCTCAACCAAGGAACGCAAACAATGACGCAGGAATTCCCGGCCACCCAGCACGCGATCCAGTTCGTTGCAGCCGAGGTGGTGGTGCACAACCCGGCGAAGGCGATGTACCCCCTCGGTCCGCGTCAGCTGCTGCTCAAGTCCGAGGCGTGCGGCATCTGCTTCTCCGACACCAAGCTGTTGCACGCCTTCACCGACCACCCGCGCAAGAGCGAGGTGCTCAGCGGGCTCAGCGCCACCGAACTGGCCGAGATCCCCAGCTACCAGCCGGGCGCCGCGCCGATCGTCCCCGGGCATGAGCCGGTGGGACGCATCGTGGCCGTCGGCTCCGACGTGCGCCACCACAGGCTGGGTGAGCGGGTGCTGGTGCAGACCGACTACCGCCACCTGCCGACCGCCAGCTCGAACGCGGCCTTCGGCTACAACTTCGAGGGTGCGCTGCAGGAGTACGTGGTCCTGGACGAGCGCGTGATCATGGATCCCGCCACCGGCGAGCGCTTCCTGATCCCCGTGAGCGACGGGCCGTCCGCTTCCGCCGTTGCCCTGATCGAGCCGTGGGCGTGCGTCGAAGCCGCCTACGCCTGGGGCGAACGCACGACCCTGAAGGCCGGTGGCCGGCTGCTGGTGGTTGCCGACGCCGTCGACGGGCTGGAGAACCTGCTCGCCGAGGCCTCGCCCGCCTCGATCGCCGTCATCGGTGCTGTGGATGTCGCGGGTGCCACGCGCGTCGCGTCCGTTGCCGAGCTGGAGGGCACGTTCGACGACATCGTCTACGTCGGCGCCGATGCCGACGTCGTTGAGGCGCTCGGCGCCCGGATCGGTTTCGGTGGCGTGCTCGACGTTGTGCTGGCCGGCGGGGCGTTCGACCGGCGCGTCAAGATCGACGTCGGTCGCATCCACTACGACCTGATCCGCTACACCGGCACCGCGGGCACGAATGCCGCCGACGGCTACGCCCGGATCCCCGCCCAGTGCGAGCTCCGCGAAGGCGAACGCATCGCGATCGTCGGTGCGGCCGGCCCGATGGGCCTGATGCACACGGTCCGCACCGCGGTCAGCGGCGTCCCCGGCATCTCCATGGACGCGGTGGACGTCGACGACGCCCGCCTTGCCCACCTCGCCGCCGTTGTGGCTCCCGTTGCGGAAGCCAACGGGGTGCCGGCGACCTTCCGGAACTCCAAGACCGAACCGCTGGATGCGGGCTACACCTACGTTGCCGCCATGGTGCCGGCGCCCTTCCTGATCGCCCAGGCCGTGGACATCTCAGGAGACGGCGCGATCGTCAACGCCTTCGCCGGCTTCGCGATCGGCACGATGGCAGAGCTGGACCTGACAGCGATCGCCACCAAGGGTATTTACCTCGTCGGGACGTCCGGCTCCCGGATCCAGGACATGGAGACCATGCTCGCCAAGGTCGAGGGCGGCACCCTTGACACCAACGTGTCGCTCTGGGCGGTCACCGGCATGGCCGGCGTCGCCGACGGTATAGAGGCCGTGAACAACCGCACGTCCGGCGGCAAGATCATGGTCTACCCGATGCTCCCCGACCTCGGGATGGTTCGGCTCGACGAGCTGCCGGAGAAGCTGCCGACCGTCGCTGCCGCCATGGTCGAAGGACGCTGGACGAAGGCCGCGGAGGCCGCCCTGCTGGCGAGCCAGGCCTGACCGCCATCAGTACTTCGCGCCCGGCCTCTGGTGGCCGGGCGCGACAGCGGGCACTCTGATGCCTGACGTCCGAGCCGGCTGGGTTCGGGGGCCGTCCCGGGGGAGGGACCATGAGCGGTGCTGGCACACCGGAGGAGCCCTGGCGGTTGAAGACCGCGCCGGGGTCGAGTGAGTACACGATGTACCGCGACGAGGCCGCGGATCCGCCTGCACTGGTGTGCCAGGTCGGTTCGACAACCCTGCGCTATCGCCTGTCGGCGGTCGAGGACCTGCATGCCTGGCTACGTGAACAGGGTGGCTGGGTGCCCCTCGGGGCGGCCGACGAGCTGAAGCCCGCTGCTCCCGGCTCGGTCGAAGCCTGGGGACGGACAGAGGACAACCCCGTTGGTGGCTGGTACGGCTTGCGCAAGGGCTATCGGGGACGCTTCGGCATGTACCTGCCGCCGCTGCTGGAAGAACTGGGTCTTGCCGAGCTCACCCACGACGCGCGCAACAACTCCGTCCGCGCCATCTGATCGCTAGGTTTGCCCGCCTGGCCCGCTGGGGAGTGAGCCCGGAAGTCATCCCATCTCCAGCCACCCACCAGCAACACGATGCCTCCCGGCTGCCCCCAGCTCGGTCGGAGGACATCATGCTCCCGGAAGTCGGCGGCACCCCCGGGAGAGGCCTCACGGACACGTTAAGGGAAGCGGCAAGGCCGTTCCCAGACCCCGCCCGGGGGACCTGGCAGCCCTTCTTCTGCGCGGTCGCGCGCGAAACACCAGGTTTGATGCGGACTTGATGCTGCGTTGAGGAGGGCCTTGCGCTCGCCTCCATAGCCTGCGGTGGTGGCGTCGGGCGGGGGAGTTGACGCCGCACCAATCCCCTGATGGTGCCGGCCCCCCAGCTGACGCCAGTGATCGAGAGGTTTGCAATGTCCAAACTCACGTCGGCCCTGGCCAGGGCCATCCTGATTCCCGTCGCCATGGCGCTCGCGCTGACGGCGTGTTCGGCCCAGACTCAACCTGCCGCCCAGAGCGCAGCCGTCGCAGGCACCACCGTCGTCGCTGACGCCGGCACCGGAGCGGTCGCGACCCTCGCGGTGAAGAAGTACAAGATGTCCACGGTGAAGAAGCACCACACGAAGACGAACTGCTGGAGTGTAGTCGGCAAGAACGTCTACAAGCT
>JADGPA010000117.1 GCA_017882685.1 Propionibacteriaceae bacterium | reverse complement strand
CGCGTGGCCTCCTCGACGACGTACTGGATGGCCGGCTTGTCGACGACCGGCAGCATCTCCTTGGGCGTCGCCTTGGTCGCAGGCAGGAAGCGGGTGCCCAAACCGGCGGCGGGAATCACGGCCTTGGTGACGGCGCCCCGGGTCGGTACGGATGAGGCAAGCTGCTCGGTCGAAGTCATGGCCCACACGGTAGTCCGCGAGCCAATGGAGCAGACCCTCCGCTACCTCGAGCGCCCCCGCACGCGGCCCAGAATGAGGCATGGCACGCTGCACGGATGAGAGTTCCACGCGTCCCGTCTTCCTCACCGAAACCGGCGCCCCTCGTCGCGCCGGTAGGCCCACACGGCGAGTGAACCGGCGAGCAGGGTCCAGCCACCCAACACGAACACGGTGGGGCCCGGCAGGTCGACGCCCGTGGTGGCGGTAACGACCAGGTCCCGGCCGGCGCGGGTGGGCAACCACATCGATATCGAGTTGAGCCAGCCAGGGAACGTCTCCGGAGGCAGGAACAGACCGCCACCAAAGGCCAACGGCAGGAGCAGCGACTGGGCTACCGCCAGCGCGGCCTTGGTGGACATCGAGTAGCCGATGCCGATACCGATGGCGAACAGCGGGAAGCCGGCCGCGAGCAGGGCGGCCGCGGTCAGGGCGAGCCGCGAGGGCGGCAGCGTCGCTGCGGTCAACAGCCAGGCGAGGAGCACCAGCGGCACCAGCCCGAGGATGACAAAGGCGAGACCGTTGAGGAGCCGGCCAACCAGCCTTGGCGAAGGGCCCGCGGGGAGCGTGCGCGTGTAGCCGTCCCACGGCAGGGCGCGCTCCTCTGCGACACCCACACCGTAGTTGAACAGGGAGACGCTCATCACCGCGAAGACAGCGAGCTGGGCGGTGGCTGCGGTCGCGGCTGCCGGGTCCTGCGCGAAGGACTGGGGGACGATGAAGAACAAGAGAGACAGGGTGGGGAAGAGGGTCGTGCCGATCACGGCGATCGGAACGCGAACGGTCTCGACGAACTGGTAGCGAGCGTGCAGCCCAGCCAGCCGGACGTTGGTGGACGTGCTCATCGGGCCAGCTCCCCGTCGATGAGTGCGACCGTCTGGGTGCCGGGTGCCGTCAGCGCGAGGAAGGCCTCCTCCAACGACGCCGTAGCCACCTCCAGATCGCGGAAGGGGATCCCCATGGTGACGAGCTGGCGGACCAGCGCGTCCGAGTCCGCGGTCCACAGCTCATGCCGGTCGCCGTCCCGGTTGCTGCGTTCCACCCCCGCCAGCTCGGGCAGGTCGGGGGCGCGCAGCCGCACGCGGCGAGCGGGCACCAGCGAGCGCACGTCGGCGAGCGTGCCGTCGGCGCGTACCCGGCCCTGATCGATGACGACGACCCGCTCGGCAAGGGCCTCGACCTCCTCCAGGTAGTGGCTGGTGAGCACAACGGTGCCGCCGCCCTGGTGGTAGCGGCGGACCGCGTCCCAGAGGGCGTGACGGGCCTCGACGTCCAGGCCGGTTGTCGGCTCGTCGAGCAGGACCAGATCGGGGCGGCCGACGAAGGCGACAGCCACCGTGAGCCGGCGCTTCTGTCCTCCGGACAGCCCCCCGCTCTGGCGCCTCTCGAGCCCGGTCAGGCCGAACTGCTCCAACAGCTCAGGGGTCGGCACGGGGTCCGCGAAGTGACCGGCGACGAACTCGACAACCTCGTGAACCCGCAGCGTCGGGGGCAGCCCTGTCTCCTGTGGGGTGCACCCGAGTCGGCGGCGTCGGGCGGCGTCGCGTGGGTAGCCGCCGAAGAGCTCGACGGTGCCGGACGTCGGCCGGCGCAGCCCGGGGAGCAGCTGCAGCAGGGTGGTCTTCCCTGCACCGTTCGGCCCAAGCAGCCCAAGCAGCTGCCCGGCCGGGACGTCCAGAGAGACGCCGTCGAGAGCGATGACGGGGCCGTAACACCGGGTTGCCTGCACGGTGCGGGCAAGGATCTCCACTTCAGCCTCCGGGCTGGTCGGTCGGTGGGGTCAGCAGCCGGCGCAATGCTGCGATGTAGTCCTCCAGGGCGCGCCGGCCAGTCAGGGTGAGCGAGACGTAGGTGACGGGTATGCGCCGCCGGTGCGTCTTGGTGAGCTGCACGTAGTCGACGTCCTCAAGCTTGCGCAGATGCGTCGAAAGGTTGCCGGCGCTCATCTCCAGCAGCTGCTGGAGCCGGGGGAAGGTGATCTGGTCTCCGGTCGCCAAAGTCGCGAGCGCCACTGTCACCCTCAACCGCGCCTGGGCGTGGATCACCGGATCGAGTTCAGGCAATGGCTCAGGCAATGGCTGAGGCAATGGCTTAGACATGGACCCGATCGCGCTCATGCCTCAGCCGGCGGCACGGGGGCCGCAGCGCGAAATAGGCGGCGGCCAGGAGCAGACCACCGCCTCCGGCCAGGGAGACCACGGCGAAGTTGCCCGGCACATCGGCGAACACGCTGCAGGCACCGCTCACCAGCATCCACATCCCGAGGCCGTACTGGAACCAGTCTTGGAACAGCGCCCCGGCGGCCAGGTAGAGCACGCCGACCAGCAGCAGGGAGCTTCCCGACCACAACAGCGTCACGGCGTCATCGGGCAGTCCCAGCCGGGTCACCCCGATATTGACCGCCGCCAGCGCGCAGAAGCCCAGGGTCCAGCTCCAGCCGTACATCGCCCCGGCCCCCCGGGACGGGCCGCGGAGCCCCCTTCCGACCCGCGTCCCGGTCACCACGAAAATGACCGTGGCGACGGCGAACAGAACGCCGGTGATCACCACGGCCACCTGGCCTGGCAATCGCACAGGAACAGCCGTGGGGTAGGTCAAGAAGATCGACCCGAAACCGAGCAGGTAGGCGACACCCCACGGCCCGTAGAACAGCGCCGGGTTCACCCCCAGCCGTCGCTGTGCCGCTGCCTGCTGTCGCTCGATCAGCGCCAACGACTCCCCAGCCGACAGCGGGTGGTCCTCGTCGACGCTCGCATCGGTGTCTCTGCCAGACATGCTTCCCGCTCCCTGTATCAACGCGCCCCTCGCACAACGCGTCGGGGACGCGAGCCACTCGTTTGTATCACAAAGTAGTTGACCATGCCAAGGAGAGGTGGGGAGAGCGAAAGGGTGCACAATTCCGGCATGAGCCAAGAGGCCGAACCCACCGTCCCGTCCGACAAACAGACCCTGAGGCACCGGCTCCGGGCGCAACGCCGATCCCTTGCCCCGCAACGGGATCGAAGCGCCGACGCCGACGCCATCGCGGCCGCAGCCAGCACGCTTCTCGACACCCTCTCCCCGCCGCCCTCGCGCACCGGTAAGCACTCGGAATACGACGGGCAACCCTGCGTGGCGATCTATCGCTCACTGCCCCATGAGCCGCCTACCGAGGCCCTGGCCGCGATGCTGCACACACGCGGCGCGACGGTGATCGTGCCCGAGACGCTGCCCGACCTGGACCTGGACTGGCGCGAGCTACGGGCCGATGGCAGCGAGGGG
>JADGPA010000116.1 GCA_017882685.1 Propionibacteriaceae bacterium | reverse complement strand
CGATCTGGTCGCTCATGCCGAGGCCGTGGCGGCCGCCGATGGCGTTGGCCTCGCGGACCAGCGCGACCGGAGTCTCGAACGTCTGGTGGTTGATCTCGGTCGGCCACCCGTTCTCGAACGTGATGGTCACGGTCTCGCTTGGGATCTCGACGCTCTCGTCCCAGAACCGGACGCCCATGATCGGGTCGACGATCTCGATGCCGACGTTGAGGTGCTCCAGCTCCTTGGCCTCGTGGGTGGCACCCCAGATGTTCGCGTCGGTGGAGTAGGCCTTCTCCTTGGAGTCGCGGTACGGCAGGGCGCGTTCGGCCAGCCATTGGGACATCTCGGCGCGGCCGCCGAGTTCGCGCACGAAGTCGGCGTCGAGCCACGGCTTGTAGATACGCAGCTGCGGGTTGGCGAGCAGGCCGTAGCGGTAGAACCGCTCGATGTCGTTGCCCTTGTAGGTGGAACCGTCGCCCCAGATCCAGACGTCGTCCTCACGCATGGCCCGCACCAGCATGGTGCCGGTGACGGCGCGTCCGATCGGCGTCGTGTTGAAGTAGGTGCGTCCGCCGGTGCGGATGTGGAAGGCGCCGCAGACGAGTGCGACGAGGCCCTCCTCGACCATGGCCGTACGACAGTCGACCATGCGGGACAGCTCTGCGCCGTACGCGTCTGCGCGGCCGGGGACGGAGGCGATGTCCGGCTCGTCGTACTGGCCGAGGTCAGCGGTATAGGTGCAAGGAATGGCACCCTTCTCGCGCATCCAGGCCACGGCCACGGACGTGTCCAGACCTCCGGAGAAGGCGAGGCCGACGCGTTCGCCGACGGGAAGTTGGGTGAGGACCTTGGACATGGCGGCGATCCTACCGGTCATGCTCCTCCGGGCTCGCCCGCATTCCCTCGTTGCTCATGCCGTGACCTTCGGCAGCGAGTTCACCCCTTCGTCAGCCGTCCACAGCGACCTTCACCAAGCGCGCAGTTGTCCACAGCTCGTCAATCCGCACAAGCTCGAGGCCACCCGTTCCGAGCGAGGGCCAGCCGTAGCGATCGAGAGCCACCATTTGCGTCGAGGGCTCGACCCGAGCGCCGAGCCCTGGGCGCTAGGGGGTGGCCCTCGGCGCTAAGTGGTGACGTGGGTGTCGCTACCGAACATCGATCCGGTCGGCGAGCCCAACCAGCAGACGACGGGTCTCGTCGTCGTACCTCTCCGGCGAGGAGCCCCGGTAGGAGCTGTGCTCGCCGGCGGCTGGCCCGCCGGCCGGATCGACGCCCGGCAGTACAGGCGGACCCGGAGGAGTGCCCCGGCTCCGCAGCTAATTCGCCCGGCGGAACTCCCGGTTGAGTGAACCGATCACAGCCTTCAGGGACGCGGTGACGATCGACTCGTGAAGGCCGACACCCCACAGCACGTGCGAGTCCTCGCCGACACCGAGTTCGGCCTCCACGTAGGCGGCCGCCTGGGCGTCACCGCCGGCGGAGAGGGCGTGCTCGGCGTAGTCGAGCACCCGGACGTGGTAGCCGAGGATCCCGAGCGCATCGACGAAGGCAGACACCGGGCCGTTGCCCTCGCCGGTGATCTCCTTCTGCACGCCGCGGTCGGAGACCGTCGCCGTGACGGTGTAGCCACCCCCGTTGGAGACCGACTTCACCGTGACGAGTTCCAGAGGCCTGGTGTCCTCGAGGTACTCGCCGGAGAAGATCTTCCACATCTCCTCGGCATTCACCTCTCCGCCCTCGGAGTCGGTGCGGGCCTGGACGACGCGGGAGAATTCCATCTGCAGCCGCCGGGGCAGGTCCATATGGTGCTCGGACTTCATGATGTAGGCCATGCCGCCCTTGCCGGACTGCGAATTGACCCGGATCACGGCCTCATAAGTGCGCCCGACGTCATGCGGGTCGATCGGCAGGTAAGGCGCCTCCCACGGGATCTCGTGCAGGCCCTTGCCTTGTGCGGCAGCTTGCTTGTCCAGCACCTCCAGCCCCTTCTTGATGGCGTCCTGGTGGGAGCCGGAGAAGGCGGTGTAGACCAGGTCGCCCGCGTATGGGTGGCGCGGGTGGACGGCCATGTTGGTGCAGTACTCCACCGTGCGACGGATCTCGTCGATGTCGGAGAAGTCGATCCTGGGGTCGACGCCCTGCGTGAACAGGTTCAGGCCCAAGGTGACCAGGCAGACGTTCCCGGTGCGCTCTCCATGGCCGAACAGGCAACCCTCGACGCGGTCGGCGCCGGCCATCAGGGCCAGTTCGGTGGCAGCGACAGCCGTCCCACGGTCGTTGTGCGGGTGCAGCGAAATGGCGACGTTCGGACGGTTGCGGACGTACCGGCCGAAGTACTCGATCTGGTCGGCGTACGTGTTCGGGGTCGATCGCTCCACAGTCGCGGGCAGGTTCAGGATGATCTCCCGGCCCGGGCCGGGCTGCCACACGTCCATCACCTGGTTGCAGATTTCGATCGCGAAATCGGTCGGGGTCTGGGTGAAGATCTCGGGGCTGTACTGGTAGCCGAACTCGACGTCGGTGAGGTTCTGCTCTGCGTACTTCATGACCAGTTCGGTGCCCCGCGTCGCCATGGCGACGCACTGCGCCTCGTCGATGTTGAAGACCACCCGCCGGAACAGCTCCGCGGTCGCGTTGTACATGTGGATGTTCGCACGGTGTGCCCCGATCAGGGACTGCGCCGTGCGTTCGATCAGGTCCTCACGGGCTTGGGTGAGGACCGTGACGGTGACATCTTCGGGGATGGCGTCACCGATGATCAGGCTGCGCACGAAGTCGAAGTCCGTCTGCGATGCCGATGGGAAACCGATCTCGATCTCCTTGTAGCCCATCCGCACCAGCAGGTCGAACATCTTGCGCTTGCGCGAGGGGGTCATCGGATCGATCAGTGCCTGGTTGCCGTCACGCAGGTCGGTGGACAGCCACCGAGGCGCGGCGGTTATCTTCTTCGACGGCCAGGTGCGGTCAGGCACGTCGATCGGCTCGAAGGCGGTGTACCGGGTGAATGGCATCGGACTGGGCTGCTGGACCGGGACAGGCTGCGGCCGCGTGGGGAAAGTATTGGTGGTCATGGGGTTCCTCGCTGTGCGGGCTGGTGCCAGGCGCGTGCAGAACTCCGCAGCGAGGAGGCCTGATCAGGTTCTAGGCCTCGCTGCGGCTACCAAGCAGGAGTCGCGCCCATGACATGGCAGCCATGTTTGCACACGATTGCTGCAGCCGCCAAGGCCGGAACACATCCTGGGACGGCTCTGAGTGGCTTCGAGCCTTCGACAGGCTCAGGGCAGGCCGTGCCCGATGAGCGTCAGGAGATCAGAAGCCAAGGCGGTTCAGGTGCTTGGGGTTTCGCTGCCAGTCCTTCAGCACCTTCACCCGCAGGTCAAGGTGGACGGGCATGCCGACCAGCTCCGCAATCTGCAGGCGGGCGGCCGTGCCGACCTCCTTCAGCCGCTGGCCCTGGTGGCCGATCACGATGCCCTTTTGCGAATCCCGCTCAACGATCATGGCGGCGAAGATGTCCAGCAACGGTCTGTCGGCCGGACGGTCGGCGCGCAGGCCCATCTCCTCGATCGTGACCATCAGGGAGTGCGGCAGCTCGTCCTCGACGCCTTCGAGGGCAGCCTCGCGGATGAGTTCTGCGATCCGGGTCTCTGTGGGCTCGTCGGTTACCTCGCCGTCCGGGTACAGCGGCGGGCCCCCCGGCAGCAGCTTGATCAACTCAGCGATGACGACGTCGACCTGGTCGTCGGTGACAGCGGAGACGGGGATGATGCTGGCCCACCGGATGCCGAGTTCGTCCTCCAGCGAGGCGATCTTCAGCAGGTGCTCTGCCATCCGTACAGGCTTGACCAGGTCCGACTTGGTGGCCAGCGCCACCAGCAGGGGGCGCCGCGGCAGCTTCGCGATCTCGCTGACAAGGTAGGTGTCGCCCGGCCCGATCCGCTGGTCGGCCGGCAGGCAGACGCCCACAACGTCCACATCGGACCAGGTCTCCCTGACCAGGTCGTTGAGCCGCTCGCCAAGGAGGGTGCGGGGCTTGTGCAGGCCCGGGGTGTCAATCACCACCAGCTGGGCGTCCGGCCGGTTCACGATCCCCCGGACGGCGTGCCGGGTGGTCTGCGGCTTCGAGGAGGCGATCGCGATCTTCTGCCCCACCAGCGCGTTGGTCAGTGTCGACTTGCCGGCGTTCGGCCGGCCGACGAAGCAGGCGAAGCCTGACCTGGTGACGGGTTGGTTCATGTGCTGCGTACCGCCGATTCCTGGGCAAGTTTGGCCGCGGCCTCTGCAGCGGGGTCTTCGTCTTCCGGCACCGGCGTCGCCAGCACGGTCTGAATGGTGTTGCGGCGATCGTTGCCGCGTTCCGCGGTGAGCTCGATGCCCTCCCACTGCACGACCGATCCCGGGATCGGCACCTTGTTCAGCAGCTTGGCCATCAGCCCGAGCACGGTATCGACGTCCTCGTCGTCCACCTTCAGCCCGAACAGTTCGCCAAGGTCATCGATCGGCAGCCGCGCCCACACCCGGAATCGGCTCTCGCCCAGCTCGGTGACCGGCGGCACCTCGTCGTCGTACTCGTCGACGATCTCGCCGACGATCTCCTCCAGCACGTCCTCGATGGTCGCGAGGCCGGATGTGCCGCCGAACTCGTCGATCACGATCACGACGTGGCTGCGGGTCAGCTGCATCTCGCGCAGCAACTCGTCCACCGGCTTGGAGTCGGGGCAGAAGCTCGGCGGACGCATCAGGGTGTCGACGGTCTCGTTCGTCTGCGCCTTCGGGTTGTCGTACATCCTGCGGATGACGTCCTTGAGATACAGCACCCCGACGACGTCGTCAACGTCCTCCCCGATCACGGGGATACGGCTGAAGCCCGACCGGAGGGCCAGCGAAACCCCTTGCCGCAGCGTCTTGCTGCGTTCGACGTAGACCATTTCGGTGCGCGGCACCATGACTTCCTTGACGATCGTGTCACCGAGTTCGAAGACCGAATGGATCATCTGCCGCTCGCCGGCCTCGATGACCTCGCGCGCCTCTGCCATGTCCACCAGCTCGCGCAGCTCTGCCTCGGAGGTGAACGGCCCGTCGGTGAACCCGCGGCCGGGAGTGAGCACGTTGCCGATCACGATCATCAGCTGCGGGACGGGCCCCAGCACGGTCGTCAGCACCGACAACGGGACGGAGGATGCGAGCGCCACCGACTCGGCGTGCTGGCGCCCCAGCGTCCGCGGGGCCACGCCGAGCACGATGAAGGAGACCGCCAGCATCGTGGCCGACGGGTAGAGGATGCGCTCCCACGCCTGGGTGAAGTGCTCGAAGAAGACGAGCGCGACCAGCACGATCGCGATCACCTCGAGCAGGACCCGAAGGAACAGCGAGGTGTTCAGATAGGGCGCCGGGTCCTGGGCCATCTGCAGCAGCCGCTGCGCGCCGGTGCGTCCATCGGCGACCAGCTTCTCTGCCCTCGACTTCGACACCGAGGACAGCGCGGCGTCCGCTGTCGTCATCAATGCTGCGAGCAGGATGCATACGGCGGCGATGGCCAGCAGGATCCACTGGGTCTGGGTCAACGGGTGATCTCTCGCCTCGCTCTGGTCTGTGGGGGCATCAGTCTATCGGCACCGCCCCTGGCCCAACGCGGGTGCTTCATTCGCTTCGCTCACAAGGCTCCTCAGGGACCGGACTCGCTCAGGCGCGGCTGGACCCCCAGGCTGCGATCACCTTGTCGTTGAGGTCGAACATGACCTTCTTCTCGGCCGGTTCTGCGTGGTCGTGGCCCAGCAGGTGCAGCAGGCCGTGGACCAGCAGGTAGTCGGCCTCCTCCTCCGGCGTCCGGTTACTCTCGGCGGCCTGGGCAGCGGTGACGGTCGGGCAGAGCACGATGTCGCCCAGCAGTCCGAGCGGCGGCTCCTCGTCCGGCTCGGGAGCGCGCAGCTCGTCCATCGGGAAGCTGAGCACGTCGGTGGGGCCGGGCTCGCCCATGAACTTCTCGTGGTAGGCGCTCATCGTCGCCTCGTCCACCAGCATGATCGAGAGCTCGGCCTGCGGGTGGATCCGCAACGCATCAAGGGCGAAGGTGGCGAGCTGGACCAGCCGTTCGGCGTCGACCGACTCCCCCGACTCGTTGTTCAGTTCGATCATCGGTTCTTCCTCACGGGTGGCAGCGTCGCCTCGAAGCGGTCGTAGGCTGCCACGATCCGCCCGACCAGCCGGTGACGCACCACGTCATGGCTGGTGAGGCGGCAGAACGCGATGTCGTTCACGCCGTCGAGGACGTCCTCCACCACGGTCAAGCCCGAGCGGGTGCCGGTCGGCAGGTCGATCTGGGTGACATCGCCGGTGACGACGATCCTGGAGCCGAAGCCGAGGCGGGTCAGGAACATCTTCATCTGCTCCTGCGACGTGTTCTGCGCCTCGTCGAGGATGATGAACGCGTCATTCAAGGTCCGGCCGCGCATGTACCCCAGAGGTGCCACCTCGATCGTGCCGGCGGTGAGCAGCCGCGGCACGGACTCCGGGTCGAGCATGTCGTGCAACGCGTCGTACAGCGGACGCACATAGGGGTCGATCTTGTCGCTCAGGGTGCCCGGCAGGAAGCCGAGACGCTCGCCCGCCTCGATCGCCGGACGGGTGAGGATGATCCGGTTGACCTCCTTGGCCTGCAGTGCCTGGACGGCCTTGGCCACCGCAAGGTAGGTCTTCCCGGTGCCGGCGGGTCCGATGCCGAACACGACGGTGTGAGCGTCGATCGCGTCCACGTAGCGCTTCTGGTTCAGCGTCTTCGGCCGGATCGTCTTGCCGCGGCTGGACAGGATGTTCTGCGTGAGCACCTCCGCCGCACTGACCTCCGGGTTGGTCGTCATGCCGAGCACGCGTTCCACCGTGTCCGCAGCCAGGCCCTGGCCGGTGCGGACGATGGTGATCAGCTCGGTGAGGACGTCGGCCGCGACGGTCACGTCCTCCGGGCTACCGGTGAAGGTGATCTCGTTGCCACGAACGTGGATGTCGGCGCCAAGACCGGTTTCGAGGATGCGCAGGAACTCGTCGCGTGGACCAAGGACCGAGACCATGGCGATCGATGCGGGCACGGCGACCCGGCGTTCAGCGACCGCCGCCGTCTGTGGTTGGTTCAGGGTTCCTCCTGTGTCTGGTGGCATTCATCGTACCCAGCGCCACCCACAGGGCCACCCCGGGCGTCCCGTTCCGCTCCCCCGCGGTACCGGCAAGAATGGCGGCAGCCGACCAGACGAGGAGCAGCCATGCCAGCCGCGAGCGTGCCGATCGCACCGACCGGACGCCCTGGCCTGGCCGCGATGCTGGTCACCAGCGCCAGCGCTGTCCCCCTGATTGCGCTGCAGCAACTGGCCATCGGACTCGCGGTGCTGGCCGTCGGCCTTGCCCTCGCCTTCTGGGTCGACCGGGTGCTGGCGCGCACCCTGGCCGTGGTTGCTGTGGGCCTGGTTATCCTCTCGGTGACCTCCCTCGAGGCGGACCTGACCGACCTCGGCATGCTGCGGTTCACCCTCGTCCTGGGCGGCGCAGTGCTGCTGCCCACCCTGCTGGCGCGGCGGTTCATCGCGCAGGAGGCGGTCCGGTTCCCTGTCCGCGGGCGGCGTTGGACGAAGTTGCAGTGGTGGTACCTGGCAGCGGTGATCGCGATCGCCTACCTGCTGCTGCCGTTCTACTTCGTCGGCTCCGGCGCCTACCGGAACTGGCCGGCGGTGGCGACGGCGAACGAGATCGGGCGGCTGTTCGTCGGAGTGAACGCCGTCGGCATCTGGGACGAGTTGTTCTTCATCTGCATCGTGTTCTCCCTGTTCCGCCGACACGTCGGCCTCTGGACGGCCAACCTGCTGCAGGCGATCGTGTTCGTCTCGTTCCTGTGGGAGCTCGGCTACCGGTCGTGGGGGCCGGCCCTGACGATCCCGTTCGCGCTCGTGCAGGGCTGGATCTTCGCCACGACTGCCTCATTGGGCTACGTGGTGACCGTCCACCTGCTGTTCGACGCGATCGTGTTCCTCGTGCTCGTGCATGCCCACAACCCGCAGCTTCTCGACTGGTTCGTGACGATCCCCGCCTGACCCCAAAACCGACTTGTCAGAACCTCACGGCGCTATAGGGCCGTGAGGTTCTGACAAGTCGGTGGGGTGGCGTCAGCGGGTGGCGAAGCGGTCGGTGGCGGCGACCAACTCAGCGGCGATCGCCGGCTCCATGGCGGAGTGCCCGGCGAGCACCACCCGATAGTCGGCCTCAGGCCAGGCCCGGTGAAGGTCGTCAGCGGTGACTACAGGGCAGGCAAGGTCGTAGCGCCCCTGCACCATCACGGCGGGGATGTGACGGATCCGGCCGACCTCTTCGATCAACTGGCCTTCGGTCATCCAGCCTTCATTGACGAAGTAGTGGTTCTCGATCCTTGCGAAGGCCAGGGCGAACGTCGGGTCGCTGAACTCGTCCACCGATTTCTGGGAGAACTCCAGCGTGGTGGTCGCGGCCTCCCAGGTGGTCCAGGCCACCCCCGCGGGCTGGTGGACGGCCGGGTCCGGATCGAACAGCAGGTCGTGGTAGGCCACCATCCGGTCACCGCTGAACGGCTCCCCGCCGAGCGGGGCCATGAAGGAGCGCCACCATTCCGGGCTGAGGTGCCCAGCGCCGCCGTTGTAGTACCAGTCGAGTTCGGAACGGCGCAGGGTGAAGATGCCGCGCAGCACCAGCTCTGTGACCCGGTCCGGATGCGCCTCCGCGTAGGCGAGGGCGAGCGCGCTGCCCCAGGAGCCTCCAAAGACCTGCCAGCGCTCGACACCGCGGTCGGCGCGCAGCTTCTCGAGGTCGTCGACGAGGTGCCAGGTGGTGTTGGTGGAAAGGTCCGCCCGCGGCCCGGAGGCGTGTGGCAGTGAGCGTCCGCAGTTGCGCTGGTCGAACAGGATCACCCGATAGCGGGCGGGGTCGAAGAACCGCCGGTAACCCGGGACGATGCCGCCGCCGGGCCCACCGTGCACGAAGACCGCCGGCTTGCCGTCGGGATTCCCGCACTCCTCCCAGTACAACTGCTGGCCGTCACCCACGTCGAGCAGGCCGTGCGCGTACGGCTCGGTCGGTGGGTGGAGGACGTCTTCTGCGCTCGGCACCCTAATCGTCGTCGTCGTCGTAGTCGTCGATGATGTGCATTGCCGCTTCCTCTGCCGTCGCCGCACCACCGTCGATCCCAACGTCCCTCGCGACGCTCTCTGCCACGGTATCCAGGCCAGGGACGCCGTCGTTGGCGTCGACGAGCCGTCCGGCGCGCTGGTGGCCGACCTCGCGGGCCTCCGACGGGTCGTCGTTCCACGGGGTCTCATCCTTGACCGGCTCCGGCAGTTCCTGCGCGATCCGCATGTCGAGGGTCTCGCCTTTGCGCATCTCCGCTGCCGTGTTGCCGAAGCGCTGCGCCGGCGACCAGTTCTCACCGGTCACGTAGCCCTCGTCGAGGACGTCGTTGACGCCACGGTCAAGGAGGGTCTCGTCCGGTTGCAGCTGGTCGAGCTGCTCCGATTCGTCCGGAACGGCCTCGTCATAGTCGGTCATAGCCCTACATTGCCACGCCGGGGTGGGCAGAGGGCAGGCAACGCACGCATCTGTCCTGTGAACATCGTCTGAGGGGTGCACGGATGTCGTTCCTTATGGATGCGCAATTGCGAATCCACTAGGCTTCGCTCTCGTGTCCTCAGCCACCCCGACGGTCGCGCAGCGGCGTGGCAACTACGACCTGGTGCTTGCGGCCTTCGTCGGGATGCTGCTGATCTCCAACATCGGCGCAACCAAACTGATCGCCTTCGGGCCGAACGTCACCATCGGCGGCCTCCAGCTGCTACCGATCGTTACCGACGGCGGCGCGATCCTGTTCCCGCTCACCTACATCCTCGGCGACATACTGGCCGAGGTTTACGGGCTGCGTCGCGCCCACCGGGCGATCATCACCGGCTTCGTGCTGGCCGCGGTGATGTCGCTGACCTTCCTCGTCGTGGACGCCGCGCCGCCGGACGCCGGCTGGCCCAACCAGGACGCCTGGCACGCCGTCCTCGGGTTCGTGCCCCGCATCGTCGTAGCGAGCCTGCTGGGCTACCTGTGTGGCCAGCTGCTGAACGCGTTGGTGCTGGTACGCATCAAGCAGCGGTGGGGCACCGGACACCTGTGGGTGCGGCTGATCACCTCCACGGTTGTCGGCGAGTTCGCCGACACGCTCGTCTTCTGCATGATCGCCTTCGGCCCACTCGGCAACGTGCTCGGTGGCGCGTCGGTCGACTGGCCGACGCTGATCAACTACACCGCAGTCGGCTGGCTGTACAAGACCGGCGTCGAGGTCGTCTTCCTGCCTGTTACCTACCGGGTGATCGCGTGGGTGAAGCGGCGCGAGCCGGCCTGACCGCTCAGGTCCGAACGATCCGTACAGACCAGGAGCCGTTGCCTGACCCTTCGTCGAAGTACTGGACGCCGAGGGCCTTCATCGCCTTGACGAATGGCTCGTACGGCGACCCTGCGTCCACGTAGCTGGGACCGATCACCTCCAGGTTCAGGTAGGACGCCAGAGCCGCCCGGCTGCTGTCGGGCACAGCTTTGGTTAAGCTCGGTTGGCTGGAGAGCTTGCCGGCTGACCCGGCGATCTCGGCCAGGTAGTCCTTTGTTGTCGCAGCACTCAGCGCATTTCCGTCAACCCGGTCTACAGCGAGGCTCTGGTGGTCGAAGATGTCCGCGGCGACCTTGTGCAACACCTGCTGGGCGCGGGCGGGGTCATCTGTCACCACGCGCAACCCCAACACCTCCGGGACGGAGAAAAGGTGCTTCACTGCGGTGCTGGGAGCGCTGACGCAGACACTCTGACCCAGCAGCGCGGCCACGTCGCCTTCATCGAGCCCGTACTGGGACTTCCACCAGTCCCCGACGCTGGGTAAGGGCAGCAGCAACGGCACGGGCAGCCTGCCGGTCACGCTGCCGGAGACACAGACCGCCGAGCCGGTGGACGCCGGCAGAGCGCCAAGCTGGCCGGCACCATTGACCAGCGGGTGTTTCCAGCCCAGCACCCTGCCAGCGAATTCCAGGGTGTCCCCACTGAACCGGAGCGCGAACGCCGTACGTCCCGCGTCCGAGGGACTGGGCGAGCTGGCGGCCAGGGCGCCGAAGTCGAGCCAGCCCGCCATCCACCCGTTCTCCCCCACCGATCTCAGATCGGCCATGAACCGCTGGTTGTTGCCGAGGAGCCCCTTCGCCTGTTCCGCGTGGACGACGCTCGCCGTCGACTTTGCCGTGATGATCGCGTAGCCGTCGCGGGTGGTCACCTCGTAGTCGTTCTGGGTCGCGTCGAGCCACTCCTGGATCTTCGCTGTTGCCTTGCCCTCGTCGGTGACCCGGATGGCGGTCACCCAGATCTGCTCGGTGTCGTGCACGATGATACCGACGCCGATCCGGTCACCGAGCCACGGCGCGACGTCCCTGTCGTAGTCGGTCCACGTCCTGCCGACCCAGAGCCACTTCTTGAAGCTCCACAGGACGCGCTTCGGGTCGGGCTGGCCGGGAGTGACCTCCTGGACTTCGGGAAGGTCGCGCAGGAAGGCCCAGGCCTGCGTCTTCTGGTCCAGGGACGGATTCAGGTCGAGCTGTAGGTACGCGACGGTCGAGGCCGGCATCACGTCGTAGGGATGGGTTCCCCCACCCCCGTACCAGCCGAAGTAGCCGTCGGCTGCGGCCACGCCGCCACCGACTAGCAGGACGGCGAGAAGGCCGATCAGGACGGTGCGAACGCGACTCCGTTTCCGGGGAGGCACGACCTCCTCGTCCTCGGCGGGCACGGCCTCCTCGTCCGGGAGGGGCGACGGCATCATCGTCGGGGTTCCTCTGCTCTGATCAGGCCAGTTGCGCCCGGGTGGTCCAGGACGAGATCAGGCTAGCGGCGTGACGGGACGCACACGCCCGGCGGCGTAGAACCCGGATGTACGAACCTGAGCGGTTGGCTAGGCCCTGACCACCCGCAATGACCAGGCGCCCTCGCCGGGAGCGCCTGGGACGAACTCGCTGCCCCAACCGCGTAGCGTCGACAGGAACTCGCTGTAGTCGCCGGCGTCGGACCCGAGATTGCTGAGGGCGGCCTTCGCGTCCACCCAGGCTGCGAACGTCGCCCTTGTATGGTCGGGGACCGTCTTGGCGAACCATTCCTGGTCTGCCAGACGGGGCCCGCCGCCGGCGACGCGGTCGCGGTAGTCGGCCGTTGTCCCTGCGACGAGGACGGACCCGTTGACTGTCGTGTAGACGCTCTCGGGGGACGTCCCATCGGCCAGCGTGTGCAGCACTTGCTCGGCGCGGGACGCGTTGTCGGAGTTCACGCGCAGTCCGACCTCAGGGGTCGAGGAGCTCATGAATTGCTGGATCGTATGGGCGGACGCGGCGAGGGTGAGACTGTTGCCGAGCAGCGCCACCAGGTCTTCGGGGAGGTTGAGCTTGAGGTCGGCGACCGAGTCCTTCGCCGTCTGGGGCAACTGCGACCAGGCCTCTGCGATGGCCTTGCCCGCACCGGTGATGCTGACCGCAGCGCCGGTGTCGGCCGGCAGCAGGCCCAGGTCACCATCGGGGATTGCTGCTGCCCCCGTGAAGCCGCGGGTGATGCCGGCGACCTCGAGGGTGTCGGCGGTGAAGCGGGTGGCGAACGCGACCCGGCCCTGGTTGACACCGATCGCAGAGCCGATCGTCTGGCCGCTCAGCTTCTCCCAACCACCGAGGTCGGCCCAACCGGCCGAGATGCCCGGTTCCCCGAGCGCGGCGAAGTCGGCGGCGAACGTTGGGTTGTCGGCAAGGGTGCCGTTGGTGATCTCACCGAGGATGAAGGAGGTCTCCTTCGGCTCGGTGAGCAGTGCGTAGCCGTCGCGCAGCGTCACGTCGTAGTTCGTACCGGTCTTCTCTGCCCAGGTGCGCAGTGTGCGTGCCCCCACCTCGGCGTCGGTGAGCTGCACGGCTCCCGCCCAGGTTGGTGTGCCGCCGTCGTTCACGATCACGGCGCCGTACCTGTTGCCCAGCCAGGGCAACACGGCTGTCTCGTAGTCCATGTTCTCGAAGTAGTCGTCGTGCTTCACCAGCAGCTTCCACAACACGGCCTTGGGGTCAGGCAGGCCGGCCGCGACGGCCGTCTTCACCTCGGGCAGGTCGCGCAGGAACTGCCAAGCAGCTGTCTTCTGCAGCAGGGACGGGTCGAGGTCGATCTGGCCGTAGCTGATGGCGGAGCCCGGCAGGACGTCGCTGGGTCGCTTACCGCCGTACCAGCCGAGGTAGCCACCGGCGACGGCAACCCCTGCACCGACCAGGAGGATGCACAGCGCGCCGATGAGGACAGCGAGCAGTCGGCTGCGCTTCCTCGGAGGCGCGACGACCACCGGGTAGCGGTCGACCGGCGTCACCGGGTGTGCGGCAAGGTACTGCTGCGGATCCCCGTACCCGCCGCCGGCCGTTGTCGTCACGGGGGTGGCCGGCACGATGCCGTCCGGGCGGGCCCACGGGCTCTCGGGGTGTCCGCAGTGGGGACAGGGCGCCCCGATGTCGGGAACTTCGTGGCCGCACGTGGGGCAGTTCATTCCGGGGTTCCTCTGGTCTGGGCAACGCTGGTTGCGTCCAGGGCTGCCCAGGACCGGATCAGGCTAGCCGAGCGCCACACGCACTGACTTGTCCCCCTGTGGGCGACTTTCGACGAGCAGCGCGTCAGCGGTGCGAGGAATAGACGACGACCGCGACGACCGCGCCAGCGGCCGGGAAGGAAGGAGTCTCGACGAGCAGCGCGTCAGCGGTGCGAGGAATAGAAGCGGCCAAGGAACTCTTCCTTGAAGGCTGCGAACGTGCCCTTCTCGATGCTGGCCCGAATGTCGTCAACCAGTCGGACGGTGAACCGCTCGTTGTGGATCGTCGCCAGCGTCGAGCCCAGCATCTCCTTCGCCTTGAACAGGTGGTGCAGGTAGGCCCGGGTGTAGTTGGCGCAGGTGTAGCAATCGCACGTCGCGTCCAGCGGACCGAAATCGCGGCGGCTGCCGGCCGTGGTCACGTTGAACCGCCCGTCAACGGTGTAGATAGCGGCGTTGCGGGCCACCCGGCTCGGCATCACGCAATCGAAGGTGTCGGTCCCGGCCTCGATGGCTGCGAAGAAATCGTCGGGCTCGGAGACGCCCAGCAGGTGCCGCGGCTTGTCAGCCGGGAGTTCGGAACACACCCAGCCGACGATCGTGCCAAGGTTCTCCTTCTCCAGTGCTCCCCCGATGCCGTAGCCGTCGAAGCTCCTGCCGTCCGCCTCCAGGCCCGCGAGGTCGCGTGCTGCGCGGCGGCGCAGGTCCTCGTACTGGGCGCCCTGCACGACTCCGAACAGCGCCTGGTAGGGCTTGCCTGCTCGCGCGGTGGTGAGCCGGGCGTGCTCGACAAGGCAGCGCACCGCCCAGGCCTGCGTCCGCGCAAGGGAGGCCTCCTGGTAGCCGCGGGTGTTCATCAGGGTCGTGCACTCGTCGAAGGCGAACATGACGTCGGCGCCCAGCTCGTGCTGGATCCGCATCGACACTTCGGGGGTGAACCGGTGCCGGTCGCCGTTGAGGTGGGAGGTGAAAGTCACACCGTCGTCGTCGACGTGCGCGAGCCGGTTCTTGCCTGCGGCGATCACGTCGTCATCGACGAGGCCGGTGGCGTCCATCGCCAGCAGCTTCTTGAACCCGACGCCGAGGCTCATCACCTGGAATCCCCCGGAGTCGGTGAACGTCGGCCCCGGCCAGTTCATGAAGGCGCCGAGCCCGCCGGCGGCGTCCACGATGTCCGAGCCGGGCTGCAGGAACAGGTGGTAGGCGTTCGCCAGCACGGCCTGCGCACCCAGGCTGGCGACGGCCTCCGGCAGCACTGCCTTGACGGTGGCCTTGGTGCCGACGGCGATGAACGCGGGAGTCCGGATGTCGCCGTGCGGGGTGTGGATCAGCCCGGTGCGGCCGAGGTCGTTGCCGAGGAAGGTGCCCGGCGTGAACCCGAAGTCAGTTGCCACGGACGCGCAGCGCCTGCAACTGGGCCAGAGCCACGATGCCGGCCGTGGATGTGCGCAGCACGGCGTCGGAGATCAGGGCAGCCCGCCCGCCGGCGGCGGTGAACGCGTCCACCTCTTCGTCGGTCAGGCCTCCCTCGGGCCCGATGATGAACATCACCTCGCCGCTCGTTGGCACGTCGAGGGTGCCAAGGTGCGCCTCCGCGGTCTCGTGCAGCACGACGGTGAGGTCGGTCTGGGCGATCCGCAGCGCCAGCTCGGCCGTCGTCATCGGCATGGCAACGGTCGGCACGCGGAAACGGCGGCACTGCTTGGCCGCCTCCCGCGCGGTCGCACGCCAGCGGGTGAGGCCGCGCTCGGTGCGGTCCGGCGCCCAGCGGACCACAGAGCGCTCCGACTGCCAAGGCACGATCTCGTCGATGCCGAGCTCGGTGAGCATCTCGACCGCCAGTTCGGCCCGGTCGCCCTTCGGCAGGGCCTGGACAGCCACGTACTTCACCGGTGACACCGGGGAGTGCAGGACCTCTTCGACGGTGATCGACAGCCCGGTCTTGTCTGCGGTGGCCACCGGGCCGCGCACGGCTGTGCCGTTGCCGTCGCTGATCAGAATGATCTCGCCCACCCGCAACCGGCGGACGGCCGCGGCGTGACGTCCCTCGTCACCGGTGAGGGCAACCAGCTGGCCGACCTCCGGGGCGTCCAGGTCGGCGAGGAACAACGGTTCGGTCATGTGAAGTTCTCCTTCAGCCAGCTGAACACACCCTTGCCATGCCGGTTCACCGACACCTCCGGACGGGTCTCCTCGCGGGCCGCCGCGAGTTGCCGCAGGATCTCGCGCTGCTCGTCGTCCAGCTTGGTCGGGGTCTGCACCAGCAGCGTGACACCGAGTTCGCCCCTGCCGTCCCCGCGCAGCCGCGGGATGCCGCGACCGGCGACAGCGATGCGGGTGCCCGACTGGGTGCCGGCCGGGATCTCGACCTCGACATGGGCGGCATCCGCGTCCTGGTCGCCCCGCTCGGCCTCGAGGGTGTCGAGCGTCACGTGGGTGCCCAGCGCGGCGGCCGTCATCGGCACCTTCAACACCACCTCGAGGTTGTCGCCGTTGCGCTTGAACACCTCGTGGGTGGTGACGTTGAGCTCCACGTACAGGTCTCCGGCCGGCCCGCCGCCGGGGCCCACCTCGCCCTGCGAGACCAGGTGCACCCGGTTCCCGGTGGCCACACCGGCGGGGATCTTCACGTTGATGGTGCGGTGACTCCGCACGCGGCCCTCGCCGGAGCACTCACCGCACGGGTTGGGGATGACCGTGCCGAAGCCGCGGCAACTCGGGCAGGGCTGGCTGGTGCGGATCTCGCCCAGGAACGAGCGCTGCACCTGGGTGACGTCTCCGGCTCCGTGGCAGGTCGTGCAGGTGATGGGCTCACTGCCCTCGTTGGCTCCGGTGCCGTTGCACGTGGGGCAGACGACGGCCGTGTCCACCTTCAGCGGCTTCGTGATGCCGAAAGCGGCCTCCGCAAGGGTCAGGGTGAGCCGCACCAGCGCGTCCTGGCCGCGTCGCACCCGTGAGCGGGGCCCGCGGCTGGCCTGGGTGCCGAACATCGCGTCCACGAGGTTCGTGAAGTCGAAGCCGCCGCCGCTGAAGCCGTACCCGCCGGCGCCGCCGCCGAAGCCACCGCCCATCGGGTCGCCGCCACGGTCGTACATGGCGCGCTTGCTGGGGTCGTGCAGGACCTCGTAGGCCTCGCCGATCTCCTTGAAGCGGTCCGCAGCGTCCGGGGCATCGGCCACGTCCGGGTGGTACTTCATGGCCAGCTTGCGGTAGGCCTTCTTGATCTGCTCGGGAGAAGCGTCCCTGGGCACACCAAGGGTCTCGTAGTAGTCAGCGCTCACGCATTCATCCTTCGGCCAGGAAGCGGCCGACGTAGCGAGCCACAGCCCGCACCGCCGCCATCGTCGAGGGGTAGTCCATCCGGGTCGGCCCGACGATTCCGAGGGTGGCCCAGGCATCGGGGCTGTTGCCGTACGCGCTTGCCACGACAGACGTGGCCCGCAACGGCTCGTAGGGGTTCTCGTGCCCGATCCGCACCGTCACGTCGCCGGCGATTCCGACCTCGCCGAGCAGGCGCAGCAACACCACCTGCTCCTCCAGCGCCTCCAGCACAGGGCGGACGGTGGTCTCGAACTGGTCGGAGAACCGGGTGAGGTTCGGCACGCCGCCAACGACCACCCGCGTGGACGGGTCGGTCGTGACGAGCTCAAGCAGGGCGGCGATCATGACTGTGCCCAGCGCACGCAGGTCGGCGGGGAGCTCGTCCAGCACGCTGGTCGCCCGCTCCACGGCTTTCGCGGGGGACAGTCCCATGAGGGCGGTGTTCAGCCGTCCGCGCAGGTCGGCGACGGCAGACTCGGGCGCGCCGCCGAGGTCGACGATGTGCTGGTCGACCTTGCCGGTGGAGCTGACCAGGATCAGCAGCCCCCGATCGGCGTTGAGGGTGACGATCTCGATGTGCCGGATGCTGGCCCCGTACACGATCGGGTACTGCACGATCGCGACCTGTTGCGTGATCTGGGCCAGGAGTCGGACGGTGCGGCGCACGACGTCGTCGATGTCGAGGGCGCCGGCCATGAACGTCTCGATGGCCCGGCGTTCCGCACCCGACAGCGGCTTCACCGCACCCAACCGGTCGACGAAGAGCCGGTAGCCCTTGTCCGTCGGGATGCGTCCAGCGCTGGTGTGGGGCTGGGTGATGTAGCCCTCCTCCTCCAGCACGGCCATGTCGTTGCGGACCGTGGCCGGGGAGACGTCGAGGTGGTAGCGCTCCACGAGTGCCCGGGAACCGACCGGCTCACGCATCGACACGTAGTCGGTGACGATGGCACGCAGGATGGTCAGCTTGCGATCATCGAGCACAGCGTTCCTCCCGTCGGCAGCTGGCACTCTCGGTGGCGGAGTGCCAGTCTAGCCCAGCATCCTGCCGGGCACGCCCTAGGCTGACCGGCATGACGCAGTTCAGCCTGGGTGAGTTCCGGCCCGTCACCGACCACGTGTACGTGGCCGTTGCGGAGCCCGCATCGGTGAACATCGGGCTGGTGGTGGGACCGTCCGGGTGCCTTGTCGTCGACACGGGTTCGTCCCCGGAGCAGGGCGCAGCGCTGCGGGCGGCAGCAGAGGCCTTCGCCGGCGTCCCGGTCGTGGCGGTGCTGGCGACGCACTGGCACTTCGACCACGCCTTCGGCCTTGCCGGTTTCGCCGGGGTGCCGACCTACGCCCACGAGACCGTCCCGAGCTGGCTGGCGCACCCGGGCGCGCGTGAGGTCGCCGAGTCGCTCGGCGTCCCCTTCGACGCGCTCGCCGCACCGACCCGGACGTTCTCCCTCGCCCGCGTGATCGACCTGGGCGGCCCGCGCGTCGAGCTGGTGCACTTCGGACGGGGGCACACCGACGGCGACGTAGTTGCGATCGTGCCGGATGCCGGGGTGATCTTCACCGGCGACCTGCTGGAGAGCGCCGGCCCGCCCGCGTTCGGCTCCGACTGCCACCTCAAGGAATGGCCCAGCGCCGTGGACGGCATCCTGGGCCTCGTGGCTGAGGACACCATCCTTGTGCCCGGGCACGGAGCCCCCATGGACCGGCTGGCAGCCTTCCAGCAGCGCGCGGAAATCTCCGGGCTGTACGGCCAGGTGGAGTACCTGATTGGACGCGGCGTCAAGCAGGAGGACGCCTACGCAGAAGGCGAATGGCCTTTCGACGAGACCACCGTCCGCGAGGTGTTGCCGCTGGCCTACGCAGAGCTGGCCGCCGCCGGCATCGTCCCCCGCCGACAGCTCCCGCTGGCCTGACCCGTCCCCGACCTCCGAGTTGTCAGAACCTCACGCGGCTATAGGCGAACGAGATTCTGACAAGTCGGAGAGTGGTGGTGGTGGTGGGCTCAGCTGCCGCCGCCGGCGGACTTGCGGCGGAACATGCTGCCACCGCCCTGGGGTCCGCGTTCAGCCGGTCCCTTCTCCTTGTGGTGGCCGCCGTCGCCGGCGACACCCTCGGAGGCATGCTGCTTGCGAGCCAACGCCTCGCGCATCCTGGCCTTGATGTCCTCGTTCGGGTCGTTCTCGGCCATCTCGCTACTCCCTCGGTGATTCACGGTTACGTCGTCACTCTGCCACCCGCGGCCAACCGGCGCGAGGCTCAATCACCGAACAGCGCGTCCCTTGCTGTCTGCCACAACTGCGGATCGTTGGCCGACAGCAGCCGGCGTCCAATCACCCCTGCCCGATAGTCGATGCCGGTGTCGGTGGAGATCCGTCCGCCGAGTTCCGTCACCATCAGGCCACCGGCCAGGTGGTCCCAGGGGAACATCGAGCGGTAGCAGAGGAAATCCACATCACCCTCGATCAGCTTCGGGTAGTCAACGCCGCACGAGCCCCATGAGCGGACAACGGTCACCTCTGCATGCTCCTCTCCCGGCACAGGGAGGTAGCTGGCGCCCAGCGGTACGGCTCGCGGGCTGGCGCCGGCGGGGCTCACCGGAGCGCCGTTGCAGGTGACGCCCCCGCCGAGCTCAGCGACGTACAGGCGGGCGTGGACCGGCTGCCAGATCCAGCCGCGGACGGTGACGGCGTTGCGCACCTCCGCCAGCATCACGGCGAAGTCGGCATCGCCCCGAGCGAAGTTGCGGGTGCCGTCCACCGGGTCGATGACCCAGGCGTGCTCAGCTGTGGGCAGCAGCTCGAGGCAGGACGGGTCGGTGAATACGCCTTCCTCGCCGACGACGAGCACCCCCGGCTCAGCGGACCGCAGCACGCGGGCCAGTTCGATCTCCGCCTCGCGGTCGGCCACGGTCACCAGGTCGCCGGGCTTCTTCTCCTGGATGTCACTGCTCTTCAGCGCACCGAACCGGGGCAGGATCAGCCGGTCGGCTACATCGGCAAGAAGTTCCGATACCTGGTCGGTCTGCACTTCGGAACTCCTGGATCGCCGGCTTGTGGGGTTGCTGGACAGGCTAGCCGCGCGCAGTGGCGTGGCCTTACCTCGTCCGTCCTGCAGTCGTTGCGCTCAGGCTTCCGAGACGAAGTCGATGAGCCGCTCGACCTCCCGCGGCAGCGCCGGGTCCAGGTCGTTCCAGTCGCGGACGCGGCTGAGGATCCACCTCCAGGTGGCGGCGATGTCGGCCTGCGTGTTGGCGGGGCGCCCGAGGGCGACGCAAATGCCGTGCTTCCAGTCGAGGCTTCGCGGTACATCGGGCCAGGCTTCCAGGCCGACGCGGGCGGGCTTCACCGCCTGCCAGATGTCGATGAACGGGTGTCCGGTGACGAGGACATGGGCAGAGTCGAGACCGCTGACGATGCGGGACTCCTTGCTGCCGCTGACCAGATGGTCCACCAGCACGCCGAGCCGACGGCCCGGTCCCGGCGCGAAGCCGGCGACGATCGCAGGCAGGTCGTCGATGCCGCCGAGGAACTCCACCACCACCCCGACGTGGCGCAAGTCGTCACCCCAGATCTTCTCCACCAGCTCCGCGTCGTGACGTCCCTCGACATAGATCCGGGACGCCGCTGCCACCAACGCCCGCTGGGCCTCGCCGATGCGGGACCCGGACGCGGTGTGGGTGGGGGCGGGCTTCCGGGCCGGACGGGGCTGCACGAGGCTCACCGGCTTGCCGTCCAGCCAGAAGCCGGGCCCGAACGGGAAGCTGCGGCGGGCGCCTTTCCGGTCCTCGAGAACGATCAGGCCGTTCTCCCAGCGCACGATAGAGCCGCAGAACCCCGAAGTCGGATCCTCGACCACCATGCCGATCGCGGCCGGGGTCTCGACGGTCACCGGCTTGCCCGCCCGTTGCCAGCCCGCCGTCAGGACGTCCTTCTCGTAGCGCACCCGGCAACCCTAAGCGGTAGGCCCCTCACCCCCGGGGACGAGCACGCCCACGAAGCCAAACGCTCCCGAAATTGCTCGTTGCTCCCGAAATTTCGGGAGCAACGGCAACTTTCGGGAGCATCGGGTGCGATTGCGTCGTCCGGCGGGACCGGTGGACCGGTTGGTCAGTCGGCGCCGAGGTAGGTGCGCCGGACGCGGTCGTCGCCCAGCAGGTTCCTGCCGCTGTCGCTGAACACGATGTGGCCCACCTCTAGCACGTAGCCCTTGTCGGCCAGCGACAGGGCAGCCTGCGCGTTCTGCTCGACCAGCAGGATCGTGACACCGTCGGCCTGCAGCTCCTTGATGGTCCGCATGATCGTCTGGGTCATGATCGGGCTCAGGCCCATGGACGGCTCGTCCAGCATCAGCAGCTTCGGGCGGCACATCATGGCCCGGCCGATGGCCAGCATCTGCTGCTCGCCTCCGGAGAACAGGCCAGCTGCCTCCGTCCGTCGTTCGCCGAGGACGGGGAACAGGTCGTAGACGCGGTCCATGTCGGCCTTCACGCCGGAGGTGTCCTTGCGCGAGAACGCACCCAGCTTCAGGTTGTCCTCGACGCTCATCTGCCGGAACAGGCGACGGCCCTCCGGCGACTGGGCGATGCCGCGTTCGACGATCTTGTGCGCAGGCAGCCCGTCCAGGCGCTCACCTTCGAACCAGATCTCGCCGGACACCGGCTTCAGCAGGCCGGAGATCGAGCGCAAGGTGGTCGACTTGCCCGCACCGTTGGTGCCGAGCAGCGTGACGACCTGACCCTTCCCGACCTCGAAGGTGATGCCCTTCACGGCATTGACGCGACCGTAGGCCACCACCAGATCCTTGACCTCAAGCATCGGCGTTCCCCTCCCCCGGGTTCGCGGCGGGCTGCTCCGGGGCGGGCCCGGCCTCGGGCAACTCCTCCGGAGGCGTGCCGATGTACGCCTCGATCACCCGCGGGTCGTTCTGGACGACGTTGCCGGGTCCCTCGACGAGGACGGCGCCGCGCACCAGGCAGGCCACGCGGTCGCACAGGTTGAAGATGAACCGCATGTCGTGCTCGATCACCAGCACGGCAAGGCCGAGGTCGCGGATCTTGAAGATCAGCTCCTCCGCCTGCCTCGTCTCCTGCGGGTTCATGCCGGCCGTCGGCTCGTCCAGGAGCAGCAGCTTCGGGTCGGTGGCCAGAGCCCGCGCGATCTCCAGGCGCCGCTGGTCGCCGTAGGGCAGGTTGCGCGACAGCATGTCCGAGGCGCCGACCAGCCCCACGAAGTCCAGCAGCTCACGGGCGCGCTCGGTTGAGGCGAGCTCCTCACGCCGGTGCCGGGGAAGCCGGAAGATGGCGTCGATCGCGTTCGTCTTCGTGCGGCCGTACATGCCCACCATGACGTTCTCGATGGCGGTCATGTTGTGGAACAGCCGGATGTTCTGGAACGTCCGGGCCATGCCGGCCCGCACCACAAGTCGCGGCTGCGGCGGAAGCACCTCCCCGGCGAAGCGCACCTCGCCGGAGGTCGGCTTGTACAGGCCGGTCAGGCAGTTGAAGAACGTGGTCTTGCCCGCGCCGTTCGGCCCGATCAGTCCGAAGATCTCGCCGGCATGGACGTTGAGGCTGACATCGTTCACCGCGGTGAGGCCGCCGAAGCGCATGGTGACGTTGGAGGCCTGCAGCAGCAGCGTCCCGGAATCGACGTGGTGTCCGCCGGTTGCGACTTGGGTCATAGGTCGAACCCCTTCCGCTCCGGGTTGAGATGGCCGTGATGCGTGATCAGCTCCTCCTCGAGTTCCTCTGCCAGTTCCTCATCCTCTGCGTGGAACTCCAGCTGGCGACGCTCGTCGGCGATGATGCCCTCCGGACGGAACCGCATCATGAAGACCATCAGCAGGCCGAACACGAGCAGCCGGTAGTCGGAGAAGAAGCGCAGCTTCTCGGGCAACAGCTTCAGGATGGTTGCACCGATCAGCACACCCATCACAGTGCCCATGCCACCAAGGACGACGGCCGCGAGCAGGAACGCTGACTCGAGGAAGACGTACTGATCGGGCGTGACCGAGGTGTCCATGTGGGCCTTGACCGAGCCGGCGACCCCGGCCAGGAAGGCACCACCGGCGAAGGCCAGCAGCTTCAGCGCGAAGGCGTTCACGCCCATGGCCTCAGCCGCCAGCTCGTCCTCGCGGATGGCAACCCAACCGCGGCCGATGCGGGAGTAGTTCAGGTTCATGAACACCACGATGATCACGGCGATCACGATCAACATGAGCCAGTAGTAGTTGGCGAAACGGCCGATCTCGATGCCCAAGATGTCGTGCACGGCACCAAGGTCGTATCCGAAGATGTTCAGGTCGGGAATGCCCGGGATACCGTTCGGGCCGTTGGTGAGGTTCGGGCCGTCCGTGCCGTCCAGGTTGTTCATGGTGATGCGGAAGATCTCGCCGAACGCCAGCGTGACGATGGCCAGGTAGTCACCGGACACCCGCAGCGTCGGCGCACCGATCAGCAGGCCGAGCAGCGACGAGACAACGCCGGCGATCAGCACCGTGATGATGAACGGGGGCTTGAAGTTGACGGTGGCGAAGGCCGAGTCCGACAGCACGGCAGCGGTGAACGCGCCCGCACCGAGGAAGGCGATATAGCCCAGGTCGAGCAGTCCGACGAGACCGACGACGATGTTCAGGCCGAGGGCAGCCGCTGCGAAGATCAGCACCTGCGACGCAATCGACATGTTGGCGTCCGACCCGTTCTGCGTGAACGGGAAGGCGAAGGCGACGATGAACGCCGACAGCACCAGGACGCGGTTGTTGTTGGCTGCGGCGAGGCCGAGCCAGGCGAACACCCCGACCTGGCGCAGCACCAACACGACGCCGACGAGGAACGCCGCGAACATCAGGAACTGGCCGGCCTTGTCGAGGCTCAGGGCAAAGGCGGCCGTGAACAGCAGCATGCCCATCAGGACGACGATGGCGAGGATCTGCAACCAGTTCGGGCTCTTCATCCGGTCGAGCGTCGGTTCGGGCGAGTCGGGCAGGAACAGCGTCGCAGCGATGGCGACGATCCCGCCGACCAGTGCGAGCCAGCCGCCGACCTCCACGTTGACCAGGCCCTCGAGCTCGATGGCGATGTCGATCAGCGCGACGGCAACGGTCGCCGTTGCGGCGATGGAGGCCGTCTTCGCAGAGGTGTTCCACGCCAGTGCACGGGCGAACTTGCCGAGTCTCGGCTTGCCCACCAGCGGCGCGGCGAGGAGCAGCAGCACGATCACCGGCAGGATCACGAAGAAGACCTGCAGGGGTGACGGTGCGCCGTAGAAGCCCATGTCGTCGAGCGCCTCATGCCCGTAGGCCCACGGCATCATGATCGAGGCGATCATCAGCACGGCGCCGAGGATGCCGACGGCGCGGGCCGGGTAACGCAGGCGAACCTTTGTCTCGTCAGAAATGATCGCCCTCATGCGCGGTCCACCACCTTCGCGCCGAGCAGGCCCTGTGGACGGAAGACGAGGACCAGGATCAGCAGGACGAACGCCCAGACGTCCTTCCAGGCCGCGCTTCCGAACTGGCCGGGAATGAAGGTCGTCGCCATGGCCTCGACCACGCCGAGCACAAGGCCGCCGACAACGGCACCGTTGATGTTGCCGATGCCACCGAGGACGGCTGCGGTGAACGCCTTGAGGCCGGCGAGGAAGCCCATCCGGAAATCGATGTTGGAGTAACGCAGGCCGTGCGCGACGCCGGCAATCGCGGCGAGGGCTGCACCGACGGCGAAGGCGGCCATGATCACCTTGTCGACGTTGATACCCATCAGCCGCGCGGTGTCGGGATCCTGCGAGGTCGCGATCATGGCGCGACCGGTCTTGGTGCGGTTCACGAAGAACCAGAGGAACACCGTGCACACAGCGAGCGCACCGACCGTGAAAACGGCCGTCATCTGGACGGTCACGCCGCCGAACTGGAAAGCCGAACCGGAGATGCCGGGGATCGACGGGAACGGGATGGCGCTCTTGGCGGTCGGGAAGCCCGGGATCTCGCCGTAGAACAGCCGGACGGCTTCCTGCAGGAACACCGAGACGCCGATCGCGGAGATCAGGGGCGCCAATCGGGGCGCGTTGCGCAGGGGACGGTACGCATACCGCTCCGTGAGGAGGGCCACCGTGACCGACGCTGCCACACCACCGATGATCAGCACGGGCAGCAGCACCAGGATGGACATCGGTGCATTCCAGTCCGTGGGCTGCCCCATCAGCATCCAGGTGGCGTAGGCACCGAAGGCGCCGATCATGAAGATCTCGCCGTGGGCGAAGTTGATCAGCTGGACGATGCCGTAGACGACGGTGTAGCCCACCGCGATCAGGGCATACAACGAACCGAGTGACAGGCCGTTGATCAGCTGTTGAAGAAACAGGTCTAGCAGGTCCACGTTGGCAGCACCCCTATGCCGAATTGGGTTGACCCGTCGGCGCCCACCCGTTCACGGGCGGACGCCGACGGGCCGTGGATCACTTCAGTTCGCCAGTCTTCTCTGCCTTCCAGGCACCGCCGGAGACGGTGTAGACCGTCAGCACGCGGGACACGGAGTCACCGAACTCGTCGAAGGCGACCTTGCCGGTGGCGCCGTCGAAGCTGACCTTGGCCATCGCATCGATGGTGGCCTGACGAGCCGACTTGGCATCGGTCGCGGAAGCAAGGCTCACCTTCAGCGCGTTGATGATGGCATTCGCCGCATCGAAGGAGTACGCGCCGTAAGCGGCGTAGGGCTCACTGAACCCTGCCTTGCCGTAAGCGGCAACGAAGGCCTTCGCCGAATCCAGGCTCTCAACCGGCGCACCGACCGAGGTGGCCAGGTCGCCATCCGAGCCGCCCAGCTTGATGAAGGTGGGGTCGAAGATGCCGTCGCCACCCATCAGCGGGACGTTGAGGCCGGCAGCCTTGGCCTGCTTGGACAGCGGGCCCGCCTGCGGGTACTGGCCGCCGTAGTAGATGGCCTGGGGACCGGTCGGCTTCACCTTGGAGATGACGGCGCTGTAGTCCTTGTCGTCGGGGTTGATGGTCTCGGCAGCCGTAATGGTGCCACCGCCAGCCTTGAACGCTTCGCTGAAGGCAGCCACGAGGCCCTGCCCGTAGGTCAGCTTGTCGTGGATGGTTGCGACCTTCTTGATGCCCTTGTCCAGCAGGTACTGCGCGGCGAACGGACCCTGAACGGCGTCCGTGGTGCACGTGCGGAAGTAGTTGGCGTTGGGCCGCT
>JADGPA010000115.1 GCA_017882685.1 Propionibacteriaceae bacterium | reverse complement strand
TCGCCGAAGATCATCCGGGACGGGCGGACAGTGCCGATCTTGTCGGAGAACTTCTCCCCGCAGACCAGCAACACCGGCCGGTTCACCTCCTGCAGCAGCCGGACCGCCTCGGACAGGCCGTAGGGCAGCCCCGCACAGGCGGCGACCAGGTCGACCGACGAGTGCGTTTGCAGCATGCCGAGTTGCCCGGTGATCCAGGTCGCGGTCGACGGCATCATCCGGGCGCTGGTGCACGAGCAGAACAGCACCGCGCCGATCTCCTCGGGCTGCCGGCCGGCGTGCGCGAGCGCCGCCTTCGCGGCGTCCAGCGAGATCTCCTCGAGCCCGCGCGCGGTGTAGCGGCGTTGCTCGATACCGGTCTTCTGGCTGATCTCCGCGGCGCTCATCGGCGACCAGCTGTAGGCCGCGTTGCGGATCAGGTCGTCGTTCGTGCAGACGTATTCGCCCTTGACGATGGCCAGCGCCTCGATCTTGGGTTTGATGGTGAAGCTCTGCCCCACGTCGACGGCCGGGTAGGGCCGGATCGGGTCCTTCGCCTCGACCGTCTGCTTGGTGGACAGCGTCGACACCTTGGCCGGCGCAGGGTTCCCGGACGCCGTCTCCGCCTTGACCTTGCCGACGAAGCGCAGCACGTCCCGGTTGCGCGGCAGGAACAGCACCACCACGTCGTCATCGGCCAGCTCACCGACCGGCGTCAACCTGACCTCGGATCGATCCCAGGGGTACTGGTTGTGCAGCACCATCGACCAGCGCTGCAGCGCCTCCAACTCGGGTACCTCGTCGGTGACGTTGACGATCTCGTCGTACCCGTAGTAGCGGTGGTTGGGGTCGTAGCCGGCCAGCGTGAAGGTCAGGCTCTCCGGTTCCTGCAGCGCCTCGGCGATGGTCGGCTTGATCGACGGCAGCCGGGTGGCGTCGAACGTGCGGTGGCCGAAGGCGTCGAACAAACCGGACCAGACCCGGTCCTCCGACTCCTCGTTCCACGTCACCGGCAGCGCGCGATAGGCCTGATCGACGGCGTCGACCTTGGCCTCCCGATCGATCCAGGGCGCGACGATCGGCAGGAAGATGTCCTCGCGGGTGCGCGGAACATCCCGCCACCTGACGGGCTGCTTGTCGTACATGGTCATGGCAAACCTGTTCACCCAGAACAGGTTCAGCGCCACATCGCGCATCAGTTCGTACCGGCTGGCGTAGTGGCCGGCATCGATCCGGTTCACGATGTCGGTGCCCTTGGGCGCCTTGGTCTCGAAGTCACGCCGGATCACGCTGTCCAGTTGGTCCTCGGATTCGATGACCGAGAAGTCCAGGTCGGGCTGGAAGTTCGAGGGGAACACCAGGCGGCCGTGCCGGTTCACCACAAATGGCTGCATTTTCGCGTCTCCCGGTTTGCTCGCGGGCTGGAGAATCCAAGCCCTGGGTATATCAGTCACCGGCCCACTCCGCCCAGGGCGGGTTGATCCCGCACCGGTGCGTCACGAACCCGCCCACCCTGCCACGTCGCGCCCCGGGGTTGCTCGCGGGCCACGGAGGTGATCGGCGATTCACTCCCGGATCGCGGAGCTCGACGGAGACCGCACCTGCCCCGCGGGCATCACACTGCGCCGGTAGGGTCGCGGGAGCACTGGCGCCGACAACCCTGCCGACGAACCCCGGAGACAGAACCTCGGAGGCTCAGATGTCCGTCCAGTCCAAGAACACCGACCCGAACGCGATTCCGGAGGGCGAGCCCACCGGGATCATCGGCAGCAAGCTGGCCGGCCGGGTGGCGCTGGTGACGGGCGGGACCCGAGGAATCGGCGCCTCGATCGGCCACAGCCTGGCCGCCCAGGGCGCGTCGATCGCGGCCGGTTACAGCGGCAACGTCGAGAAGGCCGAGCGGTTCGCCGCCGACTTCCGGAGCACCTTCGGCCCGACCCTCGCGGTGACGGTGCACCAGGGCAACGTGGCGTCCGGGGAGGATTGTCGGCGGGTGGTCGCCGAGGTGCTCGAACAGCACGGCCGGCTGGACATCCTGGTCAACAACGCCGGCATCACCATCGACAAGACGATCCTCAAGCTCACCGACGAGGACTGGCACAAGGTGCTGGACGTCAACCTGTCCGGCGCCTTCTTCCTCTCCCAGGCGGCCCTGGCGCACATGGTCGAGCGTGGCACCGGCCGGATCATCAACGTCTCGTCGATCATCGGCGAGGTGGGCAACATCGGGCAGGCCAACTACGCCGCCTCGAAGTCCGGGCTGTTCGGGCTGACCAAGACCTTTGCCCGGGAGGCCGCGTTCCTGCTGGCCCGTTCCGGCAAGCTCGACGACGGCAGCATCGGGCTGACGGTCAACACCGTCACCCCTGGTTACATCTCCACGGAAATGGTCGCCGCCGTGCCCGAGAAGGTCCTGGACAAGATCAAGGAGGGCATTCCTCTGCGACGCCTGGGCAGCCCGCAGGAAATCGCCCGAGTGGTGCATTTCCTGGCCGCGGACGCCTCCTCCTACATCACCGGCCAGGTCTGGGGCGTCAACGGCGGAATGGATATGTAACCGCATTTGTGCCCGCGCATTACCTTTTGCTTGCTGATTAGCTGTGAGCGGTGCTAACGTGCTAACAGGCGAGGGCTGCCGACGACCCCGCCGCGCACCAGACACTCAGACCCCGCACAGAATCGGAGACTTGCCATGGCTACCGCCACCACCAAGGCGGCCGAGAACGGCGCCGCTGCGACCGACGCCGCCTTCAAGGCCGCGACCGATGCCGCGAACGAGTTCGCTCGTACCGCGACCGAAGCCTTCGCTCCC
>JADGPA010000114.1 GCA_017882685.1 Propionibacteriaceae bacterium | reverse complement strand
TGCACGGCCTCGACCGGCTGCCGCGCGATCTGGACAGTGACCAGCGCGAGGCAGTTGTCGCCCAGTTGGTCGAGTTGGGTCACGAGTTCGGTCCCTGCGGGCTCTCCCGTCTGGTGAACCGCGTCGTTGAGGTGGTCGCTCCTGAGGTTGCCGAGGATGCCGACCGGCGCGCGATCGAACGGATCGAGGCCGAGCAGGAGCGTGATCGCTACCTGAGCTGGCGCAAGGACGCAGACGGCGCCTTCGTGTTTCGCGGGAAGCTGGGCAAGCTGGCGGGCCAGCAGCTCGTTGGCGTCCTGCGCTCCCTGGCCTCCAGCCAGCGCAAGACCGCTCGGGCCGCGGGCGACGAACTGTCCTGGACGCGGGCGCAGGCGGACGCGCTGGTTACGCTGGCCAGCCATTTCAGGTCCTGCCAGCGACTCCCGCGCCTGGGCGCTGACCGTCCGCGCATCCTCGTTGCGGTCGACCTCGATGTGCTCAAGGGCCGCCTGGGTACGGCAACGTTGCTCAACACCGGGGACAAGATCACGGCAGGCGAGGCGAGGCGGCTGGCCTGCGATGCCGAGATCCTGCCGGTGGTGATGAACGGCGGGTCCGTGCCCCTCGACCTCGGCCGGCGGCGGCGGCTCTTCACCGGTCACCTGCGCGCGTTGCTGATCGCGCGCGACCAGGGCTGCGCTTTCCCCGGGTGTGACCGGGGCCCGGAGGAGTGCGAAGCGCACCACATCGTGAGCTGGTTCCTCGGCGGAAGGACGGAACTCGGCAATGGCGTCCTGTTGTGCGCGTTCCACCACCACCTCGTGGAGCCGAACCCGAACGGACCACCCGATCAGCAATGGCTGATTCGGCTCGACCACAACGGCAGACCCGAGTTCGGCGCTCCGGTGGGTTTGGGCGCGCCGCCGGGTGAGCGGCGCTGGCGGCTGCACCACCGGTATGCCTCCTGACCCGTTCGCGAGTCCTCGCTTCCCATCAGGTTTGGCGCGGCCAACCACACGCGCGACTCCGCCGATGTGCGGTCGGGGCGTACCGGTCGGGCAAGGATGGCCAGCGCTGCGAGGCCCACTCCGACCATGTCGCATGCTCTGGTGGGACCGGTGGAATCTGAGAACCTCGCAGTTCCTCGTCGTCCGGCGCTTGAAACTGGGCCCGCCACTGCTCAAGTTCAACGTCGCTCATGTGGAACGTTTGATCGGGCGTGCTCGCGAACCGATTGGTGACACGCCTGTGTTGCTCCTGGTGGTCTATCGGCAGGTAGACGACCTGACTGCGCGCGCCGACGGTGCCAGCGATCCAGCGGAGCGCCGATCGCTCGTCCTTGCCCCAGAACCCGAAGTCGAAGACGACATTGGTGCCCAGCTCGGCGGCCCGCATGCCGAGCTGAATCAACTTGCCTTCAACGAGGTCACGCTTGTCAGGCGGGTTTTGTTCGCCGAACAGCACGATCTGCCACTCGTCCGGCGTTAGCCGCAGCGCCGACGCGCTGATCTCCAGTTCCTTCGCGTGAGTTGTCTTCCCTGCGCCGGGAAGGCCGACGATCAGGTAAACGATTGCTGTGCCGACGCGTGGATCGGTCGGCTCGGGATGCTTGCGTACGTACATGCGGCGGCTCCTGAGGGATGCAGGGGCCAGGCAACGCGAAATGGTCGCCCGGCGGGAAGCCGGCGGCGCGGAACCGAGGACGTTACTTACCGACTGTCCCGGCGCCGTCAGCGAAGACGGCAGGGACGAGTCACGGACGCACCAGCACACATGCCCAGAACTCTACCGTCAGCTCACCGCATGGCAGTACAAAGACCCGGACGCCAACGGGGACTGCAAGACGGTCCTGCTGCCCGCGTAGCGCGAGGTCGTCAGCAACAAGCCGGTGACGCAGTCAGCGATGGACGACTTCGCCAGAGTCCACGGCCACGCCCTGAAGGTGAGCACGATCCGCGTTCCCACCTACCAGACCCCGCCTCGCACAACGTCACCCACCCCGGCCCCCAAGACCACCGGGACGTCGACCAAGAAACCGAGCGCAAGGCCGACGCCCACACCCTGCGTATCTGGGATACCGTGTCTGGCCCCGTTGTCACTGAGAACCGGAGGATGACTCATGGCCTACGTACAGCGTCTTGATCATGTCGGCATCACCGTTGCGGACCTAGACACCGTGACGGCCTTCCTAGTCGGGCTTGGCCTGGAGGTGGAGGGCCGGATGTTCGTCGAGGGCGAGTTCCTGGACACGGTCATCGGCATCCCTGGCGCCCGGACCGAGATCGTGATGTTGCGACCACCTGGCGGGGGCACGCTGCTGGAGCTGTCATCCTTCGTTCGCCCAGATCACCTGCCCGGTTCGCCGTCGGCCCCCGCCAACGAGTTGGGATTGCGCAACGTGGCCTTCGAGGTCCGCAACCTGGACGCGGCCGTCGAGTGGGCGGCCACAAACGGCTACGGCCTGGTCGGAGGCATCGGCCAGTATGAGGATGTGTGGCGAATGGCCTACGTCCGTGGCCCGGAAGGGATCATCGTGTCGTTGGCCGAACGGATCGGCTGACCTCCGCGAGCCACTCGGCCGGCACTCGTCTCTTGATAGGCAAGTAACGGCTTGCCTATACTCGGGTTGTGACCACGGTCTTCAAGGCCCTCGACGACGAGACCAGGCGGCTCATCCTCGACGAACTTGCTGCCCGCGACGGACAGTCCCTGTTCGAGCTCTGCACCGTGCTGTTGACCCGCCACGGGGTCGGCTCGACGCGGCAGGCCATCTCGCAACACCTGGCTGTCCTCGAGGACGCCGGCCTGGTCACGACGGAGCGTCGCGGCCGCACGAAGGTGCACCACTTCAACAGCGGGCCCCTCGCTGCCATCACCCAGCGTTGGCCAACGACCGGGAGGAAACAGCCATGAGAATCAACCTGACCAGCATCTACGTCGACGACCAGCGCGCAGCACACGCGTTCTACACCGAGGTGCTGGGCTTCGTCACCCGCCACGACATCCCGCTGGGCGACGACTTCTGGCTCACCGTCGTCTCCCCTGATGCACCGGACGGGCCGGAGCTGCTGCTGGAACCGTCGGGGCACCCGCGGTGAAGCCCTATCGAGATGCGCTGGCCGACGACGGCATCCCGCTGGCGCAGTTCGCCGTGGATGATGTCGAAGCCGAGTACCAACGCCTGCTCGCGTCAGGTGTCGTGTTCACCCAACAGCCCACCGACATCGGGCCGGCCATGGTCGCCGTCTTCGACGACACCTGCGGCAACCTGATCCAGCTGATCGGCGCGAAGCCGGCCTGAGGCGGCTCAGTCGACGAAGTTGGGTTCCCGTCCCCACAGGGACGTTCCGGAGCGGTTGGGCACCACGCTCGCGGGGAGCACTGTGCCGACGGTGGCGGTGACGGTGGCAGCGCTGTCGATGGTGCGGTACACCACGCGATCGCCGACGACGGTGCCGCAGTAGCGTCCGTTGGGATCGAACACCTTGTTGTTGATGAGCTGGCCGAGGTAGCTCCCTGAACGTGAGTGGAGGCTGTTGCCTTGCACCTGTAGCAGTCGACCACTTCTGGTGTACAGATCAATCATGACTCTATTGACTCATTGATTGGGGCTTGCGCCTAATGACGGCTGCCGGCTGTGGACGCAGGAGAGGTCAGTGCCGTGCCGCGGGCACGCCGAGGGCCTCCAGCATGGGCATCAGCTTGGCCTCGGTCTCTGCGAACTCCTCGCCCGGATCGGACTCCGCCACGATGCCGCACCCGGCGTACAGCGTGATCCGGCGCGGGTCGTCGGCATGCACCAGCCCGCAGCGCAGCGCGATCGCGAACTCGCCGTCACCGGAGGAGTCCAGCCAGCCGACCGGGCCGGAGTAGCGACCCCGGTCAAGGTGCTCCAGTTCTGCGATCGCAGCCCGGGCAGCCGGGGTCGGCGTCCCACACACGGCGGCTGACGGGTGCAGTTCTCCAGCAAGCCGCAGGGCGGTCACGCCGGGGTGCACGACAGCCGTCACGTCAGAGGCGAGGTGCAGCACGTTCGGCAGCTCGAGGACATAGGGGGCGTCCGGCACGTTCATGCCGGAACAGAACGGCGCAAGCGCGCGGGCCACCGACTCCACGGCGAGTTCGTGCTCGATCAGGTTCTTGCCGGAGCGGGCGAGTGAGTGGGCCAGCTTCAGGTCCAGTTCCTCCCCGCCGTTGCGGCGGATCGTGCCGGCCAACACCCGGGACATGGCCAGGCCGCCCTCCCGCCGGATCAGCATCTCGGGGGACGCTCCGACGAGGCCGTCGACGTGGTAGGTCCAGCAGGTGCGGTAGTTCTCGACGAGGGCCATCACCAGCCAGTTGGGGTCGAGCGGGGCCTCCGATGCCAGCGTGACTCCTCGTGCCAGCACCACCTTGTCCAGCTCGCCGCGTCCGATCCGACCCACAGCCTCCTCGACGATGCCCTGCCATTCGGCGCGGCCGAGGCTGGTGCCGACCTCGGTGACTGCCACCGGCTCCGCCGGCCGGGGCGCCTGGTCGGGCATAACCGGCAAGGGGAGATCCATGGCGCCGATCACCGTCAGCCAGCTCTGCCCGTTGCGGCGACCGATGACCACCCGCGGCACGATCACGATGGACTGCCTTGCGCTGTGGCCGGGGTCGAAGACGAACGAGGCGAAGGCGATCGGGCCAGTGCCGGGTACTTCCGGCAGTTCGGTCTCCTGCTCGATGCGGCCGCAGGCCTCCTGCCACCATTCGTCGGCTTCTGCTGCGGTGCCGCCCTCGAACCGGGCGATCTCACCGACGCCGACCATGCCGTCGCCGCGACGGAGCCACGCTTGACCCCCGACGGGAGCCAGGTAGGCGGTCAGGTCGCCGGGATCGTCGATGCGGATCGTCATCGCTCGCCACTGTGGGCCGGGCGGGTGGTGAATCACCACCGCAGGATAGCCGCTCCCCCCGGCGGTCCGTGCGGGACGCCAAATGGTCTGCGGCCCATCGATTGCCTAGACTGAGGGGAGTTCCCCAAAGCCCAAGCGCAGGAGTTTCCGTGTCCGAGCCCATGCCGGCAGCCCCGGCCGCCGGCAGGGGTGTCGAAGCCGATGTGATCGTCGTCGGTGCCGGCCCGGGCGGGTCCACCGCAGCCGCCTACCTCGCCGAACGCGGACTGGACGTCGTTCTGCTGGAGAAGGCGGCCTTCCCGCGGGAGAAGGTCTGCGGGGACGGGCTCACGCCGCGTGCGGTGAAACAGCTGATCAAGCTCGGCATTGACACCAGCGAGGACGCCGGCTGGGTGCGCAACCTGGGCCTCCGTGTCTACGGCGGACGCGCCGAACCGTTCGAGCTCCCCTGGCCGGAGTTGTCGGAGTTCCCGCCCTACGGCCTCGTTCGGGCCCGGGCGCAATTCGACAAGATCCTCGCCGACCGCGCCGTCGCCGGCGGTGCAAGGTTGCACGAGCTCACCAACGTGACCGCCCCGATCATCGACCCGCGCACCGACCGCATCGTCGGCGTCACCACCAAGGACGGACGCAGCTTCCGTGCCCCGGTCGTCGTGGCGGCCGACGGGAACTCCGCGCGCCTGGCGCTGGGGATGGGCCTGGAGAAGCGCACCGACCGTCCGATGGGCGTCGCCGTGCGCGCCTACTTCACGTCCCCGCGCACCAATGACGACTACATGGAGTCGTGGCTGGAGCTGTGGGACGGCAAGCCGGGGGAATCCGCGCTGCTGCCCGGCTACGGCTGGGTGTTCGGCATGGGCGACGGCACCGTCAACGTGGGCCTCGGCACTGTCGCCTCCAGCTCGGAACCGGCCAAACTGAACTACCGCGACATGTTCTCCCGCTGGCTGGCCAGCACCCCGCCGGAATGGGGCTTCACCCCCGAGAACCAGGTTGGCCCGACGCTCGGCGCAGCGCTCCCGATGAGCTTCAACCGCCAGCCCGCCTACACCCGAGGACTGCTGCTGGTCGGGGACGCCGGCGGCATGGTCTCCCCGTTCAACGGCGAAGGCATCTCCTACGCGATGGAGGCGGCAGAGATGGCCGCCGACGCCATCGCCGACGCCCGCTTCCGCGGCTTCGGAACCCCCAGCGCCGAGCGTGCGCTCGCTGGCTACCCGGCCCGGTTGAAGTCCGAATGGGGCGGGTACTTCCGGCTCGGGCAGGTGTTCGTCTCCCTGATCGAGCACCCGCAAGTGATGCACCTGTGCACCCGCTACGGTCTTCCGCGGCCGACGTTGATGCGGTTCACCATGAAACTGCTCGCGCACCTCTACGACACCCGGGATGGTGATTGGATGGACAAGGTCATCAGCACCCTCGCAAAGGTGGCACCCTCAGCATGAACAAATCGACAACAGCCGTGTTGCAGAAGGGACGGGTTACCCGATGAGCCCCTACATTCCACTGCTGGGCATCATGGCCCTGGCCGCAGGGTTCCTTGCGATCTCGATCACCCTCAGCTCGTTCCTCGGCCCGGCGCGGTACAACAAGGTCAAGTACAGCTCGTACGAATGCGGCATCGAGCCGACGCCCGGGCCGGTCGGCGGCGGGCGCTTCCCGATCAAGTACTACATCACGGCGATGCTGTTCATCGTCTTCGACATCGAAACCATCTTCCTTTATCCGTGGGCCGTGACCTTCAAGCAGCTGGGCCTGTTCGCCCTGCTCGAGATGGTGCTGTTCATGGCAACGGTCTTCGTCGCCTACGCCTATGTCTGGCGTCGCGGCGGCCTGGACTGGGACTGATCAGAGGCAGGGAAGCAGATATGGGCATTGAGGACAAGATTCCGCAGGGCGTGGTGCTGACCACGCTCGAAGGGGTGTTCGGCTGGATGCGGCAGGCGTCGTTCTGGCCGGCGACCTTCGGGCTGGCCTGCTGCGCCATCGAGATGATGGCCTACGGCGCGCCGCGATTCGACGCCGGCCGCTGGGGCCAGGAGGTCTTCCGCGCCTCACCGCGCCAGGCCGACCTGATGATCATCTCCGGCCGGATCAGCCAGAAGATGGCCCCCGTGCTGCGCCAGGTCTACGACCAGATGCCGAACCCGAAGTGGGTCATGGCGATGGGCGTCTGCGCCTCCTCCGGCGGCATGTTCAACAACTACGCGATCGTCCAGGGCGGTGACCACATCGTTCCCGTTGACATCTACGTGCCCGGCTGTCCGCCGCGGCCCGACATGCTCATCGACGCCATGTGGAAGCTGCGCAAGGAGGTCGTGATGAAGCGACCGATGGCCCAGAACGAACTGGACGCGTTCGAGGAAGCTGAGGCCGCGGCGCTGGTCGCCCCCGCCACGCACGAGATGAAGGGCCTCTTGCGATGACCGCGGAGAAGTTGCCCGGCGAGGAGAAGACCGTCAGCGAGCCGGTCACCGACCCCGAGGCCTCCCCGAAGGCCGGAGTGGAGCGCGAGGACGCGCAGGCCGACCCGGTCCTCACCCCGGCCGTCGGTGAGGAAGCGACGCCGATCGCCCTCCGAAAGGGCATGTGGAGCGAAGGCGCCGGCGACACCTCCGGCTACAGCCGCATCGTGCGGGCCACGGACTGGCCTGCCCCGTCCGAGCCGCCGTTCGGCTCCTGGTACGACCAGGTGCACGCCCGTCTCGCGACCCTCGTCGCCGATCCGTACACCAAGGTCGTCCTCGACCGTGGCGAACTCACCTTTCACATCCCGCGGGAGAAGCTCAGTGAGGCGATGCAGGCCCTGCGCGACGACGCCCTGCTGCGCTTCGAGTTCTGCGCGTCCGTGTCGGGCGTCAACTACCCCGATGACGTCGGCGCGGAGCTGCACGTCGCCTACCACCTGCAGTCGATGACCCACAATCGCCGCCTGCGCGTGGAGACGTCCTGCCCGGATGCCGATCCGCACGTCCCGAGCGTCGTCGCGATCTACCCGGCTGCCGACTGGCACGAGCGTGAGACCTGGGACATGTTCGGGATCATCTTCGACGGCCACCCGCACCTCACCCGGATCCTGATGCCCGACGACTGGGTAGGCCACCCGCAGCGTAAGGACTACCCGCTGGGCGGCATCCCGATCGAGTACAAGGGCACCACCGTGCCCCCGGTTGAAGCGCGCAGGAGCTACCGATGACCGTTGATCGCAACGACCTCTACGCCAGCCCCGGTGATGAGACCGAAGGCACCGTCTACACGGCGATGGGAGGCGGCGACTGGGCCGACATCGCCGGCGAGCAGGCCGAACGGGGTGACGAGGTCCTCGTCATCAACATGGGCCCGCAGCACCCGTCCACCCACGGCGTGCTTCGGCTGATGGTGGAGTGCGACGGCGAGACCGTCACCAGCATCCGTCCCGGCATCGGCTTCCTGCATACCGGTATCGAGAAGAACATGGAGTACCGGTCCTGGACGCAGGGCACCACGTTCGTAACCCGCATGGACTACGTGTCCCCGCTGTTCAATGAGGCGGCGTACTGCCTCGCTGTCGAGCGGCTGCTCGGCATCACCGACCAGATCCCGCAGCGGGCCAGCGACATCCGGGTCCTGATGATGGAGCTGTGCCGCATCGCGTCCCACCTGATCGCGATCGGCACCGGCGGCATGGAGATCGGCGCCCTGACGGTGATGACGATCGGCTTCCGCGAGCGGGAGATGATCCTCGACTTCTTCGAGGCTGTCACCGGCCTGCGCATGAACCACGCCTATATCCGTCCCGGCGGCGTCGCGATCGACCTGCCCGAGACAGGCATCGCCCAGTTGCACGACGTGATCAACTGGCTGGAGAAGCACCTGCCGGAGTACGCGGCGTTCTGCAACGAGAACCCGATCTTCAAGGGCCGCATGGTCGGCGTCGGCCACCAGGACCTGTCTGCCTGTTTCGCGCTCGGTGTCACCGGCCCGATCCTCCGGTCGACCGGCTACGCCTGGGACCTGCGCAAGCAGCAGCCCTACTGCGGCTACGAGACCTACGACTTCGACGTGATCACCTGGGACACCTCCGACGCCTACGGCCGCTTCCGGGTGCGCCTTGACGAGATGTGGGAGAGCCTGAAGATCGTCAAGCAGGCCACCGACCGGCTCGAGGCCTCCACCGGGCAGCCGGTGATGGTCGACGACCCGAAGATCGCCTGGCCGGCAACCCTCGCGCTCGGCCCCGACGGCCAGGGCAACAGCCACGAGCACATCAAGCACATCATGGGTGAGTCCATGGAGGCCCTGATCCATCACTTCAAGCTGGTGACAGAGGGCTTCCGCGTCCCGCCGGGCCAGGCCTACGTGCCGATCGAGAGCCCCAAGGGCGAGCTGGCCTGCCACGTGGTCTCCGACGGCGGCACCAAGCCGTTCCGGGTCCACATGCGCGACCCAGGGTTCAACCACCTCCAGTCCGTACCGATCCAGTGCGAGGGCGGCATGCTGGCTGACATAGTCGTTGCCATCGGTTCCCTCGACCCCGTGATGGGAGGCGTGGACCGATGAGTGGCCACGAGTTCCAGTCCTTCTTCCCCGAATCGGGTGAAGTGGACATGACCGACACCACCACCAGCATCGACGAGGCCACCATGGCCGAGCTGCGCGAACTGGCCGGGCGCTACCCGCAGGCCCGTTCTGCGCTGCTGCCGATGCTGCACCTGGTGCAGAGCGTCGACGGCCGGATCTCCCCGGCCGGAATCGAGGCCTGCGCCGACGTGCTGGGCATTTCCACAGCCCAGGTCTCCGGCGTCGCGACCTTCTACACCATGTACCGCCGCCGTCCCGGCGGAAAGCACCACGTCGGGGTCTGCACCACGGCGCTGTGCGCGGTGATGGGCGGCGACACGCTGCTGGAGAAGGTCTCCGCGAAGCTCGGCATCGAGCCCGACGAGACCACGGCCGACGGCACCTTCAGCCTGGAGCGGATCGAGTGCAACGCCGCCTGTGACTTCGCCCCGGTCATGATGGTCAACTGGGAATTCATGGACAACATGACCCCGGGCAAGGCCGACCGGCTGATCGACGACCTGGCCGTCGGCAAGGACGTGGCGTCCACCCGCGGGGCCACGATCACCTCCTGGCGGGAGGCCGAGCGGGTGCTCGCCGGGTTCCCCGACGGACGCGCGGACGAGGGTCCGAGCGCCGGCGAGGCGTCCCTGCTGGGCAAGTCGATCGCCGATGCCAACGGTTGGGCCGCACCGAAGCCGGAGGATGCCAAGTGACCGACACCCTGACGCCCGTCCTCTCTGCCCAGTGGGGTGCAGAGAAGTCCTGGACGCTGAAGGCCTACACCGCCACCGGCGGCTACGAGGCCGTCGGCACCGCACTGAAGCTGGCCCCTGCCGAGGTCACCGACCTGGTGAAGGAATCCGGCCTGCGCGGACGCGGGGGAGCGGGCTTCCCGACCGGCATGAAGTGGAGCTTCGTGCCGAAGGACAACCCGAACCCGACCTACCTCGTTGTCAACGCAGATGAGTCCGAACCGGGCACCTGCAAGGACATGCCGCTGCTGCTGGCCAGCCCGCACACCCTGGTGGAGGGCATGATCATCGCGTCCTACGCGATCAACTGCCACATCGCTTTCGTCTACATCCGTGGCGAGGTGCTGCACGTCATCCGTCGCATGCAGCAGGCCGTCGAACAGGCCTACAAGGCAGGCCACCTCGGCACGAACATTCACGGCTCCGGCTACGACCTGGACATCATCGTCCACGCCGGTGCCGGCGCGTACATCTGCGGTGAGGAGACGGCGCTGCTCGACTCGCTCGAGGGTCGGCGCGGGCAGCCCCGGCTGCGTCCCCCGTTCCCCGCCGTGGCCGGCCTGTACGCGTCCCCGACGGTGATCAACAACGTCGAGACCATCGCCAGCGTCCCCTCGATCGTCAGGAACGGCTCGTCCTGGTTCGGCTCGATGGGCACGGAGAAGTCCAAGGGCATGACCATCTACTCCCTTTCGGGTCACGTGAACCGTCCCGGGCAGTTCGAGGCGCCACTCGGCATCACCCTTCGCGAGTTGCTGGACCTGTCCGGAGGCGTCCGCGCCGGCCACCAGCTGAAGTTCTGGACCCCGGGCGGGTCGTCGACCCCGATCCTGACCGGTGACCACCTCGACGTCCCCCTCGACTACGAGGGCATGGCCGGGGCCGGCTCGATGCTGGGCACAAAGGCGCTGCAGGTCTTCGACGAGACCACCTCTGTGGTCCGCACGACGCTGCGCTGGATCGAGTTCTACAAGCACGAGTCCTGCGGCAAGTGCACGCCCTGCCGCGAGGGCAACTGGTGGCTGGTGCAACTGCTGAAGAAGTTCGAGGCCGGTCAGGCCGTCGACGGCGACGTCGACAAGCTGCTGGACATCTGCGACGGCATCGGGGGCAAGTCCTTCTGCGCCCTCGCCGACGGCGCGGTCGCCTGCGTCACCAGCGCCGTCCGGCACTTCCGCGCCGAGTTCGAGGACGGCTACAAGACCGCGGCCTGGGAGCTGTTCCCCTACGGGGCGAGCGCGCTGTTCCCGGTCGAGTCCCCCGACCGATCCCTGAGCCTGACGAAGGGAGCACACGCATGAGCGTGGTCACCAAGGCCGACCAGGTGGCGCAGGTGGAGACGATCGGCGTCACCATCGACGGCATCGAGGTGCAGGTGCCCAAGGGCACGCTGGCCATCCGGGCCGCGGAGATGATCGGGATCGCCATTCCCCGGTTCTGTGACCACCCGCTGCTCGACCCGGTCGGCGCCTGCCGCCAGTGCCTTGTCGAGGTGCCCGACATGGGCAACGGCAGGGGCATGCCCAAGCCGCAGGCGTCCTGCACCCTTGAGTGCGCACCCGGCATGCAGATCAGGACCCAGCTGACCTCGCCGGTGGCAGCGAAGTCCCAGAAGGGGATGCTGGAGTTCCTCCTGATCAACCACCCGCTGGACTGCCCGATCTGCGACAAGGGCGGCGAGTGCCCGCTGCAGAACCAGGCGTTGAGCAACGGCGCCAGCGAATCCCGCTACGAAGGCGTCAAGCGCACCTTCCCCAAGCCGGTGCCGATCTCCGCCCAGATCCTGCTCGACCGCGAACGCTGCGTGCTCTGCGCCCGCTGCACCCGGTTCTCCGAGCAGATCTCCGGTGACCCGTTCATCGCCCTCGTCGAGCGTGGCGCCCTGCAGCAGGTGGGCAGGTACGCCGACGACCCGTACAACTCCTACTTCTCCGGAAACGTCGTGCAGATCTGCCCGGTCGGTGCACTCACCTCTGCTGCCTACCGGTTCCAGAGCCGCCCGTTCGACCTGGTCAGCACGGAGGTCACCTGCGAGCACTGCGCCAGCGGCTGCCACCTGCGCGCCGACCAGCGTCACTTCCAGATAAAGCGCCGGCTTGCGGCAGAAGCACCCGACGTCAACGAGGAGTGGAACTGCGACAAGGGCCGCTTCGCCTTCGTCTCCGCCCGCGGTGAGGACCGGATGACCCGGCCGCTGATCCGTGAGGATGGCATGCTGCGGATCGCTTCGTGGCCAGAGGCCATCGACGCCGCCGTCGCCGGTCTGGCAGCTGCAGGCAGCAGCTCCGGCGTGCTCACCGGTGGCCGGTTGACGATGGAGGATGCCTACGGCTATTCCAAGTTCGCCCGCGCCGTGCTCGGAACCAACAGCATCGACTTCCGCTCCCGTCCCACGGGCACAGACGAGGCGGCGTTCCTCGCCACCCGTGTCGCCGGGCGCAGGCTCGGTGACGGTGTCACCTACGCCGACCTCGAGAAGGCAGGGCACGTCGTGCTGGTCGGCTTCGAGCCAGAGGACGAGTCCCCCCTGGTGTTCCTGCGGCTCCGCAAGGCCGTCCGCAAGAGCCACCTGTTGGTGACGGCGATCGCCGCCTTCGCCACCGCCGGCACAACCAAGCTCAACGCAACGTTGGTTGCCACAGCCCCCGGCGGCGAGGCCGAAGCCCTTGCCGGGCTCGAGCTCGCGCCCGGCAACGTGATCCTGGTGGGGGAGCGCGCCGCGCTCGCAGCAGGCGCACTGGCCGCTGCTGCGGACCTGGCCGACGCCTCGGGCGCGAAGCTGGCCTGGGTGCCGCGCCGCGCGGGTGATCGTGGCGCCATCGAGGCCGGGTGCCTCCCCGGGCTGCTGCCCGGCGGACGCCCGCTGGCCGATGCAACAGCGCGCGTCGACGTCGCGTCCGCCTGGGAGCTGGAGAGCCTGCCCGCAGAGCCCGGCCTCGAGGCCGCTGCGATGCTGGCATCGGCAGCGTCCGGTGAGTTGAAGGCCCTCGTTGTCGCGGGCATCGAGCCGTCGGACTTCGCCGACGCGGCAGCCGTCCGCGCCGGGCTGGAAGCCGCCGGGTTCGTTGTCGCCCTCGAGAACCGCCTTTCCGAGGTCACCGAGCGGGCGGACGTTGTCTTCCCGGTCGCCCTCATCGAGGAGCACGCCGGCACCTTCCTGAACTGGGAGCACCGCGCCGGACGCGTGAACACGGTGGTCAGGCAGGCGAATGCCCCGATGACCGACTTGCGGGTGCTGGCAGCGCTCGCAGACGGGCTCGGCAAGCCGCTCGGCATCCGTACAGCCAGGAACGCGCTCGCAGAGATCGTCGAGCTCGGCACCTGGGACGCACCGGCCACCAAGGCCAGGGCGACCCGCAAGGCTGCTGCAAGGAAGGCTGCGAAGGCAGCCTCGACCAGCTCGACCGACGGTGACGTCACCGTGAAGCTGTCCACCTGGCGCCAGCTGATCGACGGCGGCCGCGGGCAGGACGGCGAGGAGGCCATGGCGGCCACGGCGCGCGAGTCGGTCGCCCGGGTCAGCCCGGCGCTGGCCGGACAGCTCGGCGTTGCCGACGGCGAGGAACTGACCCTCAGCTGCGGCGCCGGCTGGTACACGCTGCCAGTGGCGATCACCCCGGGCATGGCAGAAGGCACCGTCTGGGTGCCGACCAACTCTCCCGGCACGCCGCTGGGCGAACTGGGCGTGGTCTTCGGCGACGACGTCGCGCTGAGTGTTGGAGGCGGAGAATGAACGATCCGTGGTGGCTCGTACTGATCAAGGTCGTCGTCCTATTCGTCGTGCTGCTGGTCTGGACGATCTTCAACGTCTGGTACGAGCGACGGCTGGTGGGCAAGATGCAGCACCGCCTCGGCCCGATCATGAACGGTCCGCTCGGGCTCGGCCAGGCGCTGGCCGACG
>JADGPA010000113.1 GCA_017882685.1 Propionibacteriaceae bacterium | reverse complement strand
GAAACGATCTGCCCATTGACAACCGACCCCGCAGGGGCTGCGAAGTCAGGCGCGCAGCCCGTACACTGCTGCGCCGGCCACGACGTGGGCCAGGCGGTCTCCCGACTTCAGCGGAACCCCGCCGGGGCTCAGGACGATGCGCTGCTCGATGGTCAGGCCGAGCTGTACGAACAGCTCCTCCAGTTCCACCAGGGTGGTGTGCCGCAGGTTCGGGGTGTCGTACCAGGCATGTGGGAGTTCCCGCGACATCGGCATGCGTCCACGCAGCAACCGCAGACGGTGTCGCCAGTAACCGAAGTTCGGCACCGAGACGATCAGCCGTTCGGCGATCCGTCCCATGTGCTGCAGCACCTCGTACGGACGGTGCAGCGTCTGCACGGTCCGCGACAACACGACGACGTCGTAGGAGTGGTCTGCGAAGTCGTCCAGTTCCGCGTCGATGTCGAGCTCGATCACCGGCACACCGAGCCGGATCGCCTCGACGACCGAGTCAGGATCGATTTCCACACCTGTGCCCCGGCAGTTCGCCGAGTGCATCAGCTCGGACAGCAGGGCGCCGGAACCACAGCCGAGATCAAGCACGCGACTGCCGGGCGGGATCAGGCTCGCGACCAGTTCAAGGTCGGGACGAAGAGTCATCGGGACACCTCCGACAACGCCCGGTCGAAGTAGGCGACCAAAGTGGCGTGGTACGGCTCGACGGCCAGCAGGAACGAGTCGTGGCCGTAGTTGGACGGAATTTCACGGAAGCTCACTGGCTGCCCCGCCTGTTCGAGCGTGCGCACGATCCGGCGCGAGTGGTTGGTCCCGAACCTCCAGTCGGTGGCGAATGACAACACCAGCCAGTTCACCGGAGTGACCAACACCCTCTCCAGGATCTTCGGCTCGGCGAACGGGTCGAAGTAGTCCATCACCCTGGTCAGGTACAGGTAGCTGAGCGCGTCGAAGCGCTCGAGGAAGACCTGCCCCTGATGGTCGAGGTAGCTCTCCACAGTGAAGTCGATCCCGAATCCCGGCTGCACCCGGTTCGGGTCAACCTGGCGTCCGAACTTCTCGGTGAGCGCGTCCTCGGAGAGGTAGGTGATGTGGGCCATCATCCGCGCGATCGACAGGCCGACGTCGGGGTTCACCCCCGCCGCTGCATAGCCGCCGGCCTCGAAGTGCGGGTCGGACATGATCGCCCGTCGGGCGACGGCGGAGAACGCGATGTTCTGCGCGGTCAGTCGGCTGGACGCAGCGATGACCAGCGCGTTCGCCAGGTCCTCCGGTTGGTCGAGACCCCACTGCAGCACCTGCATGCCGCCCAGCGAGCCGCCGATCGCCGCCAGCAGCCGCGTGATGCCAAGGTGCTTCACGAGCGCACGGTGCACGGCCACGAGGTCGCGCGTCATCAGCACCGGGAAGTCCAGACCGTAGGCCCGTCCCGTCGCCGGGTTTGTCGAGGACGGGCCTGTGCTTCCCTGGCAGCCGCCGATCAGGTTGGCGCAGATCACGAAGAAGCGGTCGGTGTCCAGCGGCTTGCCGGGGCCGATCAGGTTGTCCCACCATCCCGGACGCGGGTCGCCGGGATGCCAGCCGGCAGCATGGGCGTCGCCAGTGAGCGCATGGCAGACGAAGACAGCGTTGTCGGCGGCTGGGGCGAGGGTGCCGTACGTCTCATAGGCCACGTCGACGGGCCCCAGCGTGCCGCCCTGCTCGAGCGTGAGCGGGCTTTCAGCGGTGAAGAGCCGAACCGTCTGGGTGCTCACCACGCCGACCGAACCGGCCTCGGGCGTCCCAGGCATGTACTACCTCTTTCCAGCTGAAGCGGGCTTCACTATAGCGGCCGGGGACGGCCGCCCGGTCGTGGAAGAATGGCCGGGCAAGCAGTGAAAGGACAATGATGAGCGAACTCTCCGACCGCCTCCAGACCGATCTGGTAACAGCGATGAAGGCCCACGACGGGGTGACGCTGTCGACCTTGCGCATGACCATCGCCGCCATCAAGAACGAGCAGGTCGCCGGCAAGGAGGCCCGGGTACTCAGTGAGGCCGAGGTCGTCGGCGTGCTGAACCGTGAGGTCGCCAAGCGTCGCGACTCGGCGGAGGCCTACACCGCGGGCAACCGTCCCGAACTCGCAGCCAAGGAACTGTCCGAGGTCGACGTGCTGAAGCGTTACCTTCCCGCAGCTCTCACCGACGAAGAGCTGGACGCGATCGTCGCTGAAGAGGTGTCCGCTGCTGCGGCCGGCATCGGTGGGGCACCGACCATGAAGCAGATGGGCCTGGTGATCAAGGCCGTCAACGCCCGCGCCGCCGGCCGGGCGCAAGGAGCCAAGGTCGCGGCAAAGGTGAAGGCAGCCCTGGCCTGAGCGGCCCCTCAGAACCAGCCCTGGCGCTTCGCCCAGCGCAGGAGCCACAGCGACATGCCGATCATGATGACCAGCAGGATCGACAGCCACACCCAGTCGGTGGCGTCGTTGACGATGACGTTCATGCCCATCACCGAACTGATGGCCGTCACCGGCAGGGTGATCGCTGCGATCACCGCCAGCCGTTCGGCCGCGATGGTCATCTTGGTGTCGGTGCGGGCGCGGTAGTACTCGGTGATGCCGGTCAGGAAGTCGAGCTGGCTGTGGGTGATGCGGCTCAGCCTGTCGTAGGCGTCCTTGTTGTCCCGCAACCCCTTCTGGATGCCCTTGTCCAGATCAGCCAGCAAGCGCAGCGCGCGCCCGTAGATCTCCGCCGACTGGCTGGTCATGGTGCGAACCGTGAGCAGAGCGTGCCGGGTCGTGAACAGCACTTCGAGGAACCGTTGCGGGTCGGCGTCACCCGCGTGCACCATGACCTGCTTCTCCAGCACACCGACCTCTCGGGCGAGCTTGTTGACGAAGTTCTCCTCGGCGATCGCCAGGCCTCCCACCAGCCGGCGCGAGGCCGCCCACGGGCCGGCCGGCACATGCCGGCCCGTGATCATCCGGTCCGCCAGCTCGTCGGTCTCCTGCAGCAGCATCTCCAGCGGCACGGCGAGGTTGCGCGGCCCGTGCGCCGTGATCAGGTAGTTGGGGCCGATGAACTGGTCGAGCTCCAGGTAGTGGACGTGGCCGCCCTCCCCCACCTGCGGCCGATGCAGCACCAGGAACAGCGTCTGCCCGTACACGTGCAGTCGCGGGACGTGGTTGCGCTCAAGGACGTCCTGGACGGCGGTCGGATGGGCCCCGAACACGCTGCCCAACAGCGCTGCGGTCTCCTCGTCGGGTTCGGGGATGTCGAGCCACAACCAGCCCGACGGATCGGCCAGGAGTGCCGGGAGCTCGTCCTCGGTGCGTCGGGTGACCGTCTGCGTCTCCCCGTCGACCCACAACAGCCGTTCTACAGCCATAGCTGGAGCTTAGGTTCCCCGGGGCGGGGACGCGAGGAGGCGCGGGCCTAGGTTGCCTCGGCGCGGGGGACGTAGCGCCAGAAGGCCGGCACCAGCACCGCTACCAGGGCGGTCAGCGCGATCACGAGCAGCCCGCCGCCACCGCTGGCCCACGTCGTTCCGACCACGCCGGCGGCATACCCGTGCAGGGTGTCAGCGATCCGGGGACCCCCGACCACCACCACGATGAAGACGCCCTGCAGTCGTCCACGGACGGCGTCGTCGGCAGCAGAGAGCAGCATGGCGTTGCGGAAGGCGGACGAGGCCATGTCGGCCGCCCCTCCGCCCACGAGCATCGCGAGGGCCAGCGCCAGCATCGGCACCCGCCACTGCGACGCCAGACCGACCGCGAGCCCGAAGCCGGCCATCGCCACGCCCCACAGCAGGATGCACCACACGACCGCACGGCCCTGGCGGGTGACCCCGGAGACCCAGCCGGAGAACACGCCGCCGAGTACGGCGCCGACGGGGATCGCAGCAAACAGGAGTGCCAGCTCGGTGCCGCCGGCGATCGGGCCACCGAACGCGAGGTGGGCGATCTCGGGGAACAGGGAGCGGGGCATGCCGAAGACCATGGCGATCAGGTCGAGCAGGAACGATGTCAGCAGCACCGGGTGGCCCTTCAGGTAGGCCAGACCGTCCACGATGGAGCGCAGCCCCGGCGAGCCGACACGGTTCTCGATCGGCAGGGACGGCAGCCGCCACACTGCCGACAGCGTTGCGAGCAGCGTGAGGGTATCGATCAGGTACAGCCAGGAGTAGCCGAGCGGGATCAGCACGCCGCCCACCATCGGGCCTGCGATGGCTCCCGCCATGCTGACCGTCATGCTCAACGCCGACGCGGCTGGCAACTGCGCGGCGGGCAGCAGGCGCGGCAGGATCGCGCTGCGCGCGGGCTGGTTCAGCCCGAAGAACGCCTGCTGGAGCGCGAAGATGCCCAGCAGCAGCCACACGTTGCGCAAGTCGAGGGCCGCCTGTACCCAGAACAGGGCGCTGGTGCCGATCAACCCGAACGTGCTCACCAGCAGCAGGCTGCGACGGTCGAAGTGGTCGGCGAGCGCGCCGCCCCACAGCCCGAACACCACCAGCGGCACCAGGCCGAACAGGCCGGTGAGCCCGACGTAGCCGGAATCGCCGGTGATCGCATAGATCTGTGCGGGGACAGCGACGACCGTGAGCTGGGCGCCGATGACGGTGACGATGTTGGCCCGCCAGAGGCGGCGGAAGTACGGGTTGGCCAACGGCGCGGTATCCGCGAAGAGTCCCCTGATGCCAGCCACGGTCGGCCAGCCTAGACGAGCAGTGAGGTACGAACTGCGAGGAACAGAGGAGGAGCAGGTACAGACGCGTCAGCGCGACATCAGCCCGCGGTGAGCAGGTACTCCCCCACCGTCTGGTAGCCCGCCCCTCCGGGAAGCAACTGCGACCTGACCAGCCGGAACTCCACCGCCGGCCACGTCTGCGGTCCGATCGCGTCCAGCACCTGCAGCCAGCGCAACACCCGCCGGCCGTTGGTCCGGGCGACGGTCACGTGCGGACGGAACCTGCCGCCGTCCACCTCGATGCCGCGGCCCGTCGCGGCGTTGCGGCACCGCACCGCCAGCTCGCCCAGTTCAAGCGCGCCATCGGTCACGCCGAGCCAGAGCACCTTCGCTGCGTCCGGGTTGGGAAAGGCGCCGCCGCCGCTGACAGTCAGCGTGAACGGGGCGGTGCGTGCGGCCACGGCCGTGAGCGCCTCGCCGAGGTCGTCCACGACTCCGTCGGCCACGCTGCCCATGAAGGCGCAGGTCACGTGCCAGGACTCGGGCAGCACCCAGCGCAGCTCGGTTCCGGCTTCGCGGCGGGGATCAAGGAACGCTTCCCAGGCCTCGCGCACGGACGGTGGCGGCACGACGGCCACGAACAGTCGCTGCGTCATGGCTGAAGCCTAGGCAGCCTCGCGGCCCTCGGTCGTGATCGGGTCGCTCGGCGCGTGCTCGCTCCGGGCCAGCAGTACGAACGGCAACGCGATGGCCTGGATGCCCGCCGACACCAGGTAGGACGCGGGATAGCCCGCCACATCGGCGACCCGGCCGAGCACCGGCTGCACAACGACGCCGCCGGCCGAACCCATCAGCGAGTCGAACGACAGCACGGTTGCCCGCTGCGCGGAGGGGATGACGCCGTTGATGAACGACTGGCGCAGCGGACTCACCATGGCGCTGAGCATCGACCAGACCGCCACCAGCAGGAGGGCGAGCCAGAATCCGCCGGCCAGCCCGATCGCGACCAGCAGCCCTACGCCCAGGACGCCGCCGAGAAGGAGCGCGTCCGTGCGGCGGCGGAACAGGTGGCGCACCTGAACGACCAGCAGCCCACCGACCACTTGCGCACCCGCAACCAGGGCAGCAGCGAGACCCGCAATGCTGTACGCGCCCGGGTCTCCCCACAACTGCAGCAGGTAGGGCTGAAGGGCGTAGAAGATGTAGATGCCGGTGCCGGCGGTGAACGGGGCTGCGATCATCAGCCATCGCACTGGCCGATTCCGCAGGCCGCCGTCCACGGCCCCCGCGAGCACCGCGCGCATCGCTGTCAGCGGACGGGCCGTCCGGTCGGGGCTGAAACCCAGGTCGTGCATCCAGCGCCACGCCACGACAGCGGTGACCAGGAGCAACCCTGCGCGCACCAGGTAGGGCATGCCGAGATCGGTCAACTGGGCCACCACCCCGCCGAGCACAGATCCGCCCAGCATCGCGACCCCGGTGGCGACCTGCGCGCGTCCGAACACCGTCTCGAGCTCACCGGTGTATTCGGCGGCGGCGAGGGCATCGACCAGCCACGCCTCAGTGGCGCCGGAGAAGAACGTGAAGCCAAGCCCGATCAGCACGGAGGCGATCGCCCAGCCCCAGAACGGTGCCTTGGTAGCCCACATGACCCAGTACAGGACCGTGGAGGCCAGCAGGCTGACTGTGCCCAGCAGGAACGAAAAGCGGCGACCCCTCGTGTCGGCTACCACGCCGGTCGGGATCTCGAACAAGACCATGCCGAGGGTGAAGAAGGCGTTCGCAGCGAACGCCTCGGTGTTGTCGAGCCCTGCGTCCAGAAGGAACAGCGTGTTGACACCCCAGATGAACGACGCGGCGAGTGTGGTGAGGACCGTGAGCACCAGGTAGGTGCGAACGACGCGGCGTGCTGTATCGGTCACCGGGTCAGGTTATGCGGGTTGGGAGCGCGTCGCGCCGGGTAAGTGTTCCCCCTCGGGACCTGGAGGCGTTCCCGTGGGAAGGTAGCCCGGTGCGGAGCGTTGGTGTCGAGGAGGAGTTCCTGCTCGTCGACGAGGGCGGATCGCCCGTCGGGCTTGCCCAGGAAGCCGCCGGCGGCGGCGTCCAGCTCGAACTCATGGAGGAGATGCTGGAGACCGGCACCGAACCCTGCCTCACCCTCGAAGAGCTGGACTCGGACGTGCGCCACCAGCGGCTGATCGCGGCGGCTGCGGCCGAGGCTGCGGGAGCCCGCCTCGCCGCCCTCGCCACCTCCCCCCTGCCGGTCACGAGCAGCGTCACCGCAGCCTTCCGGTACCGCCGCATCGCCGCCGAGTACGGGCTGACCGCCCGCGAGCAGCTCACCTGCGGCTGCCACGTGCACGTGCAGGTGGCAGACGACGAGGAGGGAGTTGCCGTGCTCGACAGGATCGGGCCGTGGCTGCCGATCCTGCTCGCGATGAGCTCCAACTCCCCGTTCTGGAACGGCGTCGACTCCGGCTACGCCTCCTACCGCTCCCAGGTCTGCCAGCGCTGGCCGACGTCCGGGCCTACCGGCACCTTTGGCTCTGCGGCGGTCTACCACCAGGTCGTCGACGCCCTCGTCGCCACCGGGGCCGCGCTCGACCGGGCGATGATCTACTTCGACGCCCGGCTGTCCGAGCGCTACCCCACCCTGGAGATCCGGGTGCCCGACGTCTGCCTGCGGGCGGAGGACACCGTGCTGGTCGGCGCCCTGGCCCGTGCACTGGTGGAGACCGCGGCGCGGGGCGCTGCTGACGGTGTTCCCTTGCCGGCGGTGCGGCCCGAGGTGCTGCGCGGGGCCGGCTGGCGGGCCGGGCGGGCCGGGCTGAGGGGCCCACTCGTGCATCCGGAGCTCTTCACCCAGGTGCCCGCCGCAGAAGCCGTCGGAGCGTTGATCGACCATGTGCGCCCTGTGCTCGCCGAGGCCGGAGAGGAATCGACGGTGGCTGCCGCATGGCAGCGCCTGCTCGCGCGTGGCAGCGGTGCGGAGGAGCAAAGGTTCTTGGCCGTGGACGGGGTCCGGGCTGTCGTCGCAGGCGCTGTCGCCGCCACCCTTGCCTGATCGTGCGCCCGACGGCCAATGACGTGCGGATCAGGCCTTGCCGGATGCACAAATGGCCACTATTGCACGAACCGGCGCAGTGTATGAGAGCGTATGACATCCGCTTCTCCGGGGAGAATACGCAATGCTGCAAAGGTGCTCGCCGACCTATCTCGGCCTGACCGTGCTGTGGGGTCTCTCCTTCATCCTCGTGCGTGCGGTGGTGGGCGGCTTCGGCTGGGCTCTCGCCGTATCGCTCGGCTGCCTCCTGATCGGCGTCACCGTCGCCGTGGTGGCCGTCCTCAAGGGAGGCAGCCTCCGCTTCCGGTTGCGCTGGAAGCGGCTCGTCCTGCTCGGAGCAGGCATCGCCGTGCAGCTGATCGGGCTCTCGATCGCCGTCGACCACCTTGGCACGGCACTGGCGGCCGCGGCTGTGGGCACCGTCCCGCTCTTCACTGCGGTGATCGGGCAGATGTGGGGGCTGGAACGCATCACAGGATCCGCTGCCGCGGGCCTGGTGACCGGGTTCATCGGCATCGTCGTCGTGGTGCTCTTCCCAGCCGGTGGCATCAGTTGGGACTTCATCGTCGGCATGTTCGCGGGGCTGTTGAGCGCGATCGTCGGCGCCATGACTTCGCGCTACGCGGTCGCCCGCCTATCCTCCAGCGGGCTGACGGAACTAGTCTCGGCCGGCTTCCTGGTGGCAGGTGTACTGACAGCTCCGCTGGCTCTTCTGTTCCCTGGACCCGGCAACGCCGGTGTGTTCCACTGGCTCGGACTGCTCCTGCTCGGCGTGGTCCTCGGCGGCTTCGGCTACAGCATGGAACTGGGCCTGCGCGAGAGATCCGGGGCGCCGTTCGCGACCAGCGCACGCTCGGGGGCGACCATGGTCGCGGTCTTCCTCGGCATCGTCTTCCTGCGCGAGTCCCTCTCCTTCGGCCAGCTGGTCGGCGTCCTGCTGCTCATCGGCGGCTGCCTGCTTGTCCTCGGTCTGGTTCCTTCAAGGTCGGTGCCCGCCCGGCGACGTTGAGGCGTCTGCTCCCCGCGTGGCCGTAGGGTGCTCGCATGTCCGAGACCGCGCTGCCTGCCTCAGAACTGCCCGTCGCGCCCGCTGAAGAGGCCGCCCTGCCCGCAGCCGCGTCCGCACCCGTCGCGGAACCCGTGGCCGCCCAGCGCGTGCCGCACCGCCGTATCGTGATCGACCTTGGCCACCCCTTCGTGTGGGGCTTCACCGCCACAGTCGGTGCCCTGATCGCCCTCTCGCTGGCCGGCGCGATCTCCTCGCTGTCGACCGTGTTGGTCTCGATCGGGGTCGCCCTCTTCGTTGCCCTGGCGCTCGACCCGCTGGTGCGCTGGCTGGAGGGGCACGGGATGGGGCGCGGGCTCAGCATCGCCGTCGTCTTCGCAGCCTTTGCGCTGATCCTCGGCGGCGTGCTCGCACTCGTTGTGCCGACAGCGGTCGTCCAGATCACCCAGTTCGCCAGGGCCGTGCCGGGATATATCACCGACATCCAGAAGGCCGACTGGTTCAAGAGTCTGGTAGCCCTCACGGGCTCGAGCGACGTGTACGCCAACGTCCTCACCCAGGCCCAGGCCTGGCTCTCCGACCCGGCCAACCTGCTGGCGATCGGCGGTGGCGCCCTCGCTGTGGGAACCGGCCTCGTCAACGCGCTCTCCGGGACGCTGATCGTGCTGGTGCTCACGCTGTACTTCCTCGCGTCCCTGCGCACCATGAAGTCAGCCCTGGAGCGGCTCGCCCCGGCGCACGCCCGTCCGCAGCTGGCAGAGATCACCGACCAGATCACCGAGTCGGTCGGCGGTTACGTCGCCGGCATGGCGATCCTCGCGTTCTGCAACGCCGTCTTCGCCTTCATCCTGATGACGATCCTCGGTGTACCGTTCGCCGCCCTGCTCGCCTTCCTCGCGCTGTTGATCACCATGATCCCGTTGGTGGGGCCGGTGCTGTTCTGGTTGCTGGCCATCGTGGTCATCCTGTTCACCTCACCGCTGTCGGCCCTCATCTTCGCCGCGGTGTACTTCGCCTACATGCAGGTTGAGGCTTACGTGATGACGCCGAAGGTGATGAACAAGGCTGTCGACATCCCCGGCTCGCTGGTGCTGATCGGCGCCATGGTGGGCGGCACGCTGCTCGGCCTGCTCGGTGCCCTCGTCGCCGTGCCCGTGACCGCGTCTCTCATGATGATCGTAAACACCGTCTTCATCCCCCGGCAGGACGCGAAGATGCAGCCGTCCTGAGCCGGCCGGGCACCGTTTGCGACCGGCGTTGCCGGGGCACGTAGCCTGACAGCACAGCACTGAGGAGGACCGGATGGAACTAGGCATGGTCGGCCTGGGCAGGATGGGCGGCAACATGGTTGCCCGTCTCCGCGCCGCAGGACACAAGGTGGTCGGCTACGACGCCAACCCCGCCGTTTCCGAGGTCCCAGGCCTCCCCGACCTGGTGGCCGGGCTCACCGCGTCCCCGCGTGTGGTGTGGGTGATGGTGCCGGTGCAGTTCTTGGACGGGGTGCTGGACGACCTCGCTCCCCTGCTCGCAGACGGCGACATTGTCATCGACGGGGGCAACACCAAGTGGACCGGCGATGCCGGTCGGGCAGCCAAGCTCGGCACTCACGGGGTGCATTTCATCGACTGTGGCGTTTCCGGCGGTGTCTGGGGCAAGGAGAACGGCTACGCGCTGATGTGCGGCGGTGACGCTGCGGACATCGCGGTGGTGCAGCCCATCTTCGACGCGCTCAAGCCGCCCGGCGAGCACGGGTTCGCCCATGCCGGCGGCCACGGCGCCGGGCACTTCGCGAAGATGGTGCACAACGGCATCGAGTACTCGATGATGCAGGCCTACGCAGAGGGCTGGGAGCTGCTGGAGAAGGCCGACCTGGTCACCGACGTCCCCGCCGTCTTCGAAAGCTGGCGCGAAGGCACGGTGATCCGGTCGTGGCTGCTCGACCTGATCGCCATTGCGCTCGCCCAGGACCCGGAGTTGGCCAAGATCCGCGGCTATGCCGACGACTCCGGCGAAGGCCGCTGGACGGTGGACGCGGCGATCGACCTCGGCGTGCCGGTGCCGGCTCTGACCGCCGCGCTGTTCGCCCGTTTCGTTTCCCGCCAGGACGAGTCGCCGGCCATGAAACTGGTGGCGGCCATGCGTAACCAGTTCGGCGGGCACGCCGTCCAGGCCGAAACCCCAAACCTTGACGCCATCTGAGACACCCCAGTTTTCTGAGCGGGTTGGACACTGAAACCTCAGGCTGCGTTAACCATCACCGGGTACGCTCGGTCGAAATCGTCGCAGGAGGTGTTGATGGGCCGGTCGCTGGGTGGACGCTCCGCGTCGGCGTCGCTGCGCGCCGTGGCCGCGGTGGCCGCGATGATCATGGTGGCCGGGTGCGCCAGGAGTACCCCGGTGACGGCAGCTGACCTGCCCTCGGTCGCTCCGTACACGACGCCGTCGACTGCCCCGCTGCCGAGCCAGACGAGCCCGACGCCGACACCCACCGTCAGCCCCACACCGACTCCGCCGCCGAAGCCTGTCGACCCGCTGGCCGGTGTCAGCGCCAAGACCCGCAAAGCCTTCAAGCCGTGCCTCACCAAGTCTGTTGGACCCGGCGGCGGCGGTACGTGCGCCCGGCTCGTGCTGAAGACGCTGAAGAGTGCGCACTACTACAGGTGGGGAATCGCCAGCCGCGTCAACACCGCGGGCGTCAACGCAATCCTCAACTACCAGCGCTCCCGCGGGCTGACCGCCACCGGCATCGTGAAGAAGGCCACCTGGGTGGCGCTGGCAACCAAGGCCCCGGCTCTGCCGAACGTGCTGCCCAAGAAGTGCACCACAGCAAAGGGGATCATCCTCTGCGTCGACCAGGCACACCGGAAGCTGTCCTGGATCAGGAACGGCAAGGTCATCAAGACCTTCACTGTGCGGCTCGGCGGCTGGAACTACCATCCCAAGACCAAGAAGTGGAAGGTCTTCGCGACCGCCAACGGCACCTGGAAGGTGTATGCCAAGCAGGTCGACCCGCCGTCGGAGAACTACGGCCACGGCGCCATGCCGTACGCCACGATTTTCTACCCCGACATGTACGTGCACTACTCCCCAGGCTTCCACGCTATGGGGTACGCCACCTCCAGCCACGGCTGTGTGAACATCGGCAAGCTGAGCCAGGCGATGTGGATCTTCAAGCACACCCCGATCGGTGCGCGGGTCCACATCTTCTCGCCGAAGGCCAAGTCCGCCTGACCCCCGGCCGGCTGCACGGCTAGAGGACGGCGACCACAAGGCCGGCCGCGGACGGGACCGGTGCATCCATCGCCATGAGTTCAACCCCTGCCTGCTCGAGCCCGACGGTCCGCCCCACCAGGGCACCTGGCGCCAGCCGCCCGGCGCTGATCATGGCCAGCAGCCCGGGATAGTCGACGGCGGGCATCCCGTGGCTGCCGATCACCTCGAGTTCACGGGCAACCACCGCACCCCACGGCAGTGCCGCCAAGGCGTTGTTGGCGAGCATCAACCCCACCTGCACATGACGTCCGCGCCGGCGGAGTCCGAGGATGGAAGCCGTGGCGGTCGCTGCCGAGCCGAGTGCGTCCACAGAGACGTGGGCACCGCCGCCGGTGGCCTCGACGATGCCGTTCGCATCGTCGAGCACCACGTGGGCGCCCAGCTCGTGGGCCCTCTGGCGGGCCGCGGGCGAGGGATCGACGACGACGACCTGCGCTTTGAGCGCCACGCCGACCATCACGGCTGACAGCCCCACCCCGCCACACCCGAGAACAGCGAGCCACTCACCAGCGCGCAGCCGTCCCTGCGCGGTCAGGGCGTGGTAGGCGGTGGCGAACCGGCAGCCCAGCGAGGCTGCGGTGACGAAGTCGACGTCGTCGGGGAGCCGGACGAGGTTGAAGTCCGCGGCCCGGACGGCCACCTGCTCGGCGAACGAGCCGGGATGGGTGAATCCGGGTTGGGTCTGCTCGGGACACACCTGGGCCTGCCCGGTTGCGCACCATTCGCAGCGTCCGCAGCCGTTCACGAACGGGACGGTGACACGGTCGCCCACGGCGAAGCCGGTCACCTGCGCGCCGATGCTGCTGACCACCCCGGCGAACTCGTGGCCGGGAATGTTGGGCAGCGGCACCGGGTCGTGGCCCTTCCAGGCGTGCCAGTCCGACCGGCAGATGCCGGTTGCCCGCACGGCGACGACCGCTCCGTCCGCCGGGCAGTCGGGTTCGGGTACATCGGTGAGTACGGGCGTTGCCCCGACAGCGTCGTAGACGATCGCGCGCATGGCGGGCCTCAGTTCCGCCGCACAAGCACGACGGCGTCGTCCAGCACGGCGGGACTACCGTCCGGGCCGATGGCCGGGCGCCGCCTGGTCTCGACGATCAGCTGCTGCCACTCAGGCCCGGGCAGGCCGAGCGCTGCGACTTCTTGCTCCGGGGTGAGGAAGGTCTGATGATGTTCATGGCCCGAGAGCCCGCCGGCCCATGGCGGCGGAGCGGCGTGTGAGACGACCAGCAGGTGGCCGCCGGTGGCGATGTGCCCTGCGGCGTCGCGCAGGATCTGGCTGCGGTCCAGAGTCACTGGTGACTGCAGGAAGCACGCACTGACCAGGTCGAACTCGGTCTCCGGCTGCCAGCTGCCGAGGTCCGCAGCCACCAGGTGCAGGCGTTCGGCCGGGATCCCGGCGGCGACCGCGGCCGCCCCCGCCCGGCCGATGGCTGTTGTGGAGATGTCGACGCCGGTGACCTCCCAGCCCTGCCCGGCCAGCCAGAGCGAGTCCCCACCCTCGCCACAACCCAGGTCGAGGGCCCGGCCCGGTGTCAGGTCTCCGGCAACCTCCGCGAGAACCTGGTTGACCCGGCCCGACCAGATCCGCGGCTTGTCGGCGTACCGCGCCTCCCAGAACCGCGTCGGATCGTCGTGGGTTGGCTCCTGAAAGCGGCGCGGGTCATGAGGTATGGGCATGCCAGTCATCGTATGGCCGACCCACCTTGTGGTGGTTCTGGGGCATCCCTCGGCCAGGCGCGGACCATAGACCCGAGTTGTGGCAGTTCTGAGCTGGTGGACATGGACCGTATCCACAATGCGGCGGGTCGGGCTCAGAGTCGCCGCAATCCCGAGCTGGATAACCACAAGAGAACGGGTCGACACGGGGACGCCTGGTGGGATCTCGACAAGCTGGATCAGCGGTTGGGTGAGGGGCTGGATCTGCGGGCCCGCGAAGGTGTCTGGCCTCGCCCTGCATACCCCGTCGGGCATTTCCCGGTTTCGCCACGAGACCCCATATCGCGGGAGCAGAATGCAGACAGGTCACTTTGACGTGGCCGCGCCCACGCCGGCTCAGGGTCGAGGCGGTGCGGGTGGCACAACCTGACTGCCTGAGGAATTCGATGATGTCTGCCCATAGCACGTACCCCGGGATCCCCGAGGTCATCAACGGAAACGGTGCCGTCGCACACGTCATGAAGCACGTGTGCGGTGGCGTGATCGGCTACCCGATCACCCCGTCGACCGAGATCTCCGAACTGTTCGAGGCCGCCCGCGCCGAGGGACAGCTGAACGTGTGGGGAAAGCACCCGTTCTTCGTCGAGACCGAGGGTGAGCACTCCGCGCAGAGCGGCGCGCTGGGCGCAGCCCTGACCGGCGGCAACTTCATCTCCAACGCCTCCTCGAGCCAGGGCATCCTGTACGGCCTCGAGTCGCACTACGTCAGCGTCGGCAAGAAGATCGGCGGCTTCGTGCTGCAGGTCGCCGCGCGGGTCGTGACCAAACACTCGCTCAACGTCATGGCAGGCCACGACGACGTCTACGCCCTGCTGCCCACCGGCTACACCGTGCTGTTCGGCTCGAACCCACAGGAGGCTGCCGACCTGGCCGCCATCTCCTACCGCGCTTCCGCCCTGTCGCTGGTGCCGGTCGCCAACGCCATGGACGGCTTCGCCACCAGCCACGTCATGAGTGAGGTGCTGCTACCCGAACCCGACCTGCTGCGCGCCTACCTCGGCGACCCGCAGGGGCGGATCCCCTGCCCCACGGTCGCGCAGGAACTCCTGTTCGGCTCCAAGGGCCGGGTATTCCAGCTACAGCGCTTCCTCGACCGCCACGCCGACGACTTCGCTGCTGGCGACCTGACTGCCCTTCGGGCGCACCTGCATTCGCTCGGCGACGCCGCCGAGGCCGACGATGCCGGCGACCTGATCGCAGCCACCCTTGCCTGGGTGCCGACAGACCTGCGTCCCCAGTGGCGCCGGCAATGGCTCCACGCGGCGGCGAAGGGCACCCGGCAGCTGGTGCCGGCCCTTGTCGACCCACACAACCCCGGCCTCACCGGCCCGGTGCAGAACCAGCCCGACTTCCAGGCCGGCTCTGCCGACCACCGCACCCATTTCGCCAGCGCCGTCCCCGGCCTTGTGCGGCAGGCGATGGCCGAGTACGCAGAACTCAGCGGACGGGCCTATGCGCCCGTGCAGGCCTACGGCCCGGCCGACGCAGAGCTGGTCCTTGTCGGCCTGGGCTCGATCACCGACGACGTGCAGGCACTGCTCCCCCACGTGGCAAGCCTCGGCCTTTCTGTCCGTGTGGTCTCGGTGAAGCTGTTGCAGCCGTTCCCGGAGGCCGAACTCGTCGAAGCGATCGGCGCAGCCCGCGCCGTCACCATCCTCGAGCGTTCCGACGACACCGCCCTCACCCGGCTGGTCTCGCAGGCGCTCTTCCACGCCCGCGCCAATGCCGACGCTGAGGGCAACGACCTGCCCTACCCGGAGATCCCCGCGCTCGCCGCGATCCCGCGCATGACCACAGCGATCTTCGGCCTCGGCGGCCACGACGTCCAGCCCCGTCATCTCGTGGCTGCGGTGCGGCACATGGCCGCCGGTAACGGCGCGCCGCTGGTGTACCTGGGCTCGCAGTTCTTCACCGACAGCCCGACGCCGGCCATCGCGGCCATCCAGGAGAAGCTCCGAAAGGCCTACCCCGAGACCGAGCTCATGGCGCTCGCGACCGAGCCGAACCCGCAGGTCCTGCCAGCGGGCGCTCTGCGGATCAGGTTCCATTCCGTCGGCGGCTACGGGACTGTCGCCACTGGCAAGCTGCTCACCGACCTGTTGTCCTCGCTGATGGGGATGCATTCCAAGTCGGCACCGAAGTATGGGTCGGAGAAGTCCGGCGCTGCGACCAACTACTACATCACGCTCTCGCCAGAGCCGGTGCTGATCACCAACGCAGAACTCGAGGACGTCGAGGTTGTGGTTGCCCCCGACCACCAGGTGTTCTCCCACACCAACCCGCTGAAGGGTCTGGTGGCCGGCGGCACGCTGATCATGCAGTCCGACCGTCAGCCGCTCGACCTCTGGCGCGAACTGCCGGCTTTCGCGCGGCGCACCATCTCCGAACGTGGCATCCGGTTCCTCGTCCTCGACGCCTTCGCCGTGGCCCGCGCGCATGCGCCCAACCCGGAGCTGGAGACCCGGATGATGGGCATCGCGTTCATCGGCGCGATCATCGGCCACGTGGACGGCGCAGTCCGCGGCGGCTCCGCTGAGGAGATCGAGGCGGAAGTCCGGGCAGAGCTCACCAAGAAGTTCGGGCGCCGCGGCGAACGCGTCGTTGAAGCCAACGTCGCCGTGATCCGCGACGGCATGCGGGCGGTCCGCGTCGACTACACCGACCCTGCGTTCACAGCTGTCGAAGCCGATCCCATCGTTGCGGGTGTGCGGGCGGCGCTGTCGGTGGCGATGACGCCGTCGGTGACCCAGGAGCGCAACAGCGGGCTGTTCGACCCCGGCTACTTCGAGGAGATCCTCGGCCGTCCGCTCCGCGAGGAGACCCTGGACGACGCCCCGATCATGCCCGGCACCGGCATGTTCATGCCGGTCGGCACCGGAGCGACCAAGAACAAGGGCATCTTCCGCCGCACCCTGCCGGTCTTCGACGCGTCAGCCTGCACGGCGTGCATGGAGTGCGCGCTTGCCTGCCCCGACAACGCCATTCCGAACACCGGGCACGAGCTCGGTGACCTGCTGGGGGCAGCGATCGACGCGACCGGCCTGCCCGAGCGTGACCGCTCGACCCTCTACGGCCTTGTGCCTGTCTGGGCGGCTGAGGTCCGCCGTCGCCTGCGCGAGCAGCCCGGCGTCACCGACTTGGCCGCGGTTGCCAGCGAAGCCGCGGAGGTGCTGCCGCCCGAGCTGGCGGCGTCGGCCGAACTCGGCGCGGTCATCACGGCCATTGCTGCCTTCCCGACCGCGCGGACGCGTCCCCTGTTCGACGCGGCAGAGAAGGCAGAAGGCGGCACCGGCGTGATGTTCTCCGCGGTCGTCGACCCCTGGAAGTGCACCGGCTGCCTGCAGTGCATCGCGGTGTGCGGGCCCAAGGCCCTCACCTCCGCAGAGCAGGACGACGACCTGTTGACGATGCTCCAGACCCGCTTCGAGCGGCTCACCAAGCTGCCGGACACCCCGCAGCGGGTCACTGCAGAGGCCACCGCTCCGGGTGGCGACATCAAGCGCATCCTGCTGAACCGCAGCGACTACTACTCGATGACCGGGGGTCACGGCGCCTGCCGCGGCTGCGGCGAGGTGACAGCAATCCACCTGGTCAGCGCGCTCACCCACCGCATCGGCGACAACCGCCGCACCGCGCACCTGCGCCGTCTCGATGACCAGCTCGCCCGGCTCGGGACGCTGCTGCAGACCCTGCCCGCCGACAGCCCGCGCCGCGCGCGCATCGAAGCATCGGTGGCAGAGCTCGAGCACCGGCTCTACCTGTACGAGTCCGGACCCACCGGTAATGGCCCGGCGCCGACGGTGATCGCGAACTCCACCGGCTGCTCCAGCGTGTACGCCTCCACCGTCCCGTTCACGCCCTACCTCGACCCGTGGGTCAACGGCTTGTTCCAGGACGCCCAGCCGCTGGCCGTCGGCATCTACGAAGGCCTCGTCTCCGGGCTGGTTGCCGAGGTTCGGGCACTGCGTACGGCTGCGCTCGAACTGGCCGGCCACTATGACCCGGCGGTCCACGACGCCGCGCTGTCGACGCTGTCCTGGCGTGACTTCACCCCTGAAGAGCTGGCGCTGGTGCCGGTGGTCCTGACCATCAGCGGTGACGGCGCAGCCTTCGACATCGGCTTCGGCGCGCTATCCCGGGTACTCGTCGGTGGCACGCCGATCAAGTCGCTCGTCCTCGACACCGGCGGCTACTCCAACACCGGCGGCCAGGCGTCGACGGCCAGCTTCGCCGGCCAGGACGCCGACCTCGCCCGGTTTGGCAGCTCGCACCCCGGCAAGCAGGAGACCCGCAAGGAACTCGGCCTGCTGGCAGCCTTCCACCCCGGCACCTACGTGTGCGCAACGGCCTCGTCCTACCACGGGCATTTCCTGCGGGCGACAGCTGACATGCTGGAGTTCAACTCCGGCGCGGCGCTGATGGTGACCCACACCCCTTGCGACACCGAGAACGGCATGCCCGAGGACCTGGCAAACGCCCGGTCGCGGCTAGCCGTCGACAGCCGCATGAGCCCGCTGTTCGTGCACGACCCGCGCCGCGGCGCCAGCCTTACCGAACGCTTCAGCCTTGAAGGCAATCCCGAGCCCGAAGACCTGTGGACGACGACGACCCTGACCTACCGCGACGAGCAGGGACGGGCGCAGCTGCTCACCGTGCCGCTCACGCCGGCCGACTTCGCCATCGGTGAGGCGCGCTTCGCCAAGCAGTTCAGCTGGCTGGCCGCCTACCAGGAGGCTGCCGCCGTTCCGATCGCCGAGTACGTCGAGCTGCCCGTGCACCAGCGCGCTGGCCGCGTCCCGTTCGTGTACACCACCGACCGCCGGCAGAAGCTGGTGCGGATGGCCTGCTCGCAGACCATCGTCGGCCTGGTGGAGGAACGGCGCAGCTACTGGCGGACGCTGCAGTTCCTTGCCGGCCAGTCCGAGGCGGCCCTGTCGGCCCAGCACCGTGCCGAGCTGCAGGTGTGGACCTCCCGCTACAGCGAGGCGATCGATGCCCGCGAATCGGCGCTCGACGTGATCGCCAAGGCGATGGCAGACCTCGCCGTGTCCAGTGGCGCACCCGCAGGAGGCCCGCTGCACCTGGGTCTTGGGCTCTCCGGGCCAGCACCGCTGGTTGAGCCTGTCGAAACCACCACGACGACCGAGCGTCCGATCTGGCTGGACGCGGAGGACCTGCCCCGCTGCAACGACTGCGCCACCTGCTACCAGGAGCTGCCGCAGCTGTTCGAGAAGGCAACCATCGTTGTCGACGGCGAGCCGCGAACGGTCGGCAGGATGCGGCCCGACGCGCTGGTCGACCTGGAGGTCACCGCTGACCTGGCCGCCCGCATTCTCCGGGTCAAGGGCACTTGCGACGCGGAGATCATCCAGTGACCGGGCCCGAGTACGCCAACCAGCTCGGCCTCCTTGAGCGCCGGTTGGTAGCCGACCCGCGGGCCTTCCGTGAGCTGTTCACCGCCGACGGCATGGAGGCTGTCGCCTGGGAGTTCCGGCAGGCGGAGCTCACCGAGGACTTCATCTGGCAGCTATGGACGGCGCTGCTGCGCGACGACGACGCCAGCAAGGTGCTGATGCGGTTCCTGTGGCAGCTGCCGCTGGGCAAGAAGCGCATGTTCGTGCGCGCGCTGGACGCCCGCCTGTCCGAGCGCTACCCGATGTTCGCCGGCCTCGCCACGAACTGGCCAGCCGGCAACGCCATCCCGCCGTACATCCGCGAACCGGAGGCGCGCAGCGAGGACTTCGGGCTTGTCAACAAGGGTTTCCTCGGCTACACCGACCTCGGCTACACCCGACGTGACGTGGAGCTGTTCGTCTGGCTGGAGGCCCTGCGCGACAAGCAGTGCGCGGAGGCACCCTGCGAGCTCGGGGTGCTGTTGGCCGGCCATCGCGAGCCGCAGGGCGGCTGCCCGGTGCAGATCCACATCCCGCAGATGTTCGCACTGATCGGCACCGGACGCTTCCGCGAGGCGCTGGAGATGCTGGAGGCCTGCAACCCGCTGCCCAACGTAACCGGACGGGTCTGCCCGCAGGAGCTGCAGTGCCAGGGCATGTGCATCCACAAGCAGGCGATGACCATCGGCCAGATCGAATGGTTCCTGCCGGAATGGGACAAGCTGGCCCACCCCGAGGCTGCCGCCACGCGGTTCGCCGGCGTACCCGACCCATGGCGGCTGGCCACCCGTCCGCCGATCGCGATCGTCGGCTCCGGGCCGTCCGGTCTGATCACCGCCTACCTGCTGGCAGCAGAAGGCTTCCCGATCACCGTCTTCGAGGCGTTCCACGAGCTCGGCGGCGTGCTGCGCTACGGCATCCCCGAGTTCCGGCTCCCGAACGAGCTGATCGACGACGTTGTCGCCAAGATCCGTGGCCTCGGTGGACGGTTCGTCACCAACTTCGTCGTCGGCAAGACCGCCACGCTCGAGCAGCTGCGCGAAGCCGGGTTCGTCCGCGCCTTCGTCGGCAGCGGTGCAGGGCTCCCCCGGTTCCTCAACGTGCCCGGCGAGCACCTGCTGAACGTGATGTCGGCCAACGAGTTCCTCACCCGGGTGAACCTGATGCAGGCCCACACCGACGACCACGAGACGCCCCTGCCGATGACGGCAGGCAAGCAGGTGCTGATCATCGGCGGTGGCAACACAGCCATGGACGCCGCCCGGACCGCGCGCCGTCTCGGCGGCCAGGTGACCATCGTCTACCGCCGCACGCGTGCCGAGATGCCGGCTCGCGTGGAGGAACTCGAGCATGCCCTCGAGGAGGGCATCGAGCTGGAGGTGCTGCGCTCCCCCATCGAGTTCTCCGGTGACGACGCCACCGGCTTCGTCACCGGGACGACGGTGGAGATCATGGGCCTCGGCGAGCCGGACGCGTCCGGTCGTCGCCGTCCGCTCCCCACGGGACGCACAGCGCAGATGCCCGCCGACCTGGTGATCATGGCGCTGGGCAACTCTGCGAACCCGATCATCAAGGACTCCGAGCCGCGACTGTCGGTCTCGCCGTTCGGCACCATCGTGCAGGCCGGCGACGCGACAAAGGAGACCACCCTCCCGGGTGTCTTCACCGGCGGGGACGCTGCCCGCGGCGGCTCGACGGCCATCCGCGCGGCTGGGGACGGCCAGTCGGCGGCCCGGGAGATCATCGCGACCATCGGGCCGATGGAGAAGGCCGAGATCACCGATCTGGTGGCCCGTGCGCTCGCCTACACCGAGACCGCAGCGGCCATCCCGGTCATCGTGGCCAAGCAGCACCTGAGTGCGGGGATCGAGGAGTTCACCGTCCGCGCGCCGGTCATCGCCGAATCGGCGCAGGCCGGGCAATTCGTGCGCGTGCTCCCGTCAGCGAACGGCGAGCTGATCCCTCTCACCCTCGCCGACTGGGACGCCAACGCTGGCACGATCACGCTGGTGGTGCAGGGTATGGGCACAACCACGCTGGCCATCAACACCATGCGCGTCGGGGACGCGTTCGCCGGGATCGCCGGCCCGCTGGGCCGTCCCAGTGACCTGCACCGCTACCCCGACGACCAGACAGTGGTGTTCACGGCCGGCGGGCTCGGGTTGCCGCCCGTGTACCCCATCATGCGCGAGCACTTGCGCCTGGGAAACCACGTCACACTGATCGCCGGCTTCCGAACCGCCGACCTCATGTTCTGGGACCACTCCGACGAGCGCATCGGGCGGATCAAGGCAGAGTTCGGCGCGCAATTGGACGTGATCTACGCCACCAACGACGGCTCGGTCGGAGTGCAGGGCTTCGTCACCGCGCCGCTGAAGGACCTGCTGGACCAGGCCGCAGCCGGTCACGGCCGGCGGGTGGCAGAGGTCGTGACCATCGGGCCGCCGATGATGATGCGCTCGGTCGCTGACCTCACCCGGCCCTACGAGGTGTTGTGCGTCGCCAGCCTGAACTCGATCATGGTGGACGCCACAGGCATGTGCGGGGCGTGCATGGTGCCGGTGAACGAGGCCGGCAAGCTTGTGCGCAAGCACGCATGCATCGATGGTCCCGAGATCGACGCGCACAGCATCGATTGGGACAAGTTCTTGCCCCGGTTCGGCCTGTTCCGTGCCCAGGAGCAGGTCAGTCGTAGCAGGCACGGGTTCTAGGCGCGGGCCCGCCACCACCTCACGACGAGGTAGATGCCGACGATGGCGACGATCGGGCCGATGATGGCCCACATGGTCGAGCCGGACATGACGCTGCCGGCAAGGATGCCCACGCCCTGCAGCGTCCAGACAAGGCCGACAGCGATCAGCAGGATCCCGCCGACAAGCAGCAGGACAGCACGATTGGTCTTCATCCCTCCACCGTAGGTTGCCCAGCAGCACCGGGCCGGTCTGGATCTCCAGAGTCGCGCCCACCACGACCGTCCGGTCCGGCTCCAGGTGGAAGACCGTGGTGCAGTTGGAGGCGTTCGACGACAGCCACAGGAAGATCCGCCGCCCGGGCGACAGCGACGGCGCGTCGCCTTTGGGGAGGCGCAGCCCGGACAGGAAGTTAGGTGGCGGCAATGCCGTCGGAGAATTCCTGAAGGCATGCCAAGCACGAAGTGATTGAGTTGGTGAGGAAATAGCGAACGGCAAATGGCGCTCCACGCCCAAGGTCCCTTCATTGAGTGGTCGTGCGGCGTTCATCGCCGCCGGTGGAGGTGTTCACCTTCCGGCCACCTCGCAAGACGAGGATGGCGGGACATCGTCACGGGCCGCCCCACCCACCCCCAACGGCATCCCGTGCTCTCTTGGCCAACGAAGGCGAGGAACGCATGAGCACGATCACCACCCCACGGACGACGGCGACGACCGGGCTTCCCACCTGCCCCTGGTGGTGCACAGCCGGGCCGGACGGGCATGCCTGGCAGCTCGACCGCCTGGGCGGCACCTGGGCACGCCTGCACCGCCGGCAGGTGGGCGGCTTCACCATGTCGGCCACCGAGTGGGTCACGCACGATGGCGGCTCGCGGATGGAGATGCACCCCACCCAGGCCGACTTCGTCCTGATTGACGGCGCAGGTCGTGCGTCAGAACTGTCGGAGGACCTGCATCAGGTGGCGGCGATCCTGCGCCAGATCGACTCGGGCCAGAGCCAGTAGGGCCCCGCCGGGCAAGGCTCCCCGCAGGCACTGTCTCGAGGCCGTCATCCGGTCGAGCCGTTGGGACAGCGGGACTCGCTGGACCCCTTGATTGGTCGCCGCTCTCGGCGGCAGTCAGGCCAGCGGACGCACCACTACCGGCGCTGGCTCGACCACGAGCAGCCACTCATCGCCGCGCTCCGGGGGCAGGGACACGCCATGCTGCATGGCCACCACTTCACCGCTTGCCAGTCGCAGCTCGGTCCGGCGTGAGGAACCGAGGAGAATACTGGCCTCGACGGTCCCCCGCATCCCGGATTCGCCGGCGCGGGCGACCCTGAGGTGCTCGGGGCGCACGAACGCCCGGTACTCGCCGTCAGGCGCGGCGCCGATCACGGGCACCGCCCGTCCCCAGATCCGCGCCACGCCGCCCGTCACCGTTGCCGGCAGCAGGCTGGACAACCCGACGAAGGCGGCAACGTCCGCAGTGGCCGGGGTCAGGTAGAGTTCTTCAGGCGTCCCGATCTGCTCGATGCGTCCACCCTGCATCACCGCAACCCGGTCGGAGATGGCCAGAGCCTCCTCCTGGTCGTGGGTGACGAAGACGGTGGTCATGCCCAGTTCCTTCTGGATGCGCAGGATCTCCTCCCGCAACTGCACTCGGACGCGGGCGTCGAGGGCCGAGAGGGGTTCGTCGAGCAGCAGCACCTTCGGTGAGGTGACCAGGGCGCGGGCGAGGGCCACCCGCTGCTGCTGGCCGCCGGAGAGCTGATGGGGGTAGCGATCGGCAAGGGCAGCCAGACCGACCAGCTCGAGACTCTCTGCCGCCAAGGTGCGGGCCCGGTCCTTCGGCACCTTGCGCATGTCGAGCCCGAACCGCGTGTTGTCGATCGCGGTCAGGTGCGGAAAGAGCGAGTAGGACTGGAAGACCATGCCGATGTCCCGCCGGTTCGTCGGTACGCCCGTGACGTCCTCGCCGTTCATCAGGATCGCGCCACCGGTCGGCTCCTCGAGGCCGGCGATCAGTCGCAGCGCGGTGGTCTTCCCGCAGCCGGACGGCCCGAGCAGCGAGACGAACTCGCCGGGCCGGATGGTCAGGTTCAGGTCGTGCAGCACCCGGGTCTGGCCGAAGTTCTTGACGACGCCGTCAAGGACGACGGTCGTGGCGACCCGTTCGGGAGCGATCGTGGCCATGGGTCAGCGGTCCTTTCCGCGGGCGGCGCCGAGGTTCCCGGTGCGTCCGATGATCAACAGCAGGAGGAAGCAGAACAGCAGCGCCAGCAGGGAGAAGATCACCGAGACGTAGGCGTCCTGCTTGTTGACCAACACGAGGGCTGTCTGCAGGTTCTGCCGGTTCAGCAGGGACGCGATGGTGTACTCGCCGAGCACCACCGCGACAGCGATCAGGGATGCGGCCAGCAGCCCTCCGCGAAGGTTGGGAGCCAGCACGCGCCAGACCACCGTTGGCCACGAAGCGCCCAGCGACCTGGCCGCCTCCGCGAGCGTGGCGAGGTTCACGGCGTCGATCGCGGCTTGGATCGAACGGTAGGCGAACGGCAGCACCGTGATCCCATAGGCGAAGGCGAGCGTCCAGGCCCCCGTGCCGAGGGTTCGCCCGATCACGAGGTAGATCGGCGTCAGGCCGACCACCAGCACGATGGCCGGGATCGAGATCGGCAGCAGTGCGACGAACTCCATGCTCCGGCGCAGCCTCGGGAAGCGCAGGTTCACCAGGATCATCGTCGGCGCCAGCAGCAGGAGCACCACGGCGATCGTGACCAGCATCAGCACCAGCGAGTTGCTGAGGCCGACCCAGATCGGCTTGTAGGTCGCGGCCTTGGCCGGGTCGAAGATCGCAGCCCAGTGCACAAGGGAATGGGCATCCCCGTCACGCAGGGTGAACTCCAAAGTAGCGAGCAGTGGCAGGAGCACAAAGCTGCCGACAAGGACCCCGATCACGCCTCGGGTCACGGGGTGCGGATGGAAGGACGCGCGTCTCATCGCCGCCACCGTTCTGCCCGCCGCTGGATGAGGGCGTACCCGGTCATGACCAGGGCCATCACCGCGATCATGCCGAGCGCGAGCGCACCGGCGAGGTTCTCCCTGCCGAGCACGGTCTCGCTGGTCAGGGCTGCCCGGACCTGCAGCGGCACGATCTGGGAGCCCTGGCTGGCGAGCGCTGCAGCGGTGGCGTAGGCGGAGAACGAGTTCGCGAACAGGAGCAGGAAGCTGGCGGCGAACGACGGCGCCAGCACGGGCAGGCCGATCCGCGTCCAGAAGGTCCAGCGGGTGCCACCGAGGGTCAGGTTGGCCTCAGCCCATTGCGGCTTCAACGAATCCAGCGCTGGGCCGAAGGTGATCACCATCAGCGGAATCTGGAAGTAGATGTAGGGCGGGATCAGCCCGGGCAGCTCGTAGAGCCAGTTGCTGGCGGCGTAGATGTTGATCCCCGCGCCGGACAGCCAGACGTTGAGCAGGGAGTAGCGTCCCATCGCGGCGATGAACACGAAGGCGAGCATCACACCGCCGAACTGGGCGAGGACGCCGGCAAGGGCGTCGATCACGCTGCGTGTGGGGTGGTGGGCAGGAACGCCGAGCAGGGCGTAGCAGACGAGCGCCCCGGCAAGAGCGCCGACAGCTGCGGTCAGCAGCGAGAGCCAGGTGCTGTTCCAGAAGGTGGTGACCACGACCGGGTCGGAGAGGGCGCTCACGTTGTCGAGCGTGAACCGGCCCGCCTTGTCGAAGAACCCGGTTGCCACGGCGAGCACGGTCGGTACAACCAGGAACAACACCACGTATGCCCCGAACGGCACTAGGCCGAGCTGCGCCGGAGGTGGCAGCCGCAGGCGAACCTGCGGACGGGGGGTTGCCCCGTCCGCAGGTCCTGCAAGGACGGCGGCCTCCGTACCCGCTGCCGTCATCGGCGGATCTCCGCGGGGGTGTCCGGCGTCACTTGACGGCCGCAGCCCACTTCTCGCCGAGCAGCTTGCCTGCCGCGGTGCTCTGGGCCTCCGTCGGGACAACCGTTTCGCTCGGGGCTGCCGGAAGGGCAGCGGCCAGCTTGGCGTCGATCGTCGAGACCTTCGTCATGGCTGCCATCCGCACCGGACGCGCACCGCCGGCCAGCCACAGGTTCTGGGCCTGGTCGGAGTACAGGAACTCCTCCCACAGCCGGGCAGCGGCCGGGTGGGGCGCCTTCGCAAGGATGGCCTGGTTGTAGTAGCCGGCATAGCCCTTGCCCGGGAAGACGACCACCTTCCAGGAGGCCTTGTCCTTCTGGTGCGCCGCATTGAGGTAGTCCCAGTCGAAGACCACCGGGGTCTCACCGCTCGCCACCGTCGCTGTGGTCACGTCAACCTTGAGCATGTTGCCTGCGGCGGACAGCTTGGAGAAGAACTCGATGCCGTTGGTGAAGTCGTCGAGGGTCCCGCCGGTCTGCACCGTCGAGAGGCCCACGGCGGCGAAGGCCGCACCGGCCTGGGTCGGGTCGCCGTTGATCGCGACCGCCCCCTTGTACTCGGGCTTGAGCAGGTCCTCGATGGACACCGGCGCCTTGAACTTGGCCGAGTCGTAGCCGACGGACATGTACCCGCCGTAGTCGCCGAAGAACTTGCCGTCGGGGTCCTTCAACGCGTCAGGAATCTCGCTCCACGTCTGCACCTTGTAGGGAGCGAACATGTCCTTGTTCTGCAGGGCGACCGTCAGCCCGAGGTCGAACACGTCAGGCGCGGTGTCCAGCCCGTCGTTGGTCTTCGCTGCCTGGATCTCTTCCGCGCTGGAGATGTCGGGCGATTGCTCGTTGACGGTGATCTGGGGGTATTTCGCCTTGAGGCATCAATGACGGCGCCGTAGTTGGCCCAGTCGCGGGGCAGGGCGATGACGTTGAGGCTGCCCTCTGCCTTTGCGGCTGTTTCGAGGTCGGCGAGGGTGCCGAGGTCGGCGAGGCTGGTGGCCGCGCCGGCCTTGGCCGCATTACTGGCAGGGGCGCTGCCGGGAGCGGCGGTCGCCCCGCATCCACTCAGGGTCAAGGTGATGGCCAGACGGGCGGCGGCGACGCCGCCGATCCTGCCGAAGGCCTGGTGCTGGATCATCAAGGATCCTTCCGATTGCTCACGAAGGTCGGGCGCTTCAGCAGCCGCCCGGAAATCGATTCGTAGCGATTTCATTTGCAAGCTACTGAGAGTTTCGGAACGCCCAGCGAAGTGGAAATGAACAATCGGCGCGACTTGAATGTCGGGTCGCTTTGGGGCACCTGGGGAGGCCCTCCCGTCATGCTCAGGGGATCGTTTCCTCAGTCGGTTTCTGCGACATAGTCCCAGCCTGCAGTTGCCTCGGAGCCTTCCGGATAGAACCGCACGAAGCCCTCGCCGCTCGGCACCGTGGTCGTCAGCCGCACCTGCACCGTCTGCCCTGGTCGCAGCGTGCGCGGGATCGACGTTCCCTTGATCGACTTGAGCGGATGCACTGCTCCTGAATGGTCCAGGAGATCGAAGCGGGCTGCTCGCAGATCGAGGTCGGTGCTGGCCGATCGAAGCGTCACCGTGAAGGTGCAGGCGACCCGATCATCCCCCAGTTTCGTGTCGGCCGGGTAGGAAGGCCCCTCGACGTTGACAGTGATCTCCGCCCCGTCGAGGGTGACGATCACCGGGCTGCCCGCGAAGGACATCGCCGGGTTCGACGGGCTGCCGTGAGCCACCCCTTCGGCACTGGGCGTGGGCAGGAAGGTAGGCCAGTCCCCGATGCCGGCGCCACCGGGGGTGGGGGTCACACCAGCACCGGAGCAGCCGGACAGCACGACCAGCGCCGCCACGATCGCGGCGACTGACCGTGCATGGAAGGGCTCGTTCGAGTCTCCCGACCGGCTACCGGTGATGTGTGTTGTTGAACACGTCCTTACCGAACGGACTCAGCCCGGCTTGGGCTGCGTACCCGAGGTGACCGTGGTTGTCCAGGCCGCCGCTGACAGTGCCAGCGGTGAGCGCGGAGCGCGCTGACCCCTTCGAGACTCCGAAGATGTCCTCCATCGTGCGCAGCCAGGAGTAGTGGTTGTAGTT
>JADGPA010000112.1 GCA_017882685.1 Propionibacteriaceae bacterium | reverse complement strand
GTGCTGCAGAACCAGCGGGTGTGCGCGCATGGCCCGCAGCACCCGATCCCTGCCGCCGTGGACGGCAGCGTCGAGGGCCAACCGTTCGTACCCGGCGACGGCAGCAATCAGGCCGCGGATGTCGTCGGGCAGCGGCTCGACCGGCTCGGCGACGAACTCCTCCCCTGTGAATCGGGCCGGCACCTCGATCACGTGGTCGTCGGGGAGGAAGGGCAGCGTCCCGTCGTTGCGCAGGTTGACGACCCGCGGCGGGCCGTCGGCGCCCCGCATGGCGGCGAGCAGTTCGACGGCAGCCTCGGAGTAGAACGCCCCGCCACGGCGTTCGAGAGCCTCGGGCTTGGTGTCGACCGACGGGTCGGCGTAGAGGGCGAGCAACTCGTCCTCGATCGCCTTCACGGCCTCCGCCCTGGTTGGTTCGCGGAGCTGCTCTGCGAGCACCTCGTCGTGGGCGTAGTAGTAGCGCAGGTAGTAGGACGGGATCATCCCCAGCTGGGCCAGCACGGCCGGGGCCGATTCGACCTCGTCGGCCAGTTCGTCGAGCCGCCTGCCGAGCATCCCCGGCAGCAGGTCCTGCCCGCCAACGCTCACGCTGCGCTCCCAGGTGAGGTGGTTGAGGCCGACGTGTCCGAGGGCGACGTCGTCCGGCGAGACGCCGAGCATGCCGGCGAAGCGGCGCTGGAAGCCGATCGCGACGTTGCACAGGCCGACGGCCCGGTGCCCGGCTTGCAGCAGGGCGCGCGTCACGATGCCGACCGGGTTGGTGAAGTCGACGATCCAGGCATCCGGCAAGGCATGAGCCCGCACGGCCTCTGCGATCTGCAGCACCACCGGCACCGTCCGCAAGGCCTTTGCGAACCCGCCCGGCCCCGTCGTCTCCTGGCCGATGCACCCCACCTCGTGCGGCCAGGTCTCGTCGGCACGCCGGGTGTCCTGCCCGCCGACGCGCAGCTGCAGCAGCACAGCGTCGGCGTCGGCGACGCCGGCGATCAGGTCGGTGGTGGCGACGACGGTTGCGGGATGCCCGGCGCGGGCCAGCATCCGCCGGGCCATGCCGGCCACCGGGGCCAGTCGTGCCGGATCGGGGTCGACCAGGTGCAACTCGTCCAGCGGCAGGTCGGTGCGGGTGAACCCGTCGACCAGCTCGGGGGTGTAGGTCGACCCACCCCCGACGATGGTGAGCTTCATCAGTCCTCCTTGCCTGCGGGCGCGACGATGGCGTCCTCGAGTCGTTCGCGGATGCTCTCCACCAGCAGCCGCCGGGCACCGAGCAGCACGGGGTGGGATCCGGCCCTGCCTGCCAGCACCGGCAGGTCGCGCCGGGTCGCCACCCTCGCCTGCACCAGCTCGGCGAGCCGCTCGCCCCCGACCAACGCCGTCGGGCCGCCGAGCACGACCCGCGCCGGATCGACCACGGCTGCAAGGGCCTCGACCAACAGCGCAATGCGCTCGGCGAGCGACTCCAGGGCCTCGTCGTTGCCCGGCAGGGCCGCAAGGGCTTCGGCGAACGTCCCGCAGCCCAGCAGCGCGGTCATGCCCGGCCATCCCACCAGGTCGGTGAAGTCGAACGCATCGGGGTCGATCGCCAACGCGGAGCGGGGCACCTCCAGGTAGCCGATCTCACCGGCCGACCCGGACGCGCCGCGCTGCAGGTGGCCGCCCGTGTCCAGTCCGGCACCGAGGCCTTCGCCCAGCCAGAGGTAGGCGAAGTCGACCAACCCCGTGGCCGCGCCCTCAGCGAGCGTGGCCAGGTTCACGTCGTTCTCGATGATCACGGTCAGCCCGGTCGCCTGCTCGATCAGGGCGCGGGCGCCCCGGTCGGGCCAGCCGGGCAGGGTGTCGGTGAACGAGAGCCGGTCGGACTCGGCGTCGAATGCCGCCTGCACCCCGATCACCAGCAGGCTCACCGAGTCGCGGCGGACGCCGGCGGCGGCACACGCGGCAACGACAGCCTCCGTCACATCGCTGACGGGTGTGCGGTCGGTGCCGGTGGGTAGCACGGCCACCGGGTGCACGGCGTCGGTCGGGTCGACGAGGACGGCTTCGATCGCGTCCTCCAGCATGCTGATCGCCACACCGGTGAGGCTGTCGGTGCGCACCCCGTACGACGTTGCGTTGGGCCCGCGGGCGCCAGTCACCTCGCCTGCTGGGCTGATCAGCCCAGCCCGCTCGAGGCGCGCGATCATCTGGCCGGCCGTGGGCTTGGACATTCCCGACAGCTCACCGAGCTGGGAGCGGCTCAGTGGCCCGTGCGTGAGCAAGAGCCGGAACGCCGTCCGGTCGTTCTGGGTGGCCAGCCAGGTCGGGGTCCCCGTCGTCGTCATGCTGCCCCTCCGGCCATCTCGCGGCGCACCTCGTCGCGCAGCTCACCGAGCCGGTCGGGGTCGGCCGCGGCTTCGCGCAACTTCTTCGTGTACTCGTGCTGCGGGTTGAGGATCACTTCGTCTGCCCGTCCGCGTTCGACGATGCTGCCGCGGTACATCACGAGGATCTCGTCGGAGAAATGGCGTGCCGTGGCCAGGTCGTGGGTGATGTAGAGCACGCCGAGTCCCTCGGCCCGCTGCAGGTCGGCGAGCAGGTTCAGCACGTCCACCCGGATCGACACGTCCAGCATCGAAACCGGCTCGTCGGCGACGACGAACCGGGCGCCGGGGGCGAGTGCCCGCGCGATCGCAACCCGCTGCCGCTGGCCGCCGGACAGTTCGTGCGGACGCCGCTCCAGGTAGGCAGAGCCCGGGGTTAGCTGCACCCGCTCGAGGAGCTCGACGACCCGCTCGCGGACGGCTTGCGTGGACAGTTCGGGGTGATGGATGCGCAGCGGGCGCTCGATGTGATGGCTGATCGAGTGGAACGGGTTCAGCGATGCGAACGGGTCCTGGAACACCATCTGCACCTGGCGCCGGTAGTCGGCGGTGGCGCGCGTCGGGGTCGGACGGCCGTCCAGCAGCACCTGGCCGGAGGTCGGCGTCTCGAGCTTTGCGATGATGCGCGCGATCGTCGACTTGCCCGACCCGCTCTCGCCGACCAGTGCGACGGTGCGGTGCGGCTCCACCGTGAACGACACGTCGGCGACGGCATGAAGGACGGTGGAGGCCATTCCGTTACGCAACCGGAAGTCCTTGTTCAACCCGCGCACTTCGAGAGCTCCGCTCATGCCGCACCTCCCCGGACGAACGCGCCGCGGGCGCCGGTGAGGCTGGGGAAGCTGGACAGCAGGTGGCGGGTGTAGTCGGCCTGCGGAGCGTGGTAGATCTGTTCGGCAGCGCCCTCCTCGACGATCCGTCCCTCGCGCATGATCGCGATCCGGTCGCTGATCTCGATCAGCAACGGAAGGTCGTGGGTGATGAAGACCACGGCGAACCCCAGCCGCTCCCGGAGGCGCATGATCTGCCGGATGATGCCGCGCTGCACCACGACGTCCAGCGCCGTCGTTGGCTCGTCCATGATCATCACCTGCGGGTCCAGCGCCAGCGCCATCGCGATCATCACCCGTTGCCGCATGCCGCCGCTGAGCTCGTGCGGGAAGGCAGAAAGCCGGGACGGGTCGACCCCGACGAGGTCGAGAAGTTCTGCGCAGCGGGCGTCCCTCCCGGCACGGCGCAGCGATGGCTGGTGCGTTGTGAAGACGTCCTGCAACTGGGTCCGTACGTTCATCACCGGGTTGAGGGAGTTCATCGAGCCCTGGAAGACCATCGAGACCTTGCTCCAGCGGTACCGCCGAAGGGCCTCGGCGTCCATGGTGGCCACGTCGATGTCGGTGCCGTCGCCGTCATGGAAGACAACCTCGCCGGACGTCATCACCGCCGGCGCCTTGAGCAGCCGGTTCATGCCATAGGCGAGGGTGGTCTTGCCGCAGCCGGACTCCCCGGCCAGACCGAGGATCTCGCCCCGGTGCAGGGTGAGGGAGACGTCGCGGACGGCGTCCACCGGCGGGTTGACCTCGTAGGTTATGGACACGTTTCGCGCGGTCAGCACCGCGGCTGCGGTCATGCGAACGCACCTCCTCCGGCCACGCCCTTGCCCTCTTTCGTCGCCTTGCGCTGCAGGCGTGCGGCCTGCGGTGCGAGCCGGAGCTTGGGGTTCACGATCTCGTCGATGGCGAAGTTGATCAGGGACAGCCCGGTGCCGAGCATGGCGATCAGGAGGCCGGGCGGCACGAACCACCACCAGGCCCGCGAGCCGACGGCCTGCCCGGTCTGGGCGTCGTTGAGCATCGTGCCGAGCGTGATCGAGTTGGTCGGGCCGAGTCCGAGGTAGCTCAAGCCCGCCTCGCCGAGGACGGCGGCCATGACCCCGAAGATGAGCTGCGCGGCGATCAGGGGCACAAGGTTGGGCAGAATCTCGACGAAGATGACCCGCAGCCCGCTCTCACCGGCAACCCTTGCGGCCGCCACGTATTCCCGCGTCCGCAGCGACCGAGCCTGGGCGCGCAGCACCACAGCAGAGCCGGCCCAACCGGTGATGCCGAGGATGAGGGCAACCAGCGTCGAGCTGCGGGCGAAGTCGCCGAGGCCTTCCGCGTTCTGCACGTAGGCGGCGATCACCATCACCAGCGGCAGTCCGGGAATGACCAGCATGATGTTGGTCGCGAGCATCAGTACCTCGTCCAGCCAGCCGCCGAAGTAGCCGGCGATGATCCCGAACACGATCGCCAGCAGCATCGCCGACAGCCCGCCGACCAGGCCGACGTAGAGCGAACCGCGGGTGCCGGCGGCAAGCTGGGCGAAGACGTCGTAGCCGAGCTTGGTCGTGCCCAGCAGGTGCTCGGCGGACGGCGGTCGCAGACCCTTGTTGCCTGAGTCCCGTGGGTCGGCGGTGAAGTAGGGGGCGATCACGCCGAACAAGGTGATCAGTCCGACGATCACCAGCCCGGCACCGAGCTTGCCCGACCACTTGGGCAGCAGGTAGCGGATGCTCGCGTAGCGGTCAGCCATGGCTGCGCACCCGCGGGTCGATGAGGCCGTAGAACAGGTCCATCAGGAAGTTGGCGGCCAGCACCGTCAGCGTGATCACGAGGAACACGCCCTGCATCAGCGCGTAGTCGAGGCCCTGGACGCTCTGGATCATCAGCTTCCCGATGCCCGGGTAGCTGAACACCTGCTCCGTCACGATCGAGCCGGCGACGACGAAGCCGAGCGCGATGCTGAATCCGGCAAGGCTCGGGATGGCGGCGTTGCGCGCGGCGTAGCGGTCGCGGATGCGGCTTGGCCGCAGACCCTTGGCCTCAGCGGTGAGCACGTAGTCCTCGCTCATCGTCGAGACCATCATGTTGCGCATCCCCAGGAGCCACCCGCCGACAGAGGAGATCACGATCGTCAGGGCGGGCAGGAACGCGTGGTAGAGCGCGCTGACCACGAAGTCCCAGCTCCACTCCGGCCCGGAGGGGAAGGCGAACACGTCGTAGGCGCCCACGATCGGCAGCCAGCGCAGCTGGACGGAGAAGGCCGCGACGAGCACCAGCGCCAGCCAGAAGTAGGGGATGGACTGCAGCAGGGAAGTGGCAGGCACGAGGTGGTCGAGCCAGGTGCCGCGCTTCCAGCCGACCCAGGCACCGATCACGATGCCGAGCACGAACGAGATCACCGTTGCTGCGCCGACCATCAGCAGCGTCCAGGGCAGGGCATTGCCGATCAGCGTGGCGACCGGGTAGGGGTAGCGCGTGGAGGAGACGCCCAGGTCGCCGGCCAGCAGCCGTCCCCAGTAGGCGAGGTACTGGTCCCACGCCGGGACGCTCTTGTCCGCGCCGAGCAGGGCGTAGATGGCCTTGACGGTCTCCTCCGAAAGCTCCCTGCCGCCACTGGCGCGGCGGAGCTTGCCGATCATGATCGCTGCGGGGTCGCCGGGCATCATGCGCGGGAGCAGGAAGTTCAGCGAGATCGCCGCCCACAGCGTGACCAGGTAGAAGGCGATCCGCCGGAGGTAGAACACCATCACCGGCCTCGCTGGGGGCAGCCGCTCACGACACCGGCAACAGGTGCAACAGCACGATCGCCGGAGCGACGGACAGGTAGGGCAGCGGGTCGGCGTACAGGTTGTCGTCGGTCGGCCAGCCGGTGAAGCCCTTGGTGTTGAAGAAGGCCTGGGACGCGTTGAGCACGACCGGGATGTAGGGCAGGTCCTTCGCGATCTGCGCCTGGATCTTTGCGTACTCGGCCTTCTTCGCTGCCGGGTCATTGGTGGCGCCAGCAGCCTCGACGGCCGCGTCGACGGCCGCGTTGGCGTAGCGGGCGTAGTTCTGGCCGCGCGTCGGGGCGTCGCCCACCTTGGCCGTCGACTTCCCATAGAAGTACTGGTCGTAGTTGCTGAACGGGTCGGCAACAAGGGACTGGGTAAGGCCGTACATGGCGAGCTGGAAGTCGCCGTTGGTGACCGGCGTCCAGTACTCGGCCTCCGACACCGTGCGGGCGGTGACCTTGATACCGGCCTTCCCGGCCTCCTCAGCGATCAGCTTCGCGGCGTCGTTGTAGTCGGTCCAGCCATCGGGGCTGAACAGGTCGAGGTCCACCTCCTTGCCGTCCTTGGCGTAGAAGCCCTTGGAATTCTTCGCGTAGCCGGCAGCCTCAAGGATCTGCTGCGCCTGTGCGGCATTGGGGCTCTGCGGGCTGGGGGCCAGCGCGGGGTCGCTCAGCCACTGCTGGTCACGCGGTAGCAACACGAAGGCGGGGTTGGCCTCGCCGACGAGTCCCGCCCACGCCTTTTCCGCCAGCGCGGGACGGTCGATGGCGGCGTTCAGCGCCTGCCGCACAGCCGGGTCGGTCTGGGCGCCCTTGCAGCCCTTGGAGGCGTCAGAGCAGGTCATGATCACTGTCGGGTCCTGCTGGGCGTTCATGGTGGCGATGGCGCCGCCCGCGGTGACGGTGTCGGGGTTGGCGACGAACATCCCGGTCCAGTCGATCTGGCCGGTGGTCAGCATGTCCTGGCCGGACTGGTTGGAGTCGAGCCCGAGGTACTGCACGTCGCTGATCGGCGGCGCGCCGTCGCGGTAGTTGGCGTTGGCGGTGAAGGTGTAGGAGGCGTCCGAGGTGGTCTTTACGACGTAGGCGCCGGAGCCGACCGGCTTGGGATTGGTCTCCTTCATGTAGCTGGTGACCTTCGACCACACGTGCTTCGGCACGATCATGGTTGCGCCGAGCAGCTGGGACTCATTGGTGAACTGCGGCGTGGAGTACTTGGCTTCCACGGTAGTGGCGTCGGTTGCGGTGACCGAGGTGAGCTTGTCGGTCTTGTTCGGCCCGTAGCCGAGGGTGAACACCACGTCGTCCGCTGTCAGCGGTTCGCCGTCGCTCCACTTCACGTTGGGCTTGAGCTTGATGGTGACGGTCTTGCCGTCGGCGCTGTAGTCGAAGCTTTCGCCGAGCATCGGCACCGGTGCGTCCGAGGAGAGTTGGTTGAAGAAGAACAGCGGCTCGTAGATCGGGCCGTAGGTGCCGAACAGTGCGGTGTCGACGTGGAAGGGATTGAAGTCGACGGTGATCGGGGTGGCACTTCCGGCCCACACCCGCAGTGTGGACGCCTTCGGCGCACTCGAACTGGACGTAGACGTGGACGCGGTCGGCGCCGGCGGGGTCGAGGTGCAGGCAGTCAGCACCAGGGAAATGGCTACCGCAGCAGCGGCAACACCAACGGGGATCGTCTTCACTCCAACTCCTCATCCACGAGCTTCGCCGCGCTGCGGCCCTGGTCAGGAAGATACTGTAAAGATACTATCCGAAAACAGTCTTTCCTGTTAAGCCTTTGCTACGAATTTCTTCTCCTGGGGACCCGTCCGCACCGGCACAGAACCGCGAGGGCTCGAGCGTTGATCGTGCCGGGCGGACGGGACAATCCTTGTTGCGCCTCGGCCTCGGTAGGATCACCGCGTGACCAACCTGACCGTACTGGTGATCGGATCGGGCGGACGGGAGCACGCGCTCGCTTGGGCCCTCAGCCGCGACACGCACGTGCACATCGCTCCCGGCAACCCAGGCACCGCGACGGTCGGGACCAACCACCCTGTCGACGCCATGGACGGCGAAGCCGTCGCCGACCTCGCTGTCGCACTCGCAGCCGACCTCGTTGTTGTGGGACCCGAGGCTCCTCTTGTGGCCGGGGTGGCTGACGCCGTCCGTGCCCGCGGGATCCCGGTCTTCGGGCCGAGCGCTGCCGCAGCGCAACTGGAAGGCAGCAAGGCGTTCGCCAAGGAGATCATGGAGGCCGCCGGCGTGCCCACGGCCGACGCGCGGCTCTGCCTCGACATGGGCGAGGTGATCGCGGCCCTTGACGAGTTCGGTGCCCCCTACGTCGTCAAGGACGACGGCCTTGCCGCGGGCAAGGGCGTCATCGTCACCGACGACAGGGACGCGGCCATCCGGCACGCCGCCGGCTGCCGCCGCGTGATCGTCGAGGAGTACCTGGACGGGCCGGAGGTCAGCCTGTTCGCGCTCAGCGACGGCACCAGCGTGCTGCCGTTCGAGCCGGCGCAGGACTTCAAGCGGGTCGGGGACGGCGACACCGGCCCCAACACCGGCGGCATGGGTGCCTACACCCCGCTGCCGTGGGCGCCGCTCGGACTGGTGGCAGACGTGGTGGCCCGGGTGATCCAGCCCACCGTGGACGAACTCCGGCGCCGCGGCACCCCGTTCGTGGGCCTCGTCTACGCCGGCCTCGCCCTGACGTCAGCCGGCTTGCGGGTGGTCGAGTTCAACGCCCGCTTCGGTGACCCGGAGACCCAGCCGCTGCTCACCCGTCTGAGGACGCCGCTCAGCGAAGTGCTGCTGGCCGCTGCCACCGGCAGGCTCGCCGGCCACGCCCCGCTGGAGTGGGGCAGTGGTGCAGCCGTCGGCGTCGTCGTCGCTGCCAGCGGCTACCCGGAGTCCCCGCGGAAGGGCGACCCGATCACGGGGGCTGACGTCGAGGGCGTCTTCCACGCCGGCACAGCCCTGGATGCAGAAGGCCGCCTCGTCAGCGCTGGCGGCAGGGTGCTGACCGTTGTCGGCACGGGTGACGACCTCGCAGCCGCACGGGACGCCGCCTACGCGAAGGTCGCCCTGATCGACCTGCCCGGCGGCTTCCACCGCACCGACATCGCCCTCAAGGCCGCCCAACATCCCGACTTGTCAGAAACTCACGGTGCTATGGCACAGCAAGATTCTGACAACTCGGTAGGAAAGGGTCACTCATGATTCCCAACGTCCTTGCCAACCGCTACGCCTCCGCTGCGATGCGCGAGATCTGGTCGCCGGAGGCGAAGATCGTCGCCGAACGCCGGCTGTGGCTCGCCGTGCTTCAGGCACAGGCCGATCTCGGTGTCGACTTCGGCGGAGACGATCCCGAGAGGGTGATCACCGACTACCAGGCCGTTGTCGGGCAGGTCGACCTGGCCAGCATCGACGCGCGGGAGCGGGTCACCCGCCACGACGTGAAGGCCAGGATCGAGGAGTTCAACGCCCTCGCCGGCCACGAGCACGTGCACAAGGGCATGACCAGCCGCGACCTCACAGAGAACATCGAGCAGCGACAGCTGTTGAGCTCGCTCGAACTGGTGCGGGAGCGCATCGTCACCGTGCTGGTGCACCTCGCGCGGCTCGCCGTCCAGTACCGCGACCTGCCCATGGCCGGCCGCTCCCACAACGTCGCAGCCCAGACCACCACGCTCGGCAAGCGGTTCGCCTCCGCGGCCGACGAGCTGCTGGTCGCCTTCGAGCGGGTCGACGAACTCATCGGTCGCTACCCGGCCCGTGGCATCAAGGGGCCGATGGGCACCAGCCAGGACATGCTCGACCTGCTCGGCGGGGACGCCGGGAAGCTCGAGCGTCTGGAACACCTCGTGGCCGGCCACCTCGGTTTCGGTGGCGTCTTCACCGCGACCGGCCAGGTGTACCCGCGTTCGCTGGACTACGACGTGCTGACCGCTCTGGTGCAGGTGGCTGCCGGTCCGTCCAGCCTCGCCACGACGATCCGGCTGATGGCCGGTCAGGAACTGGTCACAGAGGGTTTCGCAGAGGGCCAGGTGGGGTCGTCGGCGATGCCGCACAAGATGAACACCCGGTCCTGCGAGCGCGTCAACGGGCTCGCCGTCGTGCTGCGCGGCTACGCGTCCATGGCCGGCGAACTCGCAGGCAACCAGTGGAACGAGGGCGACGTATCCTGCTCGGTCGTGCGCCGGGTCGCCCTGCCCGATGCCTGCTACGCCCTCGACGGCCTGTTCGAGACCTTCCTCACCGTGCTGGCAGAGTTCGGGGCCTTCCCCGCCGTCATCGAGGCAGAGTTGCAGCGCTTCCTGCCGTTCCTGACCACGACGAAGGTGCTGATGGCCGCCGTCCGCGCCGGTGTGGGACGTGAGACCGCCCACGAGGTGATCAAGGAGCACGCGGTCGCTGTCGCGCTCGGCATGCGTGCCGGCGGCACCAACGACCTGTACGACCGTCTCGCAGCCGACCCCCGGCTCGGCATCGGCCGTGACCAGCTGGACGGGGTCGACCCGCTCGAGCTCACCGGCTCGGCCCGCAGCCAGGTGGACGCGATCGCCGCCCGGGTGGCAGAACTCGCCACCCGCTTCCCCGACGGAGCCGCGTACACGCCCGGCGCCGTCCTCTGAGGCTGCGCCAGCCCGCGAAGCGTCCTGAACCGAACCAGGAACCGTCCCCAGGTTCGGTTCAAAGACTCGACTGGCCCCTTGCGCCGTCGCTATTCAGTGTTACTATCTACTGGTAGTCAGTAACGCTGAGTAGTGGGGAAGAGCGTGATGGGCAAGCAGATGACCGAGATGCTCAAGGGCACGCTGGAGGGCATCATCCTTGCGTTCCTCGCAGCGCGACCCGCGTACGGCTACGAGATCACGGCATGGCTGCGGGAGCAGGGCTTCGCCGACATCGCAGAGGGCACCGTCTACGCCCTGCTGGTCAGGATCGAGCAGCGCGGCCTCGTCGACGTGGAGAAGGTCCCCTCGGTTAAGGGCCCGCCGCGCAAGGTGTACTCCCTCAACGCCAAGGGACGTAGTGATCTCGAAGAGTTCTGGAGGACATGGAGCTTCCTCTCAGAGCGGCTTGCACAGCTCCACCAAGGAGGCAAGTAGAGATGTCAGCAAAGTGGATCGAGATGGTGACAGGCTCGCTCGAGGAGAAGAAGCGGTACAAGCAGCACAAGGCACGCGTCAGCCAGTTTCCGGAGAACTACCGGACGGCCGTGGAGGCGCTCGAGCGGTACTTCATGTACTTCGGAGGGATCTCGAAGGGCGACGTCCTGGTGACCATGCTCGACGACCTTGCCGACCTGTTCGAACAGGCAGCGGTGGACGGCACCGGAATCCGCGCGATCGTGGGTGACGACCCGGTCGAGTTCGCGGAGACCTTCATCGCGAATTACTCCGAGGGCCAGTGGATCAACAAGGAACGCACCCGGCTGACCGACGCCATCGATCGCGTCGCCGGGAACGGTACCGAGCCACAGGACGGAGGACGGTGATGACAGCCACGCCCACGCAGGCGCCGGCGATCCACGTGCAGGGCCTGGAGAAGTCCTACGGGAAGGTGGAGGTGCTCCAGGGCGTCGACTTCGACGTGGCGCGGGGCAGCATCTTCGCCCTGCTGGGCTCCAACGGGGCCGGCAAGACGACGGTCGTGAAGATCCTGTCAACGTTGCTGAAGGCCGACGCAGGAACGGCCGGCGTCAACGGCTTCGACGTTGCCACGCAGGCGGCGGACGTGCGGCAGTCGATCAGCCTCACCGGGCAATTCGCCGCCGTCGACGAGATCCTCACCGGGCGGGAGAACCTCGTCCTGGTCGTCCGGCTGCGGCACCTGTCGGACGCGGGGACGATCGCCGACGATCTGCTCGAGCGCTTCGGGTTGACCGAAGCAGCCATGCGCAAGGTGTCGAAGTATTCCGGTGGCATGCGCCGCCGTCTCGACATCGCGATGAGCCTGATCGGCAACCCGCCGGTCATCTTCCTCGATGAGCCGACGACGGGGCTAGACCCCCAGGGGCGCCTGGACGTCTGGCAGGCGGTCAGGGACCTCGCGGCCAGCGGCACGACTGTGCTGCTCACCACCCAGTACCTCGATGAGGCGGAGCAACTCGCCAACCGGATCGCGATCCTGCACGGGGGTCGGATCATCGTCGACGGCACCCTTGGGGAGCTCAAGCAACTGCTCCCGCCGGCCAAGATCGAATACGTGGAGAAGCAGCCGACCCTCGAGGACGTCTTCCTCGCCATCGTCGGCTCGGAAAGCTGAGGAACGACAAATGACCAGGCACTTCTTCGCTGACACCGCCGTCCTCACCGGACGATCCCTGCGCCACATCGCACGCAGCCTCGACACCATCATCACCACAGCGATCACGCCGATCGCCATGATGCTGCTGTTCGTCTACGTGCTCGGGGGCGCGATCAACACCGGAACCGATTCGTACGTGACCTACCTGTTGCCCGGCATCCTGATCATCACGATTGCTTCCGGCATCGCCTACACCGCCTACCGGCTCTTCCTCGACCTGACCAGCGGCATCTTCGACCGCTTCCACTCGATGCCGATCGCAAGGTCGTCGGTGCTGTGGGCGCACGTGCTGACCTCGCTGGTTGCCAACCTGATCTCGATCCTCGTTGTCGTCCTCGTTGCCCTGGCAATGGGTTTCCGCTCTGGCGCAGGGGTGCTGGCCTGGCTCGCCGTCGGCGGCATCCTCATCCTGTTCACCCTTGCCCTGACGTGGATGGCTGTCATCCCCGGGCTCACCGCGAAGTCGGTGGACGGCGCGAGTGCGTTCTCCTACCCGCTCATCTTCCTGCCGTTCATCAGCTCGGCCTTCGTACCGACGGCGACCATGCCCGGCCCCGTGCGCTGGTTCGCAGAGAACCAGCCGGTGACGTCCATCGTGAACGCGATCCGCGACCGGTTCGCCGCGCAGCCGGTGGGCGCCGACCTGTGGGTCGCCCTCGCCTGGTGTGTCGGCATCCTGGTCGTCGCCTACCTGTTCGCCATGGCGACCTACCGCCGCAAGCTCGCGTAGGCAGACGGCGCGGAGCGCCCCGCCCGCAGCCGTTAGGCTGGCGCCGTGCTCGACCAACCGATCCACGTGGGCAAGGTCCGACGGCTGTACGACTGGCCAGGAGGACGCATCCTGATGGTGGCGACCGACGCGATCTCGGCCTTCGACCACGTGCTGGCGACCGAGATCCCCGACAAGGGCGTTGTGCTCACCCAGCTGTCGCTGTGGTGGTTCAACCAGCTTCCTTTCCCGAACCACGTGGTCTCAACGGAGGTTCCCGAAGAGGTCGCCGGTCGGGCGGTTGTCGTGGAGAAGCTGGAGATGGTGCCGGTCGAGTGCGTCGCCCGTGGATACCTCACCGGGTCGGGCTGGGCCGAGTACCGCGCGTCCGGGACGGTGTGCGGGGTGCCGCTCCCGGCGGGGCTGGTGGACGGCTCGAAGCTGCCCACCCCGATCTTCACGCCGGCGATCAAGGCGCCGATGGGGGAGCACGACGAGAACGTCGACTTCGCGACCATTGCCGTCCTGCACGGTGCCGACCTGGCCGCGCGGCTGCGGGAGGCGACGCTGGCCATCTACACGACGGCCGCCGACCTCGCCGCCCGGCGGGGCATCATCCTGGCCGACACCAAGTTCGAGTTCGGGCTGCGCGACGGTGAGCTGGTGCTGGCGGACGAGGTCCTGACGCCCGACTCGTCCCGCTTCTGGGATGCCGCGGCGTGGCAGCCGGGAAAGAGCCTGCCCAGCTTCGACAAGCAGTACGTGCGGGACTGGCTGGCCAACGACTCCGGCTGGGACCGGGTTTCGCCCCCGCCACCGCTGCCGCCAGAGGTGGTGGCTGCGACCCGTGCGCGCTACCTCGAGGCGTACACCCGGCTGACCGGCCAGCAGCTCTGAACCCGGGTCATTGCAGGGGCAGCAGTTTGCGGGCTGGGCCGCGCGGGTCGGGCCCGGGCACGACGGTTAGACTCCCTGCCATGGCCCGAGTGATCGTTGACGTGATGCCCAAGCCCGAGATCCTCGACCCGCAGGGCAAGGCTGTGACCGGCGCCCTGCGCCGGCTCGGCTTCTCCGGATTGGCTGTTCGTCAGGGCAAGCGGTTCGAGATCGAGGTGGACGGAGACGTCACTCCCGAGCGTCTCGACGACATCCGCCGCGCAGCGGAGACCCTTCTGGCCAACACGGTGATCGAGTCCTTCGACGTGCGGGCTGAGCAGTGACGGCACGCGTCGGGGTTGTGACCTTCCCCGGCTCGCTGGACGATTCGGACGCGTGCCGCGCCGTCCGGCTCGCCGGTGCCGAGCCGGTGACACTGTGGCACGCCAGCGACTCCCTCGACGTCGACGCCGTCATCCTGCCCGGCGGCTTCTCCTACGGCGACTACCTGCGCTGCGGCGCGATCGCCCGCTTCTCCCCCGTGATGGGCGAAGTGATCAGGGAGGCCGGCAAGGGCATGCCCGTGCTCGGTATCTGCAACGGCTTCCAGGTGCTCTGCGAGGCGCACCTGCTGCCTGGCGCGCTGATCCGCAACGACCGTCGCACCTTCGTCTGCCGCGACCAGTTGCTGCGGGTCGAGTCCACCGACACGGTGTGGACGCTCGACTACCAGCCCGGTGACGAGATCGTGATCGCGCTCAAGAACGGCGAGGGCAACTTCCAGGCCGACGCGGAGACCGTCAAGCGCCTCGAAGGCGAGAATCGGGTCGTGTTCCGCTACCTCGACGTGAACCCGAACGGTTCCATCAACGACATCGCCGGCATCACCAACGAGCGCGGCAACGTGGTCGGCCTGATGCCGCACCCCGAGCACAACGTGGAGGAGCTCTCCGGGGCGTCCGTCGACGGCCTGGGCTTCTTCACCAGCGTGCAGCACTTCCTGGCCGCAACCGTCAGCTGACCGCCCGGGCTACCAGGCCCGACAAGGGCGAGTCCTGCCGCAGGTCGGCGAGGCGGGCGGCCCCGTCGAGGGCGTTGCCCTGCGGCTCCGCCAGTTCCAGGTCGGGCCACTGCATTCGCAGGTAGCGGACGAATCGGCTGCGGATGTTGACCGAGCGCAGCACCTGACCCAGCGCGCACACCGTGGGGTCCTCCATCAGGCAAACCTGGCGCAGGCCCGCGATCACCGATTCGCTGAGCTCGGCCGCCGCTGCGTCCATGATCCCGGCAGCCACAGGATCGGTGGCCGCCAACTCGTCGACGACGCGGGCGAAGTCGGCGATGCGGCTCACCCTGCGCTCGTCGGACTGCAGCTCGACGTAGGCGTTGGCCAGGTCGGGGAAGATCTCTTGCAACCGGTCGGTCAGGGGCGTGAGTTGGCCACGGCGGTCGTAGCCGCGCATGGCCGCATCCATGCCGGCCCTGCCGATCCAGAAGGCGCTCCCGGCGTCGCCGATCAGGTAGCCCCAGCCGTCCACGCGTGCGACCGTGCGCCCGACGGCGAGCGTCACGACACCGGTGCCGGCGGCAATGACCGCGCCGGGGGCGTCGCCGAGCGCGCCGAGGTAGCTGGTGGTTGCGTCGTGGGCGACGGCGACCTCACCGACGCCATAGCGGGACACCAGTCCGAGGAGTTCGGTTGCTTCCGGGGTGACCAGCCCGGAGCACCCGACGCCGACGAACTTGGGCAACAGGCCGTGGGTGGTGACAAGGGTGCCGACGGCAGCGGCCAGCTGCGGCATCAGGGGACGGTCGGTGAGCACGCCGGGGGCGCTGGCCTCGAGGCGTTCCCGGTCGTGTTCCCACCGCACACGAATGCCGGTCTGGCCGGCGTCGACAGCGATGCGCTCGGTCATGGCTTCACCCTAGCGAGCAACAAGGGTCGCGGGGCACCATCCACGGACGCTGTTGAGGAACGCCAGCTCCTGTGCGGCTGCCAGGTCGCTGAGGAATACGGTGCGCTCCCGGATCTCGCCGCTGGCTAGGAGTTCCGCCCGCAGTGTCCCGGGCAGGAGGCCGGCTGATGCCGGTGGCGTGAACCACTTCCCGTCCAGCTTCACGGCAAGGTTCCCAAGGCAGCACTCGGTCACCTCCATGCCGGTGTGGCAGATGACATCGAAGACGCCGTGGGAGGCCAGGTCGCGAAGTCGCTGGTAGTGGGCGCGGTGGGTGGTCTTGTTGCGGATCACCGGCGCCAGCCGGGCCACGTCGAGCGGTTCTGCCGCCAGTTGGAGGAGCACCGGGACGCCAACCGCGGGCGCGGGTGCCACGTCGACCACTGGCGGGCCATCGCCGGCCACCAGCCGCAGGCGGTGCCGTCCGGACAGTGGCGTCGCCTGTTGCAGGGCCGCCGCCACCCCGGGCAGGGTCCAAGGTGAGCCCCAGATCGGCGCAGCAGCCGGCCAGCCGGGCCAGGTGGGCCTCCAGCCGCACGACGCGGCCGTCGATCGCCAGCATGGTCTCCAGCGCCCGCAGGGGCGTGGCGCCGAGGAAGCGCGCCTTCGCCCGCCACTCCGCCACCTCAGCGGTCGCGTCCGAGTCGGCGACGATCCCGCTGCCGATGCCGCAGGTCAGCACGGGGTCGCCCAGGGTGACGGTGCGGATCGGGACGTTGAAGGTGGCCGTCCCGCCGGGCCGGATGACCCCGAACGCCCCGCAATACCAACCGCGCGGGCCGTCCTCCCGTTCGGCGATCACTGCCATCGCCGCCAGCTTCGGCGCCCCGGTCACAGAGCCGCACGGGAAGAGCGCTGCGAACACCTCCGCCAGTCCGGCGCCGGGACGCGGCCGCCCGGTGACGGTCGAGGTGAGCTGCCACACCGTCGGCAGCCGATGCAGTTCGAACAGCCGTTCCACCGTCACGGTTCCGGGCTCGCAGACCCGGCCAAGGTCGTTGCGGAGCAGGTCGACGATCATCAGGTTCTCCGCGCGGTCCTTGGCGCTGGCCAACAGCGCTTCTGCCGGTTCCTCCGCACCGAGGGTGCCCTTCATCGGCTGGGTCACCAGCAGCCCGTCCCTGTGGTGGAAGAACAGCTCGGGCGAGACGCTGGCCACCCCTGCGCCCCCGCAGTACACGGCGTACCCGCCGGGTTGGGCCGCAGCGAGCGCTGCGAAGTAGCCGAACGGGTCGAAGCCGACCGGACGCACTGCCCGCCAGCGTCCGGTGAGGTTCACCTGGTAGCAGTCGCCGGCAGCGATGTGGTCGCGCACCGCCTCGATCGCAGACTCCGGCGAGGCGCCGCCGGCGAGGGCCGGATCCCCGCGCCAGTCCAGCCCCGGCAGTGGCGGCGCGTGCACCGGCCAGTCCTCGACCGCTGCGTACACCTCGAAGTGGGCGGCTGGGGTGTCGACCCGGGCCCGCTGGGCGTCGTCCCAGGCACCGGCAGCGGAGTAGCTCAGCCCGCCGACCACCCAGTTGCCGGCCCGCGCCGCCTGCTCGGCTGCCGCGACAACGGCCGCAACCTCGCCGGGGGCGGCGGCGGAGAGCACCTTCAACGGCGGGGTGGTGAACCTGCCCCGCAGCCGGAGCTCCCGATCCGGCGGCTCGGAGGGCAGGTCGAAAGCTGCGAAGACGGTCAACGGCCCCGGCCTACGAAGTGGTCCATCGACCGGTTGATCCCGAACAGGTTCATCACCGCGTCGAACGCGCCCACCGGCATCACCCGCAGCACCGGCAGGACGCGGACCAGCGGCGGCATCAGCAGTTGCTTCCTGCCGGCCTGGATCGCGTCCAGCACCCGGGCGGCGACGTCGGCCTCGCGCAGGATCGGCAGCAGCAGGGGGAACCGGGTGCGCACCCCGGCGAACATGCCCGTGTCGATGTAGTACGGCGCGACAACGAGGGTGGACACAGTGCTGCCGCGCAGTTCTGCCCGCAGCGACTCGGTGAATCCGATCGCCGCCCACTTGCTGGCCGAGTAGTCGGTCTGCCGGGCCACGCCGACGAGGCCGGCTGCGCTGGCGATGGTGACAATGGTGCCGCTGTCGCGCGCGAGCATGCCGGGGAGGAAAGCGCGCGTGGTCCAGTACCAGCCGAGCACGTTCACGTCGAACGTCCGCCGGATCTGGGCGTCGGAGGCCTCCAGCAGCGGCTTGCCGGTGACGACCCCAGCGCAGTTCACCAGCACGTCCACCGGCCCGCTGCCGCAGCCGCAGCGGCAGCGGCGACGGCTGCCGTGTCAGTGACGTCGACCTGCTGGTGGCATGCTGCTCCGCCGGCTGACGTGATCAGCTCAGCCGTCCGCGCCGCCGCATCGCCGTCCAGGTCCCACACGACCACCCGTGCGCCACGGGCAGCCGCCTGGAGGCAGAGTTGGCGGCCCAGGCCGCTGCCGCCCCCCGTGACGAGGGTGGTCATCGCCTGCCTCCGTTCAGCAGCCGGATGGCTGCGGTCATCACTGTCGCGTAGCCCTCGTTGCCCAGCTTCGGCGGCGGGGCGATCCGGTGCAGCCGCTGGACGCTGACCGTCTGCGGCTCGGTGTACTTCAGCAGGCCGTGGTCGCCGTGGCGCCGTCCGACGCCCGACTCGCCCATGCCACCCATCGGAGCGGCGTGCGACCCCCAGGCCGCGGCATAGCCCTCGTTGACGTTCACTGTTCCAGTGCGCAGCCGGGCGGCGACCTCGGGCCCGCGGCGCGCGGACCACACACTGGCGTTCAGCCCGTACCGGCTGTCGTTGGCACGGGCGACCGCCTCGTCGTCGGAGGCGACCCGGTACACAGCCAGTACCGGGCCGAAGGTCTCCTCCCTGCACGCCAGCATGTCCTCGGTGACGCCGGTGAGCACGGTCGGCTCGTAGCAGTAGGGGCCGAGGTCGGGGCGCGCGCGCCCGCCGGCCAGCACGGTCGCACCCTTGGCCACAGCGTCGTCGACGTGCGTCGAGACGGCCGCGAGCTGCTTCGCCGACGACAGCGAGCCCACGTCGAGGTTCCAGTCGTAGCCCACCCCGAGCCGCAACCCGCGGACCAGTGCGACCAGCCGATCGACGAACTCGTCATGGACCGACTGATGGATGTAGGCGCGCTCGATGCCGACGCACACCTGGCCGGTGTTGGCGAAGGCGCCATGGACGGTGCCCGCAGCTGCGGTGGCGAGGTCGGCGTCGTCCAGCACCAGCAGCGGGTTCTTGCCCCCCAGCTCGCCGGAGAAGCCGATCAGGCGCTCGGCGCACGCGGTGGCGAGCTGCCGTCCGGTGGCGGTGGAGCCGGTGAACATCAGGTAGTCGACCCCGGCGACCAGCGCCGGCCCGAGCTCTGCGCCCGACCCCGGCAGCACCTGGAACAGCCCGTCGGGCAGGCCCGCCCCAGTGAGCAGTTCGGCCAGCAGCAGGGCGGTGAACGGGGTCTGGGAATCGGGCTTCAGCACAACGGCGTTGCCGGCCAGGAGCGCTTGGGCGCCGTCGCTGGCTGGCAGGTTGAACGGGTAGTTCCAGGGGTTGATGATGCCGACGACCCCGACCGGACGGTGGTGCTCGACCGTGCTGGTGAGCACGGGGATCGCCCCGGCCCGCCGCCGTGGACGCAGCAGTCCCGGCGCGCTACCGGCGAACACCCGGACGGCTCGGGAGGCGTCCATGACCTCTTCGAAGGCGCTGAGGCGCGCCTTGCCGGTCTCTGCCTGGATGGTGTCGAGGATCTTGTCGCGGTTGTCGAGGATGAGCGCGGCCAACCGCCGGAACACCCGCGCCCGATCGGTGACGGGCGCCGCGGCCCAGGCCGCCTGCGCCCGGCGTGCCCTAGCGATCGCCGCAGGTACCTGTTCTGCCGCCGTCGACGTGCAGGTGCCGTAGATGCTGTCGTCGAACGGGCAACGCACCATGAGGTCCCGGTTGGACGACATTTCCCCCTCCTCCGCCGCTGGCAGTCAGGGTACGCGGACGCAGCCGGGACGCCAGCCCCTGCCACGGTAGATTTGCCGCCGTGGCCGACACCGTGAGCAACGCCCAGCAGACCCCAGACGACTCCCAGCCCTGGGCGGAACTCGGCCTGAAGGCCGATGAGTACGCCCGCATCAAGGAGATCCTGGACAGGCGTCCGACCTCGTGCGAGCTGGCGATGTACTCGGTGATGTGGAGCGAGCACTGCTCCTACAAGTCCTCCAAGGTGCACCTGTCCAAGTTCGCGGCCGTCGGCAAGGAGACACCGCGCGGTCCGCTGCTGGCCGGCATCGGCGAGCAGGCCGGCGTCGTTGACGTCGGCAACGGCTGGGCGGTCACGTTCAAGATCGAGAGCCACAACCACCCGTCCTACGTCGAGCCCTACCAGGGTGCCGCGACCGGGGTCGGCGGCATCGTCCGCGACATCCTCGCGATGGGCGCCCGCCCGATCGGCGTGATGGACGCGCTGCGCTTCGGCGCCCTCGACGCTCCTGACACCGCCCGGGTGCTGCCCGGGATCGTTGCCGGCGTCGGCGGTTACGGAAACTGCCTGGGCCTGCCGAACATCGGCGGCGAGGTGGTGTTCGACCCCACCTACTACGGCAACCCGCTGGTCAACGCCCTGTGCGTCGGCGTCCTGCGACACGAGGACATGCACCTCGCCTTCGCCTCCGGAACGCACAACCTGGTGATCCTCTACGGCGCCGCCACTGGCGGGGACGGCATCGGCGGAGCGTCCATCCTCGCCTCGGAGACGTTCGAGGCCGACGGCCCGGCCAAGCGCCCCGCAGTGCAGGTGGGCGACCCGTTCATGGAGAAGCTGCTGATCGAATGCACGCTGGAGCTGTTCGCAAGCGGCAGCATCGTCGGCATCCAGGACCTGGGCGCGGCGGGCATCTCCTGCGCCACCTCTGAACTGGCCAGCGCCGGTGACGGCGGCATGCACGTCGACCTCGACCTTGTGCCGTTGCGCGACTCGACGCTGTCGCCTGAAGAGATCCTCATGAGCGAGTCGCAGGAACGGATGTGCGCGATCGTCGAACCCGCCAACGTGGAGAAGTTCCTCGAGATCTGCGCCAAGTGGGACGTGCTGGCCACCGTGATCGGCGAGGTCATCGAGGGTGACCGGCTCCTGATCGACTGGCACGGCGAGCGCGTCGTCGACGTCATCCCCGGGACCGTCGCCCACGAGGGCCCGGTGTACAACCGCCCGATCGAGCGTCCCTGGTGGATCGACGACCTGAACGCCCGCAGCGCCAACGTCCTGCCCCGCGCCAGCGAGCCGGACGACCTGGCCGCGACGCTGCTGAAGCTCGTGGGCGCGCCCAACCAGGCGGACAAGTCCTGGATCACCGACCAGTACGACCGTTACGTTCGCGGCAACTCGATCCTCGCCCAGCCGGAGGACTCCGGCATGTTGCGGATCGATGAGGAGAGCGGCCTCGGCATCGCACTGGCCACCGACTGCAACGCCCGGTTCGCCCTGCTGAACCCGTACCTCGGCGCCCAGCTCGCCCTGTGTGAGTCCTACCGCAACGTGGCAGCCACCGGGGCGGAGCCGGTCGCCATCACCGACTGCCTGAACTTCGGCTCCCCGGAGGATCCGGAGGTCATGTGGCAGTTCAGCGAGGCCATCCTCGGCCTGGTCGACGGCTGCCAGGCCCTCGGCACCCCCGTCACCGGTGGCAACGTGAGCTTCTACAACCAGACCGGTGGGGCCAACATCATGCCGACGCCGGTGATCGGCATGCTCGGCATCATCGAGGACGTCGCCGACCGCATCCGGTCGGGCTTCCTCACACCCGGAGACAACGTCTTCCTCGTCGGCGAGACCCACGAGGACATGTCCGGAACCGCCTGGGCGGAGACCATCCACGGCCACATCGGCGGCATGCCTCCGACCCCCGACTTCGACCACGAGCAGCGGCTGGGACGCATGCTGGTCGCGGCAGCAAAGGCGCACCTGCTGAGCTCCGCCCACGACCTCGCCGACGGCGGGCTCGCCCAGGCACTGGTCGAGTCCTGCCTGCGCAACGACCTGTCCGTCTCGGCGACGTTGCCGTCGGGCGACGCCTGCGTCCAGCTGTTCTCCGAGACGCCGGGCCGGGTGCTGGTTTCGATGTCGAACGCCACGCGGGACGCCTTCGCCGAGCTGTGCGCGGAGCACCACCTGCCGTTGACCAGGCTCGGTGAGGTGACCAGGACCGGGTTCCTCGAACTGCAGGGCCACTTCGCCCTTCCGATCGACGAGATCCGGCAGCGCTGGACGGCGCCCATCCCTGCCGCGATGCACGCCTGATCAGGGGAGTTTCGGGGGCTCCCCGGGCTGTCCAGCCCGGGTGAGCGAGAATAGGGTTGGCCTTATGGAACCGTCTGAGAAGGACACCGATCCCCAGGTCATCGAAGCAGAGGTCACCGAGCCCGAGGCCCCCGCGCCCGGGACTGCAGCCCAGCCCGTGGCCGAAGAGCCGATCACCGATGACCTGAGCTCCAGCGAACTTCCGCCGAAGCTGACCGTCGAGGACGCAGCGCCGCCGGTCCCGGTTGCGCCCGACCTGGACGCCGTCGAGCCCGATTTCCCGTCCACGACAGGCACGGCCACCAACCTCGACCTGCCCGGCATCGAGCTGCCCCATCCTGCCTACCCGCAGCCGCAGCAGGTGCCGCCGGCCGCCGCCTACCAGACTCCGGGCCAGGCCTACGGCCAGACCTACGGCCAGACCTACGGCCAGACCTACGGCCAGACCTACGGCCAGACCCCCTACGCCGTGCCGGAGCCACCGGCCGCGCCGGCCTACGGCCAGCAGTACAGCCAGCCGGGCTATGCGCCCCAGTCCGGCTATGCGCCCTCCTACGGCGGGCAGCAGCTCGCCTATCCCGCCAGCGAACTCAGCGCGTCCGACGAGAACATGTGGTCTGCTGCTGCGCACTGGTCGGCGATCCTCGCCAGCTTCATCGGCCTCGGCTTCCTCGGCCCGTTGGTCGTCATGCTCACCCAGGGCACGAAGAGCGCCCGGGTGCGAGCCAACGCCGTCGAGTCGCTGAACTTCGAGATCACCTTCATCATCGCGATGGTGGTGAGCGTCCTGCTGATCTTCCTGCTGGTGGGCATCGTCACCACGATCCTGCTCCCGCTGGCGTGGCTGATCCTGCGCATCCTTGCCGCCGTCCAGACCTCCTCGGGCCAGGACTACCGCTACCCGGTGAACATCCGTCTGGTGAAGTGAACCCGGTCGGGCGCCCCCGGCGCCCGCCGGTACAGTTGGCGCGTGCAGAGCCCCGACGAGCTGATCGACGACCCTGGACCCCGTGACGCCTGTGGCGTGTTCGGGGTGTGGGCGCCCGGCGAGGAGGTGGCCAAGCTCACCTACTTCGGCCTGTACGCGCTGCAGCACCGCGGCCAGGAGTCTGCGGGCATGGCGGTCAGCAATGGCGAGCGGATCATGGTCTTCAAGGACATGGGCCTGGTCTCGCAGGTGTTCGACGAGCCGACCCTGAACTCCCTCAACGGCTACATGGCCGTCGGCCACTGCCGCTATTCCACCACCGGTTCCAGCACCTGGAGCAATGCCCAGCCGACCTTCCGCGGCACCGCCGGCGGCGGTCTCGCGCTTGCGCACAACGGCAACCTGACCAACACCGACGAGCTGGAGGCCTGGCTGGCCACTTCCGTCGAGGCCTCAGAGGTGCCGCGCAAGGACCGGATGGACTCCACCTCCGACACCGCGCTGGTGACGGCCCTGATGGCGGTCTATGCCGACAACGGCCTGAAGGCGGCGGCGCTGGAGGTGCTGCCCCGGCTGCAGGGAGCGTTCTGCCTTGTGTTCTCCAACGAGAAGACCCTCTTCGCCGCCCGTGACCCCCAGGGCATCCACCCGCTGGTGCTGGGACGCCTCGAGCGCGGCTGGGTGGTCGCCAGCGAGACCGCTGCGCTCGACATCATCGGCGCGACCCTGATCCGCGAGATCGAGCCGGGCGAGCTCATCTCGATCGACGAGGCAGGTCTTTCCTGCGTCCGCTTCGCAGAGGCCGACCCCAAGGGCTGCCTGTTCGAGTACGTCTACCTCGCCCGACCCGACACCCTCATCGCCGATCGCCGCGTGCACGCCGTCCGCGTCGAGATCGGCCGGACGCTGGCCCTGGAATCCCCGATCGACGCAGACATGGTGATCCCGACGCCTGAATCGGGGACGCCGTCGGCCATCGGCTACGCGGAGGCGTCCGGCATTCCCTTCGGCCTCGGCCTTGTGAAGAACTCCTACGTGGGGCGCACGTTCATCCAGCCGTCGCAGACGATCCGCCAGTTGGGCATCCGGCTGAAGCTGAACCCGATCCGCGACGTCATCGAGGGCAAGCGCCTCGTCGTCGTCGACGACTCGATCGTGCGCGGCAACACCCAGCGGGCGCTGGTCAAGATGCTGCGCGAGGCCGGGGCGGCGGAGGTCCACGTGCGGATCGCCTCACCGCCGGTGCAGTGGCCGTGCTTCTACGGCATCGACTTCGCCACCCGCGCGGAACTGATCGCGCCCGGGCTGAGCGTCGACGAGATCTGCCGCTCGATCGGAGCCGACACCCTCGGCTACATCAGCCTAGAAGGCCTGACCGCGTCGACGGGCATCTCTGGCCGCAAGTTGTGCCGGGCCTGCTTCGACGGGGTGTACCCGGTGCCGATCCCGGCCGCACGGGCCCGCCAGATGGGATTGGAGCAGAGCCTTGGCAGCTGAGAGCGCCTACGCCGCCGCAGGGGTCGACATCGCGGCCGGCGACCGGGCCGTCGGACTGATGAAGGACGCAGTGGCCCGCAGCCACCGTCCCGAGGTGCTTGGCGGGCTCGGCGGCTTCGCCGGCTTCTTCGACGCCTCGGCGCTGGCCGGCTACCGGCACCCGGTCCTGGCCACCTCCACCGACGGCGTCGGCACCAAGGTGGCCATCGCCGGTGCCATGGGCGTCTACGACACCATCGGCTTCGACCTGATCGGCATGCTCGTCGACGACCTCGTGGTCACCGGAGCAGAGCCCCTGTTCGTCACCGACTACATCGCCTGCGGCAAGGTCTATCCCGAGCGGATCGCTGCCATCGTCGGCGGTATCGCCGCGGCGTGTACGGCCGCCGGCGCGTCCCTGCTGGGTGGGGAGACGGCGGAACACCCCGGCCTGCTCGGCACAGAGGAGTTCGACATCGCCGGGGCCACCACCGGGGTGGTGGAGTACGACGAGATCCTCGGCGCAGACCGTGTTCGCGCGGGCGACGTGGTGCTGGCCCTTGCCTCGTCGGGGCTGCACTCAAACGGCTACTCGCTCGTCCGTCACGTCTTCTCCGGCTGGAGCCTGGAGAAGGACGTGCCAGAGCTCGGAGGCACCCTCGGCGAGACCTTGCTGACGCCCACCCGGGTGTACGCGAAGGACCTGCTGGCGATCATCCGCGGGTGCGAGGTGCACTCGATCAGCCACATCACCGGCGGCGGCCTCGCGAACAACCTCGTGCGCGTGCTCCCCGATGGCATCGGCGTCGACATCGACCGCGCGAGCTGGCGTCCCCCCGCCATCTTCGAACTGGTACAGGCGGTCGGGAAGCTGTCGCGGCCCGACATCGAGGCCACGTTGAACCAGGGTGTGGGGATGGCCCTCGTGCTGCCCGAGTCCTCGGTTGCTGAGGCATCGCGGATCGCTGCGGAAGCCGGCATCGGATCGTGGGTCGCGGGTGTCGCGAGCGCTGCGCCGGGGGCAAAGGCGCGAGTCGACCTCCACTCCGAACACCCCCGCTGAGCTCGCTTTGCGGCGGTGCTCCGATTGGGTACCCTTGCCTCACGACGAAACTTGATCATTGAGGCGGCTCGACCGCTGCGAAGGGGGCTGACCTCATGGGGCGCGGCCGTGCAAAGGCGAAGCAGACTAAAGTCGCTCGCGATCTGAAGTACCGTTCGTACTCCACGGACTTCGGGTCCCTGGAGCGGGAGTTGCGCGGTGAACCGGGCGACGTCGGGTACGTGGCTGAGCCGGTTCCGGAGCCCGTGGTGGAGCCGGAGGACGACCAGTACAGCGGTCTTGCTGACCGGTACTCCGGCGACGACGAGCCCGGCGAGACCGAGTACCGCCGCATCAGCTGAGGCGTCACAGCCGCGGCACCGACCCTGTTGTTCCTGCCGCACTGGTGCGCGCCTGGAGTCCGTTTCCGGCAGCCCTGGCTGCGGCTGCGGTCAGCCGGGGGTAGGTAAGGTGCGTATGGTTGATCTGTTGGGGTTGAGGCGAAACTTCGTTTTGCTGGCCCATGCAGGGAAGGCAGTCCGTGAACCCGATCAGGTGCGGTCGTTGCATCGCAGAAGACCATGCCCAGTGCGTCGGGCGGATCACGATGGGCACGCCCAAGGCCACGTACACCTGGCATTGTGATTGTCTGTGCCATGACAACCCCGGGCGCCGGGATGCCGGCGGCCCGCGAGGGACGCGGCGCTCAGGGTAGCTGGGCGGCGTCCGGGACCGGCACCGCGTCGAGCGCCTCAATCAGGCTCCGCGCGTCCCAAGGGCCGACATGGCGTTGCGAGCCGATGAAGAACGTCGGCGTACCGCGCGCGCCGCTGGCCTCTGCGCTGGCCACGTCCTCGCGGATCCGGGCCGCGTGGCGCTGCTCGTCGATGTCGCGCAGGAACTCCTCCACGTCCAGCCCCAGCAGGCCGGCGTAACCGGCGAGGTCCTGCAACTCCAGTTCGTCGGAGTGCAGGAACAGCTGGTTGTGCATCTCCCAGAACTTGCCCTGCGCCCCGGCGGCCTCCGCTGCAGCGGCAGCCAGCTCGGCGTGCGGGTGCACCTCGGGCAGGGTGAGGTGCCGGAACACGTAGCGGACGCGGTCGCCGTAGTGCTCGCGCACTTCCCGCGACGCCCCGGTGGCCTTCGCGCAGAACGGGCATTCGAAGTCCGCGTACTCCACGACGGTCAGCGGCGCGTCCACCGGCCCGATGATGTGGTCTCGCTCCGGGTCGACCGGGCGGGAGAGGACGGTGGGGAGCCCGGCCGAGGTCTCGCCGTGCCAGCGGGCGGCGAGCTGGAAGGTCACCCAGCCCAGCGCCGTGGCGATGACGAGGCTCAGCAGGACGCCGATGGTGGCCTCGGCCCTGAGCTGGGCCGACTCGAACGCCAGCCCGATGATCAGCAGCGACACGGTGAACCCGATGCCGGAGAGGGCCGCCCCGCCGAGCACCTGGCCGGGTCCGACCCCCTGCGGCAGCCGGCCCATCCGCAGGCGGGCACCGGCCAGCGCCCCGCCGCCGATACCGACGAACTTGCCGACAACGAGTCCCAGGACCACCGCCCACGTGAGCGGTGACGTGAGGGCCTCGACGAAGACGCCACCGCGCAGGTCGACCCCGGCGTTGGCAAGGGCGAACAGCGGCACCACCACGTATCCGGTCCAGGGGTGCAGCACCAGCTGCATCCGTTCGTTCACCGAGACCGCCCGCGCGACGGCGTCCCGTGCCGAGCGGCCGACCTCGGGCAGCGGGGACTGGCGGAACGCGCGGAACCGGATGGCAGCGTCCTTGACGACCTCGCGTCGCGGCGAGAAGGCGGGGATCAGCAGGCCGCAGACCATGCCGGCGATGGACGCGTGCACGCCGGATGCGATCGTTGCCAGCCACACCAGCAGGGTGGTCAGCACGTACGGCCACATCCGCCAGACGCCGAACCGGGAGAGCAGGACAAGGACGACAACTCCGGCGAGGGCCACAGCCAACGCCACCATGTCGATCGAGTGCGCGTAGAACACCCCGATCACGCTGACGGCGACGATGTCGTCAACGACGGTGAGGGTGAGCAGAAAGACCCGCAGCTGGGTGGAGATGCTCGGCCCCACGAGCGCCAGCGTGCCGAGCAGGAAGGCGGTGTCCGTCCCGATCACCACGCCCCACCCGGCGCCCGCCTCCCCGGACGGCGCGATCAGCAGGTACAGCAGCGCGGGGACGAGCATGCCGGCGAACCCGGCCAGCAGCGGCAGCACCACGCGCCTGGTGTCGGTGAGCTCACCGATGGCGAGGTCCCGGCGCACCTCCAGGCCGATCACGAAGAAGAACAGCACCATGAGGCCGTCGCTGATCCAGTGCCCGATGCTCATCTCCAGCCCGAGGGTGCCGAGGTGGATGGAGGCTGCCGTTTCCCAGGTCGCGGTGTAGCCGGCCGACCACGGCGAGTTCGTCCACAGCAGCGCGACGGCCGTTGCGACCACCAGCACAAGCGCGCTGCCCGACTCGGTGGCAAGGAAGTGCCGGAGCGGCCCCGATAGCTGTCCGGCGAGCTGGCGGCCGTTTGTCTGCTGCAGTGACAGCGGGATGACCTTCATCGCGGCCTCAGCGCCAGCCCAGCCCGGGTGCGACGAGGCGCACGACACTGTCGAGGACGTGGGCGTTGTAGTCGACGCCGAGCTGGTTCGGCACGGTGAGCAGCAGGGTGTCGGCAGCGGCGATCGCCTCGTCCTCGGCCAGCAGGCGCACCAGTTCGTCCGGCTCTGCTGCGTAGGAACGACCGAAGCGGGCCGTGCCGCCGTCGAGGAAGCCGACCTGGTCGGAGTCCTGTCCGCCACCGCCGAAATAGGCCCGGTCGAGGTCGTTGACCAGCGGGAAGATGCTGCGACTCACGGAGACCCGCGGCTCACGTTCGTGGCCGGCGGCAGCCCAGGCGTCCCGGAACCGCTGGATCTGCTCGGCCTGCAGCTGGTGGAACGGCACCCCGGTGTCCTCGGTGAGCAGCGTGGAGCTCATCAGGTTCATGCCCATGGTTCCGGTCCACTCCGCCGTCGCGCGGCTGCCGGCGCCCCACCAGATCCGGTCGCGCAGGCCGGCCGAATGCGGCTCGATCCGCAGCAGCCCGGCGGGGTTGGGGAACATCGGACGCGGGTTGGGCCGCGCGAACCCCTCGCCCTTGAGCACCTCCAGCAACACCTCGGTGTGCTGGCGGGCCATGTCGGCGTCGGTGGAGTCCTCTGCCGGCACGTGGCCGAAGAGGCGGTAACCATCGATGACCTGCTCTGGCGATCCCCGGCTGATGCCCAGCTGGAGCCTGCCGCCGGAGATCAGGTCGGCAGCGCCGGCGTCCTCCGCCATGTACAGCGGGTTCTCGTAACGCATGTCGATGACGCCGGTGCCGATCTCGATCCGCGACGTTCGCGCGCCGATGGCCGCAAGCAGGGGGAACGGTGAGCCGAGCTGGAGCGCGAAGTGGTGCACCCGGAAGTAGGCGCCGTCTGCGCCCACTTCTTCCGCGGCCACGGCGAGCTCGATTGATTGCAGCAGGCTGTCCGAGGCGCTGCGCACCGCCGAGTGCGGCGAATCCGACCAGTGGCCGAAGGACAGGAATCCGATCTTCTTCACGCCAGGAGACAACACACCCGGCGCCGGATCATTCCCGGGCCGCGGTGGGCCGGTGCCTCAGCCGGCCTTCGGGTCGGGGATCGGGATCTCCATCGCCTTCGACAGGTACTGGTAGGCCACAGTGAGCTTGGGGTAGCACTCGCTGTGCTTCTGCCAGGCGACCAGGTCATGACCAAGGCCCTCGCTCGCCGGGATCCGGACGATCTTCACATGGTCGGCCGGAACCAGCCGGGTGACGAAGCCTTCGTTGAAAGCCCCGTCCAGCCGTGGGTCGCCGTCATTGCGGATCAGGGTGAAGGTCGCGTTCACCGGGGGCTTGCCCCGAGCGTCGGTCCATTGGAAGAGGGCCAGGAGCGCGCCGATTCCCTTCAGCGAGTACCGCGGGTAGTCGTAGCCCTGGACGTTCTTCTCCTTCAGCTCGTCGCTCCACCAGTTCCATATGTCGACGGGGGAGAGGCGAAGGGCACGCACCATGGGCGGGAGCTGCCAGTCCTCGTAACCCAGCGGGTGGACCAGTGGCGAGATCAGGACGGCGTGGTCGACCTCGGGTCGCTCGAGCCCGGACCAGATGGCGAGTGAACCACCTCCGGACAATCCGACGACGGTGAGCTCGTCACCCAGACCGGCACCGATGTCGATGCTGGCGTCGGCGAACTCCCGGAGCTCGGTGGCGGTGATCTTGGAGAACTCGTCGGTCATCCGGTTGGCCATGCCGTGGTGCGGCAGGCGCGGGATCCAGACGTTGTAGCCCTGGGCCAGGTAGGCCTGCCCGATCAGGCGGAACTGCTCGGGGACGGTGGTGTAGCCGTGGAAGAGGATGACGGCCTTGGCGCTGTGCGCGCCGGTGAGCATGGCGATCCCGCGGCCTTCGGGCTGCAGGTCCATGGTGGCTTCGGTAGCGGTGACGGCGTCGATCCGGGCGACGGCGTCCGCGTAGGATCCGGCCGGCTGCGGGTGTGCCGAGAGGTCCGGATCTGTGACCGGTGTGAACAGCACCACGGCAAGAATGACGATCAGGGCAAGGATCGAACTGCCAAGGACCTTGAAGAAGCGCTTCATCCGAACCCCCCGCTGCAGGTAAGCAGTTTCAGCCTAGGACGCGAGGGCTGCCAGCGGGTGACGTCCGGAGAATCGCGCGGACGTCCGGTGGCGGCGCCGATGTGTCGTTCACCGTCCCCGACCGACCGGTGGGCTAGCTGCTGCGTGGGAGGGGACGGGCCGCAGGCAGCACCAGCAGGGCAAGCAGCGAGACCGCCCCCACAACGAGCAGGGCTCGCAGCATGCCGAAGTGGTCCCCAAGAAAGCCAAGCAGCGGCGGGCCGGCGAGGAACGCGGTGTAGCCGATGGTGGCGACGACGCTCAGCCGGGCGTGGGCGCGACCAGGGTCGTCGGCGGCGGCGGACATGCCGACAGGGAAGCCGAGGCTGGCCCCGACACCCCAGATCGCAGCCCCGACGAAAGCGATGGCGGGGCTGCCGAAGACCACCAGCAGGCACCCGACCACGGCCGAGCCGAACAGGATGCGCAGCACAAGGACGCGTCCATAGCGGTCCAGCAGGCCGGTCCCGACGATGCGTCCGGCTGTCATGAAGGTGAGGAACACCGCCAGCGCGACCACGCCGAGCGCCTTGTCCAGGTGGTGGCCCTCGACGAACGCGACCGCCAGCCAGTCGTTTGCTGTGCCTTCTGTGAAGGCGGCAGCCAGCACCATCACGCCGATCAGCAGCGTGCGCGTCTCGGTCCAGGCCGAGCGGGTCGGGCCGGCGGGGGCGGACGCGGTGTCGCTGGTCTCGTCGAACGCCGGCAGGTATTGCGCTGTGCCCCAGAGCACGGCCACCACCGTGAGGGCAGCGACCACCCCGATGTGCAGCAGGACCGGCACCCGCAACCAGACCAGAAGCACGCTGATCAGGGAGGCGACCACGGTGCCGCCGCTCCAGGCGGCGTGGAACCAGGGCATGATCGCCCGCCCGAGCGCCTGCTCGACGATGGTGCCCTCGAGGTTCTGGGAGACGTCCCAGACGCCGTTCCCGACGCCGAAGAGGAACAGCCCCGGCATCACCCAGAACATGCTGCCGCGGGCCTCGACCCCCACGGCGGCGAGCACAAGGCCCGACATCGCGACCGCCATCGCGAGCCGGACGGCGAGGCTGGCGCCGAAGCGGTGGGTGGCCCGCCCGGCCAGCGGCAGCCCGCACAGTGCACCCGCAGAGACGGCGAGGAGCACGACGCCCAACTGGCCGGGGGTGAGGGCCAGCATCTCCTTGACGTCCGGCACCCGGGACATCCACGCAGCCATGCTGAAGCCGTTCACCGCGAAGACAAGCAGGTCGCCGTTGCGCGCGCGGGCCGTGTGGGCAGGCGTGGGCGCGAGGGGGAGTGTGGCGGGCACCCGAGAACGCTATCGCTGCCCAGGGCCGGCCGGCTCGAGTGGTTCGGCCGTTGGCGGCGGGTCACCGAACTCGGCCAGGCAGTCGCGGGTCACCGGCTCTGTGGTTGCATCGGCCCGGGTGATCCGGTCGAGGGCGAACCAGCGCGGGGCTGTCCGGAGGCGGCACCAGGCCAGCAGGTACCAGGTGCCGCGGGTGTGGGCGAGTGCCTGTGGTTCGACATCGCGACGCGTGGTGGTGCCCTTGGTGTCCACATAGGTGATCCGGGTGACCAGGCGGTGCAGTGTTGCGTGCTCCACGACCGTCCGGGCGCGCGAGGTGCCCGGCTGGCGGCCGCGATCGACCCAGACGAGGGACCGGGACTCCCGCGAGGTCTGACGGACGGAGGCGGGCAGGGCTTCCTCCAGCTTGGCAAGGGCGGACTCGACGTCACGCCGGAACGGAATGTCCCCAGCCACGCGGACGGCGGCGTGGAGGCCCACCACCTGTTCCGCGGTCAGGGTGATGGGCGGCAGGGTGGCTGCCGGGTCGACGAAGTAGCCCCCGCCCGGGCCGCTCTGTGCCCACACCGGGAAGCCTGACCCGATCAATGCCTCCAGATCGCGCCGCACGGTTCGGATGCTCACGCCCAACTGCTCGGCCAACTGCGTCGCCCTGCATCCCCTGGGTCCGGCACGTCGCAGTTCCTCCCGCGCGGCATCGAGACGGTCGGCTCTTCGCATGGTTACAGAGTAGGTGACATCACGGTGTCACCAATAGGCGCGCAAGCTGGAGTCATGAACGCCGAAACCGCACCTGTTCCTCCTCCGTTCGTCCTGCTGGGTGGCTACTCGCTGGGCCCATGGGCCTGGGCCGAGGTCGTGCCCCTGCTGGAGGCTGCCGGCCACCGCGTCGAGGTACCCACCCTGCCCGGACTCGGGGACGGGACCCCTCCGGAGACGGTCACCCTGCCCGGTCAGGCCACCGCGGTGCTCGCGTGCCTGCGGGCGCTGGACCGGCCCGTCCTGGTGGTGCACTCCGGTGCGGGAGCCATCGCCTCCGTCGTTACCGACGCCGACCCTCGCGCAGTGTCCCGGGTGATCTACGTCGACAGCGGCCCGGTTGGCGACGGCCAGGTCCCAAGCCCGGACCTGGCCGGCCTTGCCGTGGTCCCGGCGCCTACCGCCCGGGAGCTCGACGAGAGGGGTCGGCTGACGGCCGACCTGTCTGCACACCAGAAGTCGGAGTTCGCCGCCAGGGGCCTCCCACAGCCAGGACAGGTCGCGAACGCGAGGGTGAGCTTGACCAACCCGGCCCGTTGCGAGGTGCCCAGCACGCTGGTGTGTTGCTCCTTCCCCAGTGAGGTCGTTCAGCAGCTGGCCCGCGACGGTGATCCCATGTTCGCGCCGACGCTCGAGCTGCACGATCCGGACTACGTGGATCTTCCGGGCGGGCACTGGCCGATGTGGGCCCAGCCGGAGGCCTTGGCCGCGTGCCTGCTCTCGATCGCTGCCCGGCCGGTCTGACTCAGGCTGTTGCCGGTCGCGCTGTCAGCCAGCCGAGGAAGGCGACGACGAGCCCGAGGACGCCGACGGCCAGAGCCGGTTCCCGCATGGGCCCGAAGGCGCCGTCGGTGATGGCTGTGACGGCTGCGTCCGGGATGCCGTTGGCCGCAGCGACCGCCATGCCCTCGCCGACGGCCGCCCGGAACGCCAGCCAGACAACGGCGATGCCCGCAGCAGCGGCTGCGCCGCAGGCGATCACGGTGCGCCGGAGGTCCCTTGCGACGAGCAGGGCCAGCGCAGGCAGCAGCAGGAGCAGCCACGGCAGCCATTCGGCAACACCGGTGAGCAGCCGGTAGCCCATCTGCGCCCTGGCGACCGCCCGCGGGTTGAGCTGGACCAGGTCGATGGCAGTGGTCACCGGTGGGATCCGTTCGGCGAGCGCGAAGCCGTTGGCGATCAGGCGTTGCCTGACCGCGTCGACGAACGGCCCGAGCTGCAGCTGGAGCTTGCCCTGGTCGAGGGTGAGGGCGCCGCTGTCGTCGCCGCTGAGCAGTGCGACGAACTGGGTGTGTGTGGTGCGCAGGGCCACGTTCCAGACCTGGCTGAACGCCTCACTGGAGACGAAGCCGTTCACTTGGGAGTCGATGAAGTCGGCGAGGAACGAGTTCAGCGGGCCGGTGAGCGATGGCAGCAGCCGCGCAGCTATCGGCCGGGAGCCGGCCACCTCATCGATGAGCTGCCGGGTGAGCGATGGCAGGTCGAGCCGGTCGGAGATGGTCGAGCTCAGCTTCGCTGCGAGCGCCTGCTGCACGGCCGGGTCCCGCGAGAGCGGAGCATAGGCGGCGACGAACGCTTCGGTGTCACTGGCCTGGGTGTGCGCCCACGCCGCGACGACAGAAACCGGGGCGACGATGCCGGTCAGTGCCACGAGAATCGCCACCAGCGCCGTGCGCCACCACTGATTCACCCGAAAAGCCTCCCACAGGCCCCGGCGTCGGGCCGAGGATCATTCGCCGAGACGTTCGGCGAGCTCAAGCCATTCGCCTTCCAGTTCGGCCTGCCGGGCCACGGCCTCCTCGAGTTCTGCGCCGAGGCAGACCAGCCTCTCGTAGTCGGCGGAGTTCTCGGCAAGGGCGGTGTGCAGGCGCTCGATCGCTGCTGCCACCTTCGCCAGCTGGGCCTCCACCCTTGCCAGGTCCTTGCGGGCCTGCCGCTGACGGGCAGCATCGCCGGCGCTCGCCGCGCGGGCCGGGGAGCCCGGCGCCTTGGCTGCGCCTTCCGGGCGCGTGCGGCGGCGCTCGAGGTACTCCTCCACACCGCCGGGTAGCAGGACGCAGCTCCCGTCCCCGAGCAACGCGTACTGCACGTCGCAGGTGCGCTCGAGGAAGTAGCGGTCGTGGGAGACCACGATCAGGGTGCCGGGCCAGGTGTCCAGGTAGTCCTCGATGACCGTGAGAGTGTCGATGTCCAGGTCGTTGGTGGGCTCGTCCAGCAGCAGCACGTTCGGCTCGCTGAGCAGCAGCCGCAGGAACTGCAACCGACGACGCTCCCCGCCGGACAGCTCGCCGATACGCGTCACGAGCTTCTGGCCGGTGAACCCGAAGTCCTCCAGCAGGTTGGTGGAGGTGATGTCGCGGCCGGTGGCCAGCCGGGTGGCCCGCTGCAACTGCTGCACCGACTCAAGCACCTGCTCGCTCTCGTCGAGCTCCGTGACCGCCTGGGACAGGTGACCAAGGCGCAGCGTGCGTCCCTGCTTGACGCTGCCCTGTTGTGGCGAGAGCTCGCCGGACAGCAGCCGGAGCAGCGTGGTCTTGCCCGAACCGTTCACGCCGACGAGGCCGATCCGGTCGCCGGGCCCGATCGACCAGTCAAGGTGGTCAACGAGCGTGCGGTCGTCGGGAAGCGTGTAGGTCGCCTGGTGCAGGTCGAAGACGTCCTTGCCCAGGCGTGTGGTCGCGAAGTCGCGCAGTCGCAGGGTGTCACGGGCCGGCGGCTCATCCTCGATCAGCACGTTGGCCGCGTCGATGCGGAACTTGGGCTTGCTCGTGCGCGCCGGCGGGCCGCGTCGCAGCCAGGCCAGTTCCTTGCGCAGCAGGTTCTGCCGACGGGCCTCGTTGGTGGCGGCCTGCCGGACACGTTCAGCCCTGGCCAGCACATATGCGGCGTAGCCGCCGTCGTAGGCGTCGACCACCCCGTCGTGGACCTCCCAGACCCGGTTGCAGACGGCGTCGAGGAACCAGCGGTCGTGGCTGACCACGAGCATCGCCGTCCCGGCGGCCTGCAGCAGGTTCAGGTGCCCTGCCAGCCAGGCGACCACCTCGACGTCCAGGTGGTTGGTCGGCTCGTCCAGCACCAGCAGGTCGTGCCCGGCGAGCAGGACGGCTGCAAGGCTCACCCTGCGGCGTTCGCCACCGCTGAGTTCGGCCACGGGCTGGGCGAGGTCCAGCGTGCCCAGCAGGTTCGTGACGACGGCCCGTTTGGCTGCGTCGGCTGCCCAGGCGTGATCGGCGCGACCGTGGACGGCCACGTCACGCACCGTCGCTCCGGGCGCGAAGTCCTCGGTCTGGCCGAGGTGGCCGATGGAGGCTGAGCGGTTGCGCACCACCTGGCCGCTGTCGGGACGGCGGGTGCCGACGAGCAGTTCAAGCAGGGTGGTCTTGCCGTCGCCGTTGCGTCCGACGACACCGACGACGTCACCGTTGTCGAGGCCGAGGGACACCTCGTCGAGGATGGTCCGCGTGCCGAACCCGAGCGAGACCCGCTCGGCGTTGACCAGATTCGCCAAG
>JADGPA010000111.1 GCA_017882685.1 Propionibacteriaceae bacterium | reverse complement strand
GAGCGCAACCACCTGCTTGAGTACCTCCACACCTGAGCCGGCACCCGCGGAGGCCGCCCTTGCCGCCTCCGGTGTGCGCTACCGGCTGGTCCGCCACGAGCGGGTCGGCTCGCTTGTCGAAGCTGCGGCGCTACGGGGGGTGAACCCGGGCGACATCATCAAGACGATCGTGGTGCGCCGCGGCGAAGCCGACTACCTGTTCGTGCTCGTCCCCGGGGATCGCGAGATCGCGTGGCCCAAGCTGCGCGCCCATCTGGGCGTGAACAGGCTGTCCATGCCCGACGCAGCCACGGCGTTCGCGGTCACCGGTTACGAGCGCGGCACCATCACGCCGTTCGGCGCCAACTTCGCCTGGCCGGTGGTCGCAGACGCCACGATTGCCGGACGCACGATCTCGCTGGGCGCCGGTGAGCACGGAGCGAGCGTGACCGTTGACGCCGATGCCGCCGTCGCTGCGCTGGGTGCGACGCTGGCCGACGTGACCGACCCCGCCTGACCCGAGAATGTCGGCGGCGCAAGGCATGCTTGAGGAATGACGAGCCACCCCGAACGCCGCATCGCCCAGATCGTCCCGCCCTACCTGCTGCGCCACCTGGCCACAACGACCGAGCCGATCGCCGAGTATGCGAAGGCCACCCTCGCCAGGGACCAGCGGTACCGCCACAGCCGTGCCGCCGGCATCGGCCGGCGCTCAGCGATGGCAGAACCCGCGGCCACCGGCCCGTCCCGCCTGATCTCCGACGCGGCCAACGCCGAGCAGCTTCCCGGCAGGGCTGTCCGAAACGAGGGCGCGCCTGCCACCGGTGACGCGGCCGTCGATGAGGCGTACGACGGCTTCGGCGCCACCTGGAAGCTGTACGACGAGGTCTATGCCCGCAACTCCATCGACGGCGCTGGCTTGCGACTGCTCGGCACCGTCCACTACGGCGAGGGCTACCAGAACGCGTTCTGGAACGGCACCCGCATGGTCTTTGGCGACGGGGACGGGGAGATCTTCGGCCGGTTCACCGCCAGCCTCGACGTGATCGGCCACGAGCTCACACACGGCGTCGTCGAGCACACCGCTGCGCTGGCGTACTCCGGCCAGTCCGGGGCGCTCAACGAGTCCATCGCCGACGTGTTCGGGGTGATGGTCAAGCAGTACACGCTCGGCCAGGACGCCGCGGCGGCCGACTGGCTGATCGGCGGCGACCTGCTCCTGCCCGGCGCCACGGGTGTCGCGCTGCGCAGCATGCTGCATCCCGGCACCGCCTACGACGACCCCCGCCTGGGCAAGGACCCGCAGCCGGACAACATGAGCGGCTACGTGGAGACCACCGACGACAACGGTGGTGTGCACTACAACTCCGGCATCCCGAACCGCGCGTTCGCGCTAGCCGCAACCACCATCGGCGGCCCGGCCTGGGAGAAGGCCGGACGCGTCTGGTACGACGTGCTCACCGATCGCACCCTCAAGGCCGATGCCGACTTCGCCGCCTTCGCCGAGCTGACCCTCGCCGCGGCCGCCGCCCGCTTCGGGGCCGATTCGCCAGAGGCCGCTGCCATTCGTGGCGGCTGGACAACCGTCGGGGTCGGCGCCGACAACATGGCGCACCGGCCGGCCGGCAGCAAGCCGCCCGTCGACCAGCAGGCAGACCTCCTGCTGCGGCGCACTGGCGGATTCGCCGGCATCCCCCGCGAGCGGCAGGCGAAGCTGTCCGACCTTCCACCGGAGGACCGTCGCATCTGGCAGGGCCTGCTGGCCGACGACCTCCTGCCGCGGCTCGCGGCCCAGAGCTCGCCCCGTCCGGACGCCTTCGCGTACTGCGTCACCTGCATGGCGGTGGAACTGGACGTGGAGGTGGCCGAGCCCGATCTACCCGAACGAGTCCGGCGGCTGTTCGAGCGCACGCTCACCGGTGAGTGATGAGGTGAGTCATGCGAAACCTCGATCTGGTTGAATTCGTCTCCGTCGACGGTGTGATGCAGGGCCTCGCCGGCCCCGACGGTGACTTCCCCTATCCCGGCTGGGGGCTGGAGTACCCGGCGCCGGTGCAGGCCGAGCCGGGCACCACGCCGTTCGTCGGTACCACCGGCTACCTGTTCGGTCGGCGCACCTACGAAGAGATGGTCGCGTTCTCGCCCCACCAACCGGACTCGAATCCGATGGCCGCCAGCCTGAACGCCACCCAGAAGTACGTGGTCAGCAGCACCATCGGCGATGCCTCCTGGGAACCCACCACGGTGATCTCCGGTGATGTGGGCGCCTCCGTTGCGGCGCTCAAGGCCGAGGGTGAAGGTGCGATCGTCGTGCTCGGCAGCGGCACGCTTGCCCGCTTCCTGCTCGCCGCCGGCCTCGTGGACGGCCTGACCCTCTTCATCCATCCCCTCCTGCTGGGCACCGGCACCCGGCTGTTCGGGGACCTTCCCGACCTGCACCGGTTGCACCTGGAGTCGTCGAACACGTCGGAGCGGGGCTCCCTGGTCCTGAACTATCGCTTCGCCTGACCACCCTGGGCGGCGTCGTGATCGCCGGCACCGGAAAGGCTGTCGCCCGCGTGCCCGCCGTGGCATGATCCTCGCACCTGCGAAGGAGGACGCCATGCCGAGCTTCATCACCACCTTGCTTCCGTTCGGCAACAACGTCGGCATCGAGGTGCCCGAAGAGGTTGTCGAGAGCTTCGGCGCCGGGAAGCGCGTGCCGGTGATCGTCACCATCGAGGGCTACAGCTATCCCTCCACGATCGCCGTGATGGGCGGGCAGTACCTGGTGGGCGTTGCTGCCGTCCACCGGGAAGCGGCCGGCGTGGCCGGGGGCGAGACACATGAGGTCACCCTCACCCACGACACGTCCGTGCGCGACACCCCCGTCCCCGACGACCTTGCCGACGCCTTGGCCGCCGCAGGCCTACGGGCGACCTTCGACGCGTTGGCCCCGTCCCACCGCAAGGAGCACGTGCGTTCGGTGACGGAGGCGAAAGCCGAGGCCACCCGTCAACGGCGCATCGAGAAGGTGGTCGCTGCGCTCAGCTGAGAATCAATTGTCGGTGGAGCGGCCCTTCAGCGGCGGCTCGCTCGACCAGGGGAACGCGATCCACTCGTCGGTGCGCTTCCAGACGTAGTCGCACTTCACGACTGACTGCGACTTCTCGTACAGCACGGCGGTGCGGGTCTCCGCGACGTGCACCTCACAGAAGTCGCGGACCATCCGCAGGGTCTCGCCGGTGTCAGCCACGTCGTCGATGATCAGCACGGTCTGGCCGGACAGGTCGACCGCCACCGGCACCGGCGGCAGCAACACCGGAAGAGGGAGCCGCTCGTCCACTCCGGTGTAGAACTCGACGTTGATGATGTGCAGGTTCTTGATGCCCATCGCGTAGCTCATCGTGCCGGCCGGCAGCATCCCGCCACGGGTGATGGAGAGGATCAGGTCGGGCTCGAAGCCGGAATCGACGACCTGCTGCGCCAGCTCGCGGGCCGCCTTCCCGAACAGTTCCCAGGTGAGTACTTCGCGGACCGATTCGCTCATACCGAGCATCCTTCCAGACGGGGCGTTCGGGTCCGGTGGCCTCTCGAACCTTGCGGCCGGCCGGTGGCGCGGTGTTGAACCGGGCAGCCCGACTGGCGTTGAATGGGCGGCATGCTCGCCGTCCTCATCACCGTCCGCGGACGCGTCCAGGGCGTCGGCTTCCGCTGGTGGGCCACCAGCGAGGCGAGGTACCTCAACCTCTCCGGCCACGTCGAGAACAAGGCCGACGGTTCGGTCGAGATCCGCGCACAGGGCGAGGATGAGGCCGTCGGACGGATGATCCGGCTCACCCTCGAAGACCCCAGCACCACAGCACGCCCGGGACGGATAGAGGACTACGACCTGAAATGGACCGACGTGGTCATGGGCGCAAAGGCCTTCGGCTACCGCTGAGCCCTACTGCCCGACAGTGGTGTCGTTGAACGGCATGTAGGGCGCGATCAGCGGGAACACCCAGGTGAACAGCGCGGCGACGACGGCCAGCACAAGGATCAGTGCCTCCACTACCTTCAGCGCCATCGGTCCCGGCAGGATGCGCCAGACGAGCCCGTAGAACGACATCTCACTCACCCACCTTCAGCACATCGGCCGGCACGCCCTTGTCCCGGGGGTAGGTCGCGTCGAGTTCGGCGTGAACGACGTAACGCTCCCGTGCACTGAACTCGGGGTGGCAGCTGGTCATGGTGAGGGTGGCCACGGTCGCCTTCTTGTCGGGCTCATCGGGCACCGGCAGCAGCACCGACACCTGCGTCGGCGGCACGATCTGGTGGCCCGTCACCCGGTACACGAAGTAGGTGTCCCTGGTCATGACCAGCACGACGTCGCCCTCGGCGAGCTTGTCGATCTGGTTGAACGGCTTGCCGTAGGTGGTGCGGTGGCCGGCCATCGCGAAGTTGCCGACCGCGCCCGGCAGACTGGTGTCGACATAGTGCCCGATGCCGCGCACCAGCACGTCCCTTGTCGTGCCCTCGTACAGCGGCCGGGCGAATCTTGCGCCGAAGCGGGGGATCCGGACGACAGCGAACGCGTCCCCGAGCAACGCACGCTTGGGCTGCACCCATTCCGGGCCGGTGGGGTCCTGCTCGATGGTGGTGACGACCTGGGCGGCGTCGGCGTCGGCGACCACGTCGGTCCAGAACAGCTGCCAGCCGACGAACAGCATGAGGATGACGCCGATGGTGATCAGCAGTTCACCCAACAGCCCGGCGATGCCGCGGACGATCCGCATCACGCCTCCTGCCGGTGTGCCGTCCGGCGTTCGCCGGGCAGCGACAAGGCTACTCGACGCCGACGTTGCCACGGCGCGCCCGCCGGAGGCGTTGCGTTCTCATAGGGTTCCCACAGGAAGCTGCCAGCCGACGCTCACGCGACGCTGGGATAGTGAAGCCATGGCCATCACTGCGCGCAGCGGACAGGAAGCACTCACCCGCCCCGACGGGACCGCGATTCGGGTTCTCACCGTCGACGACGAAACCAGTCTCACCGAGTTGCTCAGCATGGCGCTGCGCTACGAGGGCTGGGAGGTCTCGACCGCTGCGTCGGGCCTCGCAGCGGTGAAGACCGCACGCGAGGTTCGTCCCGACGCCATCGTGCTCGACATGATGCTGCCCGACTTCGACGGCCTGGAGGTGATGCGACGCATCCGTACCGAGCAGCCCGATGTGCCGGTCATCTTCCTGACCGCGCGAGACGCCCTCGACGACCGCATCGGCGGCCTCACTGCCGGCGGGGACGACTACGTCACCAAGCCGTTCAGCCTCGAGGAGCTCGTGGCCCGTCTGCGCGCGCTGCTGCGTCGTTCGGGTGCGACCACACTGCGCAATGAGTCGCAGCTGGTGGTCGGCGACCTGACCCTCGACGAGGACAGCCACGAAGTGGCGCGCGGTGGCGAGATCATCGGCCTCACCGCGACAGAGTTCGAGCTGCTGCGCTACCTGATGCGCAACCCGCGCCGCGTGCTGAGCAAGGCCCAGATCCTCGACCGGGTGTGGAACTACGACTTCGGTGGACAGGCCAACGTGGTGGAGCTGTACATCTCCTACCTGCGCAAGAAGATCGACGCCGGCCGTCCGCCCATGATCCACACCATGCGTGGCGCGGGCTACGTGCTCAAGCCGGCGGCCGAATGACCCTCCCCGTCCCGATGAAGACGACGGCTCCCCCGTCCATGGGCAAGGGGACGCTGAGTCGTCAGCTCGTGATGCGCACGACCGCGCTGGTGGCGCTGGTAACGATCGCCCTGAGCCTGTTCACCGCGCTGGCGAGCTTCCAGATCCTGCAGAACCAGCTCGACGACCGGCTTCAGAGCGCCCTCTCCCGCCCCTTCGACCGCTCCGGTGGGTCCAGCGCGCCCGCGGGGGGATCGGATCCCACCGGCTCCGGCCTGATCCGCATCGACACGGTCTCGGGTCAGTCCCTGGTTTCCGCCAAGCCGGACGACCTGACCGAGGCCGGAATCGCCAGGCTGTTGTCGCTGGCGACCTCTCGGGTGCCGGTGACGATGCCCATCCCCAAGCTGGGCCTCTACCGGGTGCTGGTGCAGGAGCGGGAACTGCGCGGCGTGACCGTCACGACCGTGGTTGCCCTGCCCTACGACGAGGTCACCAACCCACTGACCAGCCAGTTGATGATGGCCGGCCTGCTCACGCTGGCCGCGATCCTGCTCTCCTACGTCGGCGCCCGGCGGGTGGTCGAGCGCAGCCTGCGTCCACTCACCCGGCTGGCCGCCACCGCAACCCAGGTCTCCAACCTGCCGCTGGACAGCGGCGAGGGCCATGTGCCGATCCGGGTGGCGCCAGCCGACGCCAACCCGGCCTCCGAGGTGGGGCAGGTGGGCCAGGCCTTCAACCACATGCTTGACAACGTCGAGGGGGCATTTGCGGCCCGGCACCGCAGCGAGACGAAGGTGCGCCAGTTCGTCGCCGACGCCTCCCACGAGCTGCGCAACCCACTGGCCTCCATCCGTGGCTACGCCGAGCTCACCCGGCGTGGCGCCGAGGAGCTGCCCGGTGACGCCGCGCATGCGCTGGGCCGGATCGAGGCCGAGTCCGAACGGATGTCCGCCCTCGTCCAGGACCTGCTGCTGCTGGCCAGGCTCGACTCGGAGCCGACCCTCGACCTGCAGCCGACCGACCTCACCGAGATCGTGCTGAACACCGTCAGCGACGCGCGGGCCGCCAGCGCCGACCACATCTGGGCGCTGAACCTTCCCGAGGATGTCGTCATGGGCAGGGCCGATGCCAACCGGCTGCACCAGGTGGTGGCCAACCTGCTCGCCAACGCCCGTACCCACACCCCACCCGGAACCCGGGTCGAGACGGCGCTGAGCCGGCTGGACGGCTGGGCGGTCATCTCGGTGACCGACAACGGCCCCGGCGTCCCGACGGAGATCCAGCACTCGGTCTTCGAGCGGTTCACTCGGGCCGATGTCAGCCGGGTGCGGCAGGCGGGCGGCTCCTCGACCGGCCTCGGCCTAGCGATCGTAGCGGCGGTGGTGAACGCGCACGGCGGCCGGGTGAACCTGGACAGCCGGCCCGGCCACACGCGGTTCACGATCCACGTCCCGCTGGCCTGATCCAGGCACGACCAGGCCAGTCGTCACCTCCGGTGCACGTGCTTCAGAAACCCGGCGCTGGACCTGGAACCCGAGTAGGTTACGACGGGACTCCCCGCCCAGACTCGGGCTGGGCGGGCTTGGGACCATTTCGCTGAGGGGGCTGCTGTGACAATCCGTAACGGCCTGATGCCGGGAATCAACCAGCCGCCGGACCGAGGTGGGATCGGTCGGGCCTGGCAAGCTCCCCTCGACGGCGCGGGGCTGTTGTCGCCGTTGGAGGACTCGAGTGAGCTTCCGTCCTTCGCCGGACTCTTCGAGCAGTGCAGCCGCAGGTGGGCTGATCTCGTGGCTGTTGATGATGGCATCGTGAAGATGACCTACCTCGAGCTCGAGCGGGAGACATCACTGGTGGCGCGAGCCCTTCAGGCCATGAGTGGCCCTTTGGATTCGCCCATCGCCGTGCTGACCGACGTTGCTGCTGCTGCCGTGATCGCCTTCGTCTCGGTCGTGCGCAGCGGTCACCCGATCGTCATCCTTGACAGGGCCGTCCCGGTCGCGCGGATGCAGTTGATCCTGCGACTCTCCGGTGCGACCCACCTGGTCACGGACGACGCGAGTCGGGAGCTGGCGTACGAAGTGGCCAACCACACGATGCCCACTCAGACACTGGCTGGGCTCAGGTCAACCCCTGGGCTCCCAACCGAGCTCCGCCCAGTCGATCCGGGTGCCCTGGCTGCCATCATCTTCACCTCCGGATCGAGCGGCCAGCCGAAGGGGGTCATGTGGAGCCAGAGACTCCTCGCCGCCGAACCATTCTGCACCGGCCAGACACTCGGATACGGCCCCGGCGAGGAGCTTGCCCTCCTGCTCCCCATCAGTTTCGCCTGGGGCCTTTCGATGACCGTAGTCGGGCTGAGCAGAGGCGCGTGCCTGCACGTCGCCGATCCCCGACGTCTTGACATGGGCAAACTGGTGGACTGGATTCGCCAGAAGAAGGTCACGGTCCTCCCGATGACCCCGTCCATGCTGCGCAACCTTTGCCGGGCGATCGAGCCTGGCGAGACGTTTCCCCGCTTGCGGCTCCTCTGCACCGCGGGCGAGGCCCTCAACCCGGCCGACGTGGTCGCCGCGCGCGCAATCCTGCCGCCGGACGCAGTCGTGGTGAACGTGTTCGGCTCCTCGGAGGGCGGTTGCCTGACCACCCTGCACATGAACGCCACGGACCCGATTCCGGAGGCGTCCATCCCGGCCGGAATAGCCACCCCCTGGCGAACGATGCGGATTATCGACGAGGCCGGCGAAGAGGTTCGCGCCGGGACGGCCGGAGACCTGGTGATCACGGCGCCGGTCATGGCGGACGGATACTGGCGGGATCCCGAGCGATCCGCCGGACGCTTCCGCAAGCGGGCAGACGGTTTGTGGGACCTGCGCACCGGGGATGTCGGCACCCTTGACGAGGATGGGACGCTGCGCCTGCTCGGGCGCAGCGAGGCGGCCGTGAAGATCAGGGGATACCTGGTCGATCCGTCCGAAATCGAGGCGGCAATGCTGGCCTCCGGGCACGCACGAGAGGTGGTGGTGATTGCCGCCACTGAGGATGACACCACGCGGCTGATCGCGTACTTCGTCCCCACCAAGGGTTCCAGCGGCGCGTCCGTGGCCGCCCTGCGTGGCTCCTTGGCCACTCGCCTGCCCATCTGGATGGTGCCGGCGCACCTGGTCGCGATGCGGGAGCTTCCCAGGAACGAACGCGGCAAGGTGGACCGGCAGGCGCTTCCGGCGGTCCCCGCCCGGCAAGTGGATCCACCGCAAGGCCCCTTCGAGACTCAGGTGGCGACCATTTGGTGCCAGCTACTGAACGTGGATGAGGTGGGTCGGTACGACGACTTCATCGAACTGGGCGGCGACTCGCTGGCCGCCGAGGAGATGCTCGCCGAGGTCGAGCAACAGATCGGCGTGACGGTCCTCACCTCTGACTTCATCCAGGCGACGCGGCTTTGCGACTTCGTCGACCGGATCGTCGGCGCCGTGAAGCCGGCGGAACCAACCGCGTGGCCGGAGACTGTCGTCAAGATGCGCACCGGCACCAGCGGTCGAACCGTGTTCTGCGTGGCCGGGGGCGGTGCCAGCGCCCTCACCTTTGTCCCGCTGTCCGCGAGGCTGGCCCCGGGGGATGCCGTGGTTACCTTGCAGGGTAGAGGCGTGGCCCGGCGAGCACCGGCCGAGTGGACGTTCGGGGGGATGGTGCGTCGTCGGATCGCCAAGGTCCGCCGGATTCAGCCGACCGGCCCCTACCTGCTGCTGGGGCACTCGTTCGGAGCCATCATCGTTCTTGAGATGGCGCGCAGAATGTCCGCCCGGGGCGAGGACGTAACAGTATTCCTGATTGATCCATTCCTATCCGAGACGGGCGCCGCCAGAAATGAAAGAGCCCAGTCAACGGACTCACTGCTCGACGAGCAGATCCCCGGACCGCGGTTGCTGGCAAGACGCCTCAATCAACTTGTCAGGCAACCAAAGCTGCTGGCCGCCGGGTTGCTTCCTGCTCGATTGGAACGACGCTTTGGCCTGACCTTCGAGCAGTCGATGCTGTTGGCCCGCAGCCATAGCCCCGGTATGTGGACAGGCAAGGTCTATGCCTACCGCTCCGCGGAGAACACAGACCCACCCGGATTGTGGAAACGAATCCTCCCGAACGCCAAGGTGCGAGATATCGTCGGGAGTCACATGTCGATCCTCCAGACGCCCTATGTCGAGGTGATCATCGCCGATATCGAGTGCGAGCAGGCGACCCCCTAACCGCCTACTGAGGGTCCGCCCGCCATCACGCGGATCCCCCGGCACACTGGCCCGATTGATTTCGACCCCCCGAGCATGCGGTATTCACCAAGAACGCTTACCGCGCCTCCGGCGTGCCTACCGGAATGCTCGGCCGGCTGCTTCGGTTGGGTGTCATTGGCCTTGGCCAGCACCTCTGGCCACCGCTGTTGATTCACCACCGACCGGGAATCAGGCTGCGGTCCGGGTGACGAGCCGATGGTCGGTCGCTGCCGACCGGGGGGCGGCCACATGCACCAGCCCGGTGGGAGCGCTCGGTGCGGGGTCGCGCTGGGCGGTGGCCCGCAGGTCGTCCTGGAGCCGGGCCCGGTCGCGGTCGTTACGGGTGTCCAGGCCGGGACGCCAGTCGGTGGTGGCGCGCCGGTGTGCCGGCTGCAGCGCCAGTAAGAGGAGGAGGATCAGGGCGATGATGATGATTCCGGTCATGGCTGAAATCCTTCTATAGATCGATCTTCGCCACCAGTGGCTTGATTGTCAGCATGCGAAGGATTCCAGCCACTATGCTGAAACCATGAGCCTGCACCAAGTGAGCGTCATCCTCCTCGAGCCGGTGGCGATGTTCGAGTTCAGCCTCGCTGTCGAGGTGTTCGGTGTTGACCGCAGCGACGACGGGATCGAACCGTTCGACTTCCGGGTGTGCGCGGTGGAGCCGGGCAAGCCAATGGCGAGCAAGAACTTCGACCCATTCACCATCACCCCCCAGCTCGGTCTCGACGCCGTCCTTGGCAGCGATCTGGTTGTCGTCGCCGCCACCCTGCCCCGGGCCGACAACGAGTACCCAGCCGTTGTCCTTGATGCGTTGCGCGCAGCCCACCGCGCCGGCGCCACCGTGCTCAGCCTCTGCTCGGCTTCGTTCGTGCTCGGCGCCGCCGGCTTGCTGAACGGCCGGCGCTGCACCACCCACTGGCTGTACTCCGACCTGATGCAGGAGCGGTACCCGGAGGCGGACGTCGACGCCCGGGTCCTGTTCGTCGAGGACAGCGGCATCGTGACCAGCGCAGGTACCGCAGCCGGTATCGACGCCTGCCTGCACCTGGTGCGCAAGGAGCTGGGCGCTGCGGTCGCCACCCGCATCGCCCGCCGGATGGTCGTTCCGCCACAGCGGGACGGGGGACAGCTGCAGTACGTCGAGGCTCCGATCCCCGCCTGCTCCGCGGACAGCCTCTCCCCCATCCTCGAGTGGGCCGTCGCCAACATCGACGAGCCGCACACCGTCTCGACCCTGGCGGCGCGCGCGCTGATGAGCGAGCGGACCTTCGCCCGGCGATTCCTGGCGGAGACCGGCACCACGCCGCACAAGTGGCTGAACCAGCAGCGCATACTCGTCGCGCGCACCCTCCTCGAACGCACCGACCTGTCGGTGGACCAGATCGCCGGTCGGGTCGGATTCAACTCTCCTGTGGTGCTCCGCGAGCACTTCCGCGAGGTCATCGGCATCTCACCGGTCGCCTACCGCCGCCGCTTCGGCTGCGGTGAGGAAGAAGAAACGATCGAGCTGACGGCGATCGGGTAGCCGCCACTCCCGGACCCGGGAACTGGCGAGCCCACCGACCCGCGCGCTACCGTCGCCGGGTGAAGGTCACTCCCGCTCAACTGGTCGGCATGGTCGACCACACCCTGCTCTCGCCCACCGCAACCCCGGCAGACGTGGCCGCCCTGGCCGCCGAGGCCGCGGAACTGGGCACCTACTCGATCTGCGTCTCGCCTGCCATGCTGCCGCTCGGTTTCGCACCCGGCGTCAAGGTGGCGACGGTCTGTGGGTTCCCCTCCGGCAAGCACGCCGCTTCCATCAAGGCCGCCGAGGCGGCGCAGGCTGTTGCCGACGGCGCCGACGAGGTCGACATGGTCATCGATCTCGGGCTCGTGAAGGCCGGTTCGCTGGACGCAACGCAGGCCGAGATCGCCGCCGTGCGCGCGGCCGTCCCTGCGCCGAAGGTCCTGAAGGTGATCATCGAGTCGGCCGCGCTGACCGATGACGAGATCGTTGCGGCCTGCCAGGCGGCAGAGGCGGCCGGGGCGGACTTCGTCAAGACCTCCACCGGCTTCCACCCCGCTGGGGGCGCTTCTGCGCACGCCGTCGAACTGATGGCCCGGACGGTGGGGGGCCGGCTCGGCGTGAAGGCGTCCGGGGGCATCCGCGACTGGGACACCGCCGTCGCCATGGTCGAGGCCGGCGCCACCCGCCTCGGGCTTTCCGGCACCGCAGCGGTACTCGCCGGGGGACGCTCCGAAGGCTACTGAGCGCCGGACGGCGTCAGGCCAGGCCTTGCGCCGTCAGCCACGCGTCCAGGATGTCGACGGCGCTCGCGCCGCCGGCGACCTTTGCCTGGAAGTCCAGCAGGGGGCTGGTCGAGAGCTTGGCCGCCAGTGCCCCCATCGCGAGCACCATGTCGGGTTCTGTGTCGACGAGCTTGCTGCTCACAAGGATGACCGCCGGGTCGGCGAGCTCGATCTTGTTGGTGTCCTCCAGTTCGTACAGCCCGGTGCCGCAGTACTCCGAGCGCCGGAACGCAGCGATCCCCGCCCGTCCGGTCGTCAGTGCTGCCGCCCGCTCACGCGGACCCTCCGTCTTCGCGACGGTGAAGGTCGCCCCGTAAGCCGTCTTCAGTCCTGGCAGGCCGTCGGCTCGGGACACGGCGAGCTGGGGGACCGCCGCCACCCTGCCCTTCGCCCACTTCGCGATCTGGTCGAGCGTCGTGATCCCTGTCGACGCCGTCGACTCTGTGACCACCCACATCAGTGAACCGTCCACCCCGGCGGCAGAGACGACGCTGACCTCCGGTGAGATCAGCTCGGCCACCTCGCCGGCGAGGTCTGCGGCAGCAGGTGCGTCCCCGCCGCTGCCGAGGCTCGCCCACAGGGTGCCCGCATACGCCGGCTTCGCCGCCGATTCGCCTGCGCCCAGCGCCGCCTGCCAGGCGTCGCCGAACAGGTCGGTCCGTGCCGCGCGTCCCTTGGCGGCAAGGGCCCTCACCAGCAACTGCGCCATCAGGGAAACCGGCGGGGAGTCCTGGGTGCCGATCAGGAGCGGGCCCAGCTCTGCCGGCGTGGCCAGGCCAGCCGCCCCAGCCACGCCTTGCGGGGGGACGCGCGCACAGCCGGCGGCCAGCAGCGCGGACGCCGCCAGCAGGAATCCTCGTCTTTCCATCCGTCCAGTCTCGCTGACAGCACCGCCGGTACATACGGACCACGCCGGGCGGTGGCCGGTGCCGGCAACAAAGTCTTGTCACCCGTTCGAGTGACCCAATGCTGGCAATCGAGCGTCGCACTGGCTAAGCTTTCAAGTGGCCGGACTTCTCGGGGGGGAACATCCGGTCGCCGTCCGGACAGCTAGCCGGACAAAAGGAGCTGCTAGTTGTGAGTGGTGGTTCATCCCACTTCCACGAAGGTTCCTGACGAAGGGCCCGGACCGCAAGGTTTTCGGGCCCTTTGCAACGTCCGGGTTCAGACCGCTCCACGAAAGCGACCGGCGCGCCGTCCCTTGCGGGGCGGCGCGCCGGTCGTAGGCCAATCGACTACTTCGACTTCAGCGCCGCCTGGGCGGCAGCGAGGCGGGCGACCGGCACCCGGAACGGCGAGCAGGACACGTAGTTCAGGCCGAGCGTCTGGCAGAACTCGATCGACGACGGGTCGCCGCCGTGCTCGCCACAGATGCCCAGCTTGATGTCGGGACGGGTGGACTTGCCCAGTTCCACAGCCGTCTTCATGAGTTTGCCCACGCCAACGGTGTCGAGGCGGGCGAAGGGGTCGCTCTCGTAGATCTTCGTCGCGTAGTAGGCGTCGAGGAACTTGCCGGCATCGTCGCGGCTGAAGCCGAACGTCATCTGGGTGAGGTCGTTGGTACCGAACGAGAAGAACTGCGCCTCCTTGGCGATCTCGTCCGCGGTGATGGCCGCGCGCGGGATCTCGATCATGGTGCCAACCAGGTACTCAAGGGCAATCCCGGACTCGGCGATGATCGCGTCAGCGGTGGTGGTGACGATGTTCTTGACGAACGCCAGCTCCTTCACCTCACCGACCAGCGGGATCATGATCTCCGGAACGACCTTCCACTCCGGGTGTGTCTTCTGGACGTTGACGGCTGCCTCGATGATCGCCCGGGTCTGCATGGCGCCGATCTCGGGGTAGGTCACGTCGAGGCGGCAGCCACGGTGGCCCATCATCGGGTTGAACTCGTGCAGCGAGGAAATGATCTCCTTGAGTTCGGCCAGTTCGAGGTTCATCTCGGCCGCGAGGGCGACGATGTCGTCCTCATCGGTCGGCAGGAACTCGTGCAGCGGCGGGTCGAGAAGCCGGATGGTGACCGGGAAGCCTTCCATCGCCTCGTAGATGCCCTCGAAGTCGCCACGCTGCATCGGCAGCAGCTTGGCCAGGGCGGCTTCGCGCTGTTCGACGGTCTTGGAGACGATCATCTCGCGGATCGCAGCGATCCGGTCGGTCTCGAAGAACATGTGCTCTGTGCGGCACAGGCCGATGCCCTCCGCACCGAAGGCGCGGGCCTGCCGGGCGTCGGCAGGGGTGTCGGCGTTGGTCCGAACCTTCATGGTGCGGAAGGCGTCCGCCCATTCGATGACCCGGCCGAAGTAGCCGGATACGTCGGCAGGCACGGTCGCGATGGCCTCGCCGTAGACGGCGCCGGTGGAACCGTCGAGGGAGATCCAGTCGCCCTCGTTGAAGGTCAAGCCGCCGAGGGTGAAGCTCTTGCCGCCGGCGCCGAAGGAGATCTCGCCGAGGCCGGAGACACAGCAGGTGCCCATGCCGCGGGCGACCACGGCCGCGTGGGAGGTCATGCCACCGCGAGCGGTGAGGATGCCCTTGGCGTGGTGCATGCCCTCGATGTCCTCGGGCGTGGTCTCCAGGCGGACGAGGATGACGGCCTCGCCCTGCTTGCCCATGGCGGCCGCGTGCTCAGCGGTGAAGACCGCCTTGCCACAAGCGGCACCCGGGGAGGCCGGCAGACCCTTGCCGATCGGGACGGCGGCCTTCAGGTCGGCCGGGTTGAACTGCGGGTGCAGCAGGGCGTCGATCTGCTTCGGGTCGATCATCCGGACGGCCTGCTCCTGGCTGATCATGCCGTCGTCGACCAGGTCGCAGGCGATCTTGAACGCTGCGGCCGCGGTGCGCTTGCCGTTGCGGGTCTGGAGCATGAAGAGCTTGCCCTCTTCAATGGTGAACTCCATGTCCTGCATGTCGCGGTAGTGGCTCTCCAGCTTGTTCACGATCTCGACGAACTGGTCGTAGACTCCCCTGTTCTCGTCGCGCAGCTGATCGATGGTCTCGGGGGTGCGGATGCCGGCGACGACGTCCTCGCCCTGGGCGTTCATCAGGAACTCGCCGTACAGGCCCTTGTCGCCGGTGGCCGGGTTGCGGGAGAACGCCACCCCGGTGCCGGAGGTGTCACCCATGTTGCCGAACACCATCGACTGCACGTTGACGGCGGTGCCCCAGTCGGACGGGATGTCGTTCATCCGGCGGTAGTACACGGCGCGCGGGTTGTCCCAGGAGCGGAACACCGCCTTGATGGCGCCGAACAGCTGCTCGACCGGGTCGGACGGGAAGTCGGTGCCGATCTTCGCCTTGTACTGGGCCTTGAACTCGGTGGCCAGCTCCTTCAGGTCGTCTGCGGTCAGGTCGACGTCCTGGGTGACGCCGCGGGATTCCTTCATCTCGTCGATGAGCTTCTCGAAGTGGGCCTTGCCCACCTCCATGACCACATCGGAGTACATCTGGATGAACCGGCGGTAGGAGTCGTAGGCGAAGCGCGGGTTGTTGGTCTTGGCTGCGAAGGCCTCGACCACGGTGTCGTTCATGCCCAGGTTCAGGATCGTGTCCATCATGCCCGGCATGGACGCACGGGAGCCCGAACGGACCGACACCAGCAGGGGGTTGCCCGGATCGCCGAACTTCTTGCCGGTGGTCGCTTCGAGCTTGGTGATGTACGCCAGGATCTCTGCCTGGATCGAGTCGTTGATGGTCTCACCGTCGACGTAGTACTGGGTGCAGGCCTCGGTGGTGATACAGAAGCCCTCCGGGACGGGCATTCCGAGCCCCGTCATCTCGGCCAGGTTCGCACCCTTGCCGCCGAGCAGGTTCCGCATCGATGCGTCACCCTCGCTGAATTCATAAACGAACTTGTGGTCGGTCATCGTGAAGTTGAGTCTCCTTCAATGGGCTCCGGTAGTGGCCGGCTGGGTCTGGATCAGCATCGACATCGACCTGGACCCGTGGCATCGGGGGAGCGTCCCAACACCTCGGCGCATACATGCCAACCGTATCGGTTCCAGGCAGCAGGTCCACACTCTGCCCTGGTTCGATCGAAAGCTGGACGTTGCCAGCCCTGGCCGACAGCGTCTGCCATCCGGCGGAGCCCCGATCCGGTCGCCGGGAGGACGCCTGCGACGGTAATCGCCGGTCGGCCGGATGACGGTCGTGACCATCGACGGATCCAGCCGATAGCTTGATCTTGATCAGCCCGGCAGCCGTGCTGCCGCGCACGACGGAAGGGAGCCAGAGATGCCGCACCAGCCCCCTGCGTACGACTTCTGTGTGGTGGGCGGCGGAATCGTCGGCCTCGCCACGGCCATGACCCTGCTGCAGCAGCGGCCCGGCGCATCCCTGGTTCTTCTCGAGAAGGAGAACGGGGTCGCCCGGCACCAGACCGGCCACAACAGTGGGGTGATCCATGCCGGCATCTACTACACGCCCGGCAGCCTGAAGGCCCGCCTATGCAAGGCCGGTGCCGCTGCGACGAAGGCCTTCTGCACCGAACACGCCATTCCCTTCGCCCAGCCGGGGAAGTTGATCGTGGCCACCGATCGCACCGAACTCGAGCGCTTGACCGCCCTGCAGGACCGCGCCGCCCGCAACGGTCTCTCGACAGAACGGCTCGACGCCGCGGAACTCCGGCGGCGCGAACCCCACGTCTCCGGGCTGGGGGCCTTGTTCCTTGCCGACACCGGCATCGTCGACTATCAACTGGTCGCCCAGGCGATGGCCGACGAGGTCCGTGCACAGGGAGGCGAGATCCGGCTGGGCGCCCGCGTGGAGGCGCTGGAAGAGGACTCCATCCGAGTGACGGTCCGGTCGGTCGGCAGGGAACCGATCCAGGCCGGTCGGCTGATTGTGTGTGGTGGCATCCAGGCCGATCGACTGGCACGGATGGCCGGGGTTGGCGACGGCTTCGCGATGGTTCCGTTCCGGGGTGAGTACTACCGCCTGCCCGAGAGCCGTGCCGGCCTGGTCGACGCGCTGATCTACCCCGTGCCCGATCCGTCGCTCCCCTTCCTCGGAGTTCACCTCACGCTCACGATCGGCGGTGGCATCACCGTAGGTCCGAATGCCGTTCTGGGGTTCGCGCGCGAAGGCTACCCGAAGCTGTCGGTCAATGCCGCTGACCTGGCCGACATGGTGCGTTTCGGCGGGTTCTGGCGCCTCGCGCGGACCCAGTTCCGCACCGGAGTCGTCGAACAGTGGAACTCGGTGGTGAAGTCCGGCTACCTCAAGCAGGTGCGCAAGTACTGCCCCGAGCTGGGGATTGGGGATCTCATCCCCGAACCGGCCGGTATCCGGGCGCAGGCGGTCCTAGCCAATGGAGACATGGTCGAGGACTTCATGTTCCGGCAGACGGCGCGGCAACGGCACGTGATCAATGCGCCATCACCCGCAGCCACGTCAGCCCTCCCTATCGCTGCAGAGATCTGCCGGGAAATGCTCCAACCGGGTCTGGGGAACAGCTAGTCGAGCCCTGCCGAGGAATCACGCGAAGAGGCGGCGGCGCGACGAAATGCGTCTCGTTTCCGACGATATACTCACCCGGCGACACCAATCATGGGGGGAGACGGCCTGGTGGCGGGATTCCATCACGTTGGTTGCACGGGCTGCACCGACTATGAGGCCGCCGAATGTCCGCTCGCCGCATTGGCGCCCGACGGTGACCAGCCCGCGCAGGCTGGCCGCCCCACCCACAACGACAAGCCAGAGACCTTAGGGCCGAGGACGCGCGCCCGGATAAAAACGCGCGTGCCGGCAGCCATCGTGGCTTTCGGCTTCGTGAGCCTGCTCACCGACCTGTCCACCGAGGCCGTCAACGCCGTGATCCCGTTGTACGTCACGGCCGTACTGGGTATGGGCCCGCTCGCCTACGGCTTTCTCGACGGGATCTACCAGGGCGTCTCCGCTGCCGTCCGGATTCTCGGCGGCTGGTGGTCGGACGTCTCCCGCCGGCCCAAGTGGGTCTCCTTCCTCGGGTACGGCATCTCCGCCCTTTCGAAGGTAGGCCTCCTCTTCGTGAGTGGATTCCCGGCGCTCATGGCGATCGTGACCGTCGACCGCCTCGGGAAGGGTGTCCGGACCGGGCCACGCGATGCGCTGATCGCCACGGCCTCACGGCCGGCCCAGCTGGGACGCGACTTCGGTGTCCATCGCGCCCTCGACACCGTTGGCGCCCTACTGGGGCCGCTGACCGCCTTCGGCGTGCTGGCAGCCATCCCTTGGGGAGCGGGTGGCTACCACACCGTCTTCGTCATCAGCGCCGCAGTGGCTGCCCTCGGCCTGGTCGTCCTGGTGGCCACCGTCCCCGACCTGCGCAGCGCACCACGCAAGCTCAAGAAGTTCGGGAACTGGAAGGATCTCCGCACACGGCCCATGCTCCGACTCTACGTAGTGGCCGGCCTCCTCGGCGTCGCGACCATCGGCGACGGCTTCATCTACCTCACCCTTTCGCAGCGGGAATCGTTGGCAGCGCAGTACTTCCCCCTTCTTTTCGTCGGGACCAACGCCGCCTTCCTCGCCCTGTCCATCCCGCTTGGCAAGCTGGCGGACTGGATCGGCCGGGGCACGGTGTTCGTCGGTGGCCACGTCGCTCTCCTTGCCATGTACCTGCTGATGCTGCAGCCCGGCGGGTCTGTGGTCTGGATCGCAGGCGTCCTCCTGCTCTCCGGGGTGTTCTACGCTGCGACCGATGTGGTGATCGCAGCATTGACGTCCCAGATCGTGGCGGAGCAGAGCCGGGCCAGCGGGATCTCGGCGGCCCAGACCGTCACCGCCCTGGCGCGGTTCGTTTCCTCAGTAGGCTTCGGGTTCCTCTGGCAGATCTATGGAAGTGGAGTTGCGGTCATGACATCGACAGCGCTGCTGGTGGTGGCCATCGGAGTTGGCACGACATTGCTGCGCCCCTGGCTGCGTGTCGGGGTGGTCTGATGTCGAGGACGAAGCTCATCGTTCTGCTGAGCGCGGCAACCGCAGCAGTGGTGGTGATCTCCGTCGCCGCGTTCCTGGTGGCCCGGAGTCAATTCCAGCAGCAGAGCAGTACCGAGCCCACCGCCACTGCCGTGGGATCGGACGTGCTTGGCGTCCCGCATGTCACCTTCCGCAACGCGGCCATCGGCTCCGAATACGGGGTTCTGGCCGCCGTGACCCTTGCCGACCCGAAGGGGCCCAGGGCGTACTTCGGGATCTCCTGCGAGAGGCAGTACAGCAACCGCAACGGCGGTGTGTGCCTGCGCGCCGATCGTGGTGTCGTGACCAGCTCCGCCCTCGTCACGCTCGACTCCTCGCTGAAGGAGATCAGGGAGGAACCCCTGAACGGCACCCCCAGCCGAACCCGAATGTCGGCCGACGGCAGCCTGGTCGCCACCACGACCTTCGTCTCGGGCCACTCCTACGCCGACACCACGTTCGTCACCGAGGCGATCATCCGCAGAAACGGGCAGAGTCTGGGGAACCTCGAACAATGGAGCGCATCTGTCGACGGACGTCCGTTGCTCGCGGCCAGCCGTAACTACTGGGGGGGCACCTTCGCCGGTGACGACGACACCTTCTATGTCACCGGTGCCGTGGGCCAGACAACCTGGCTCATGAAGGGTTCCATCAGCAAGCGCACGCTGATCTCGCTGCGCACCGACGCCGAATGCCCGGCCCTGTCCCCGGACGGCACCAAGATCGGCTACAAGAAGCGGCTGGGCAACCCCACTCCGGGAGTGTGGCGATTCGCTGTTCTCGACCTGACGACCAATACCGAGACCGTCCTTGCCGAGACCCGTCGCGTCGATGACCAGCTGGAGTGGCTGGACAATAGCCACGTGCTCTACCAGCTGCCGCGCTCCGGCGCCGATGCGACGGTCACCGACATCTGGTCAGTTCCCGCCGACGGCACGGGCGCTCCCGAGATGTTCATCCCGGAAGCCTCGTCCCCGGCCGTCGTTCGCTGAGCTTCAGCCCCGGCCGGGGCTGCTACTAGATCCGCACCACCACGTCGACCCACATGTTGTTGGTCGTGGAAGTGGTTGGGTTCGTGTTCCCGGACCCTGTCCGCCCGCCCGAAGCCGGTACCGTCAGCGGCGCCTTGGCGAAAGTGCTGGCGAAGCCGGCCGAGTTCAGGGCGTAGCGGCCGACAGGTGCGTAGTACGACGCCACGTAGGCGGTGCCGGCGGTGATCGAGATCGGCGTTGAGAACGTCGCCGTCCGCCACCCAGTGCCGGTGCCCGTCGTAGTCGCCGTGCCCAGGACGGTGCCACCGGAGTTGCGCAACGTGACCGTTGTTCCGGTGTTGGTGGCCGCAGCCCAGAACTTGATCGCCACCACCCTGCCCGCGCGACTGGAGCTGAACCGCATCCCTACCGTGGTGGGCGAGGTCGAGGTCACCGCGGTCGTCGTCGGGGTGTCAGTCACCGCGAACAGGCTGAAGTC
>JADGPA010000110.1 GCA_017882685.1 Propionibacteriaceae bacterium | reverse complement strand
TGCGGGACTACCTGGATTGATCGTCTTCCGCGCCTAGGCGACCGCCGGCACGAAGCCGTGTACGCGGCCGAGGAAGGCGAGCGCAGCCCGTGCGGTGGCGATGATGCTCTCTGCCCGGCGGAACCCGTGGCCCTCGGCGTCGAACCAGATCAGCTCCACCGGGAGACCCTTCGCGCGGACGGCTGCGGCCATCGCCTCGGCCTGGTTGGGCGGCACGACCCGGTCGAGCCGCCCCTGCAGGATCAGCATCGGACAGCTGAGCTGGTCGAGATGGTTGATGGGGGAGCGCTCCCGGTAGGTCTCTCGACCCTCCGGCCACGGCGCGATCAGGCCTTCGGTGTAGCCCGACTCGAACTTGTGAGTATCCGTAGCGAGAGCTTCCAGGTCCCCGATGCCATAGAGGCTGATGCCAGCGGCGAAAACGTCGGTGGAGGTCAGGGCTGCCAGCGCGGTATAGCCACCGGCGGAGCCGCCACGGATGCTCAGGCGTGACGGGTCAGCGAGCTGGGCGTCGACGAGGGCCCGGGCTCCCTCGACGCAGTCACGCACGTCGACGATGCCCCAGCGCCCCTGCAGCCGCTGCCGGTACGCGCGGCCGTAGCCCGAGGAGCCGGAGTAATTCACGTCGAGAATCCCGATACCGCGGGTGGTCCAGAACTGGGTGCGCAGGGCGAACGAGGCGTCCGAGAAGTCGGTCGGGCCGCCGTGGCTCCACACCTGCAAGGGTGGCAGTTCGCCGACAGGGGCATAGCAATCGGGGTTGGTTGGCGGGTAGTACCAGGCGTGGACGGGGCCGTCGGGGGAGTCCCAGCTCAGCGGCTGCGCCCGGGAGACCAGCGCCTCGGCAAGCGCTCGTGCCGCCGTTCGGCGGAGGACCCGGTCCTTGCCACCAACGAGGTCAAGAAGATGGAGCTCCGCCGGGCGTTCGGCGTAGCCCAGCAGCACAACGACCCGCGCACCGGTGCCGCTGAGCGTGCAGCTCACTGCGCCGGTCTCGATCGGCTCCAGCAGCCAGTCACCGACCGGCCCGCCGGGACCCAGCAGCCCGAGCCGTCCGATGCCGTCCTCCAGCCAGCAGCAGCCGATCCGACCGTCGGCAAGGATCGTGTACGGCGCGGGATCGGGCGCCCACATCGGCTCACAGAAGTCCCAGGCGTGGCGGTGCAGCCGCCGGGTCAACTCGCCGTCCCAGCGGTGGAAGTTCCAGTGCCCAGGAGCGTCGGAGAGATAGACAAGGGACCCGTCGGGCGCCCAGGCAGGGAACACGGCCGATTCCTGCGGCCCGCCGGCCACCTGCACGGCCTGCTCCGGGTGGTCGAGCGGCGCAACCACCAGACGGGTGGCGTCCCACGGCATGGAAGGGAGTTGCCACTCCACCCAGGCGAGCATGCCGTCGGGACGGAGGGTGGGCGAGGCGTAGAAGTCCGCGCCGCAAGCGAGCACCGTGCCGCCGTCGGGATTCATGGTGTTCAGGTCGAGCCGGACGAGCGACTGGGTGACGACGTCGTCGTCGGCGTGGTCCTCACGGACGGCCAACACGAGCCGCTGGCGCGGCAGGAGCACGAGGCACCCATAGCGGTGGTCCCCGCCGGGGGCGAGGAGACGTCGCCCACCTCGCGGCCCCCGCAGGAAGAGCTCGCCGGACGGTGCGGTGCTGTAGACCACCCAGCCTTGAGCAGCGGCCCACGCGCCACCGCCGTACTCGTTGATGGCGTTGCGGACGTTCTGGTCGGGCGTCAGTTCGATCGGCTCGCCCCCGGCATCACTGGCCCACAGGCTCACCCGTCCACCCTGCTCGGGGTGTGCTTCGGTCCAGAGCGCACGGTTGCCGTCGACCACGCCACGGTCGAGCCCTACCACCGTCGCGGTCAGGTCGGTGGCGGCAACCGGGGACGGCCAGGAGCCGTAGGGAACGTTACGCACCCCAGTACTCTAGGCCCGGCCCGCCTCCAGCGCTTCGGCGAAGGCCTGCAGGAGGCGGGGGCTGAACAGCACGAAGCGCACCCGCGCGATGCCGGTTCTCGGGTGTGCGAGCACCGCATCCACTGCCACCCGAGCGGCGGTCACAGCGTCCCAGCCGTACACGCCGGCGCCGATAGCAGGGAAGGCGACGGTCGTCGCGCCCAACCCGTGGGCGATGTCGAGGGAGCTGGTGTAGCAGGCGGCCAGCAGCGACTCATCGGTCTGGCCGGCGTTCCGGTTCGGCCCGACGGTGTGAATCACCCAGCGGGCGGGCAGCAGTCCGGCGCGGGTGGCCACGGAATGTCCGACCGGGAGCCCGTTGGGGTACTGGCTGGCGCGCACCCGCCGGCATTCGGCCAGGAGTTCCGCTCCGGCGGCCGCGTGCAGCGCGCCGTCCACGCCCCCGCCGCCGAGCAAGCTTGAGTTGGCTGCGTTCACCAGTACATCGGCCGGTTCGACGGTCAGGTCACCGAGGATTGCGTCAACGGTCATGATCGGCAGTATCCCAGCCGGGGAAAAGCGAAGGGCCCCGGGGCTTCACCCCGGGGCCCTCTCAATGGAAGCTTCAGGAGAGCTTGCCGGTTTCGTCCTGGATCTTGAGGGCGACCTGGCTCAGCTTGTCCGAGTGGGCCTTGCCGTGGTGACCGCAGAACAACAGTTCGCCGCCGGAGTTGAGGGTGACTCGGAGGTATGCCTGTGCCCCGCAACGGTCGCAACGATCGGCCGCGGTCAAGGTCTCGGTAACGGTTACGCTCATCAGTGGTCCTCGCTCTCTTCTCACCCACGCTCACGACCTGGGGTCGTACCGTGTCCAACATCAGCGACTGCTGCGTTGTTCCCGGCTTGGGCTTCAGTGTATGCAGCGGTTCAGACAAAGCCATGCCAGGTCCGACACCGTCACGCGAATGCAAAGAACTGTTACGCGGCCGAGATAATGTCAGGCGGTGACCACGACCAAGACCGCCGCAGAAGGCCGCGACTACGAAGCCCGGCACCTCCTCGTGCTGGAGGGCCTCGAAGCCGTCCGCAAGCGCCCGGCCATGTACATCGGCTCCACCGATACCCGCGGGCTCATGCACTGCCTGTGGGAGATCATCGACAACTCCGTGGATGAGGCCCTTTCCGGCTTCGGTACGAAGATCGACGTGCGCCTCGAGGCCGATGGCAGCATCTATGTCGTGGACCGTGCCCGCGGTATCCCCGTCGACATCGAGCCGCGCACCAAGCTCACCGGCGTCGAGGTGGTCTTCACCAAGCTGCACGCCGGAGGCAAGTTCGGCGCCGGCAGCTACAACGCCACCGGTGGCCTGCACGGCGTCGGCGCGTCCGTGGTGAACGCGCTCAGCGTCCGTCTCGACGTGGACGTGGACCGCAACGGCGCCACCTGGTCGATGAGCTTCCGCCGCGGGGTCCCCGGCGTCTTCGAGGGCGAGGGCCCCGACGCACCGTTCACGCCCGGCGGCGGGCTGCGGAAGACCGGACGAGTGGCCAAGGGCGTGACCGGGACGCGGGTGCGCTACTGGCCCGACCGGCAGACCTTCCTCGCCCACGCAGAGCTGTCGCGCACCCAGCTGCTGGCTCGCGCACGGCAGACCAGCTTCCTCGTGCCGGGGCTGGAACTGGTGGTCACCGACGCGCGGGAGCCCGAGCCGGTCACGGAAGTGTTCAAGCACGACGGCGGCATCTCCGAGTTCTGCGACTACCTTGCGGCCGATCCGCCGGTGACAGAAGTGCTGCGCCTGCAAGGCTCCGACCGGTTCACCGAGACCGTCCCGATGCTCGATGACGCGGGAGCGATGACGGCCACCGATGTGGAGCGCGTCCTCGACGTGGACATCGCGCTGCGCTGGGGCACCGGCTACGACACGCATGTGCAGTCGTTCGTGAACATCATCGCCACCCCCAAGGGCGGCACCCACCTCGCCGGGTTCGAGCGTGGCCTCACCCGTGCCTTCCTGCGCGGCCTCGACGGGACGCGGCTGCTGAAGGCGGGGGAGGAGATCATCAAGGACGACGCCATGGAAGGGCTGACCGCCGTGGTCACTGTCCGCCTGGCCGAGCCGCAGTTCGAGGGCCAGACCAAGGAGGTGCTCGGCACGCCGCCGGTGACCCGCCTGGTCACCCGGATCGTCGAAGGCGAACTCACCGAGTTCCTCACATCGTCGCGTGCGGCACTCCGCACACAGGCGCGGGCGGTCATGGAGAAGGTGGTGGCGGCGTCCCGCACGCGCCAGCAGGCCCGAGCCCACAAGGAGGCCCAGCGGCGCAAGAACGCGCTCGAGTCGAGCACGCTGCCGGCGAAGCTGGCCGACTGCCGCAGTACCGACCTGGACCGCACCGAACTGTTCATCGTGGAGGGCGACTCCGCGCTGGGAACGGCGAAGCTGGCCAGGGACTCGGAGTTCCAGGCGCTCCTGCCGATCCGGGGGAAGATCCTGAACGTGCAGAAGGCCTCCGTCGGCGACATGCTGAAGAACGCCGAGTGCGCCTCGATCATCCAGGTGGTCGGCGCGGGATCGGGACGCACGTTCGACCTCGAGGCTGCCCGGTACTCCAAGGTGATCTTCATGGCCGACGCCGACTCCGACGGTGCCCACATCCGCACGCTGCTGGCCACGCTGTTCTTCAAGTACATGCGTCCGCTGGTCGAGGCCGGCCGGGTGTACACCGCCGTCCCACCACTGCACCGGTTCGAGCTGATCAGCCCGCGCAAGGGCCAGGAGAAGTACATCTACACCTACAACGACGCCGAGTACCGCAGGAAGCTCGCAGAGCTCACGAAGAAGGGGCAGGCGTTCAAGGAGCCGCAGCGCTACAAGGGTCTCGGCGAGATGGACGCCCACGAGCTCGCTGACACCACGATGAGCCTGCAGCACCGGACGCTGCGCAGGCTGACCGTCGACGACGCAGAAGCGGCGGAAGGCACGTTCGAGAAGCTGATGGGCAATGACGTGGCTCCCCGCAAGGAGTTCATCATCGAGGGTGCCTACGCGCTGGACGCCCAGCGCATCGACGCCTGATCAGCCCCACCAGAAGGTGGCGGCGACCACGCCGTACAGCCCGACGAGGGCCGCTCCTTCGAGCCAGTTGGAGTGGCCGTCGAACGTGATCAGCACGGTGAGAAGGACTGCAAGCAGGACGGCGACAACCAGCAGGGGCGAGAACACGAGCGTGAGGGTGGCGAAGCCGAAGAGGTTGGAACTGATCACGAGCAGCGGAGCCAGCACGAGGGCGATCTGCAGCGGTGAGTTGATGATCACGGCGAAGGCGTACTCGGACTGGTTCTTCAATGCCAGCTGGATGCCGACGACGTTCTCGATCGCGTTCCCGGCGATCGCGACGATCACGAGGCCGGCGAAGGCCTCGGAAATGCCCAGCGTCTGCATAGCCGGTTCGAGGGCGGTGACGAACCAGTCGGAGACGAATGCCGCGGCGCCGGCCGAGAGCGCCAGGAGTGCGACGGCAAGGGCGAGCGGCCAGCGCGGTGGCTCGTGATGAGCAGACACGTCGGCGCCGTCTGCGACCTCGTCCCGCCTGAGCGAGGCCGGAAGGCTGAGTGCGAACAGGATGATCAGGATGACCGAGGCCAGTACGGAGAGGGTGGCTTCGTGCGGCTCGGCGGGGGAGTGGATGAACGCCGCCACCGACGGCATCACCATGGCGGCAACGGAGACGAACAGCATCACCCCGATCTGCTGGGCTCTGGAGCTGCTGATGTGCTGCGTGCCGTGCTTCAGCCCACCGGTGATGAAGGCGAGCCCGAGGACCAGGAGCAGGTTGGCGAGGATCGAGCCGATGAGGGCCGCCTGCACGACCGCGACTAGGCCCGCCTTCAGGGCGAAGAGGGCGATGAAGAGCTCTGGCAGATTGCCGAGAGCCGACTGCAGGACGCCGGTCGCGCCGGGCCCGAACCTGTCACCGAGTTGCTCGACCGACCGTCCGACGACCGCAGCCAGCAGAGTGACCGCGACCGCTGCGCAGGCGAAGGCGAGGAGCTGGCCGCCACCGACGTAGCGGGTCAGCGCGGCTGCGACGATCGCTGCAACGGACAGGCCGAGCAGGATCAGGTCCGACCGGTTCAGGCTTGCCGGTGCGCGCGCCGCAGGGGTCTGGGTGCTCATGCCGACCAGTCTGGCAGCGAAGCCGTCCGCTGCTCAGCAGACCTGCGCGAGGAGGCCCGTGTCGACGTCGTAGTGGAAGCCACCGACCACGGCCTGCCCGCTGATCAGGGGGTGGTTGGCCAGCGCCTCCACGTCGGCGCGAAGCCGACCGCCCTGGTCGGGATCGGCGTCGGGGATGAGGGAAGCTGCGTCGCGTCCGCTGGCTTCCGCCATGCGCGCCCGGATCTCGTCGTCGCTGGTTGCCATCGCGCAGCGGCTGTGGCTGATCACAAGGATCCGGTTCACCTGCAGCAGGTTGACGCCGAGGACGCAGCCGACCAACGCATCGGGGGTGACGTGACCGCCGGGGGTGCGGAGGATCTTCGCCTCACCCACGAAAAGTCCCAGCATTTCCAGCGGCTGCAGTCGGGAGTCCATGCAGGTCACCACCGCGATGCCGGCGTGGGCGATGCCGTCGAAGTTCTTCGGCGCAGAGGTGGCGTACCGGCGATTGACCGCCAGCAGGTCTTCGAAGTCGGAACTCACGGGCCCACCCTAGTCAGCAGCCCTCACCAGGGGCAGCCGGTTGATCCGTGACCGCCCTCCTCCTGCGCAGTTGCGAGTCGGTCGGAAGCAGCTCCACGAGCCGACCATCACCGAAGTTGGTTGAGTCTGTCGAAATCCAGCTCGCGCTCAGGTCGATGAGCCTTCGGCGGGGCGCTCATCCATGATGAATTCGGTGGGCAACGAGCAATTTCGGAGCGGCGGGTGTACATTGCTGAAGTCGGGTTGAACGTTCCAAAGAGCGGGATTCATTCAGGCCGAACGCTTGGAAGCGTTGGCATGACTGAAAATACCTTGTTGGAACCCGGAAGTCTCGCCGAGCACGAATCCCAAAAGACTGGCCTCACAGACTCCCGTCTGGTGGGGGGTGGCGACCTCGGTCCACAGCGGGTGGCATTTGCTGGACTGGCGATGTGCAACTCGGAGCTGGACATCCACTGCGGCCTGTCGGTCGTTCCCGCTGGCCGGCCACCCGAAACCATCGCAGCTACCGACGACGTGCCGGTTCGCGTGGACTGGTTGCAGCACGAGTTGCACCAGGGGCCCAGCGTGGGCGCCGACCCTGGCGAGATGCTGGTGGTCAAGGACCTGGCCGCCGACGAGCGATGGCCGGACTTCGGCAAGATGTGCGTCGCGGTCATGAATGTGCGCAGCATGACGAGCATCCAAATACCCGTTCCCCCTCCCGATCGGGCCAGGCTGAATTTCTATTCCAGCGATCCGCGTGCCTTCGACCATTTGGACCTGGAGGCGGCATCGGGACTCGCTCGGCTCGCCGCGCCAATTGTGAGGGTCGTGATCAGTGAATTCGGCGAGCGGCTCCTGCGTGCCGCACCGAGCGACTGCAGCCGGGTCGCGATCGCAGTCGGCACGGTCATCGCCCGCTACCGGGTGAACTCCGCGGACGCTTTCGCTCTGCTCCGCGAGGCGAGTCAGGACCTGCGCCGCGCGCTGCTGGGTGTAGCCATCGATGTCGTCGCAGATGGTCGCCTTCCAGAGGCGGCCATCATCGAAGCCCGGCGTCAACGCAATGCGGGAGGCCGGCTGAGTGAAGCGCGGGCTCCGGCTGCCGCCACTGCACCCAGGGCGCGCACACAGCCGCCCGGCCCGCATGAGCGTCCGGGTCGCCCCGCAGCTCAACGAATGATGGCCCACGGCGGACCAGCGATCGGGGGTCCGGAGATGTGGCACGATCCGTCGGCCCCGGACAGGTAGCACCCACCAGTACCAGGTTGCTCAACGACCGGCTAACCCGCCCGGTCGATTGGGTCCTCGGGCCTCGTGGGAACCGGGGGATATCCACGAGGCCCGAAGCGGGTTCAGACCCTCAGGGGAGTGCCGATGGGGCTAGCCTCCACTTGGCTGGCTGACCCCCGCGGTGGGAGTGCTCCAATGGCCGGTCCGAGTGAGCTCCTCGGCGACGCGAAGCACTCTGTTGCTCGTCTTCGCGGACGCCTCACGCAAGAGCTCGAAGGCGTGGTCGGCAGTGATCTTGTAACGCTCCATGAGGATGCCCTCTGCCTGTCCGATCACCGTTCGATTCACCATGGCGATGGTGCGGTTGTCCATCTCGCGGCCCCCAGCAACGGCGACGGCCAGATGCGCAGCCAGACTCTGTGCGACGATCAGGTCTTCACTGCAGTAGGCCTGAGGCCTGTTGGCGTAGAGGTTGAGTGCACCGTAGGCGTCGCCGCGCGTGTAAAGCAGCAGCGACAGCATCGAGCCGACCCCGTACCGTTCCGCCACGGCCGGGCCCCAGCGGCGCCACCGCGGGTCCGACGCGACGTTGTTGCTGACCACGGTCTGGTGTGACCTCACGCTGTCCAGGCAGGGACCCTCGTCGAGGGCGTATTGGAGTTGGTCGCACAACCGGGCCTTTTCGGAGCTTGCGGCCACGGTCTCAGCGCCCTCACGGCTCACGCGGGTAACCCCGGCGTCGTCGCAGCCTTCGACCAGGTCCACAACCAACGCAACGCCGAGGGCGAGCCGTTCTGTCTCACCTTCGCCTTCGGCGACATCCCGAGCGAAGTCACCGGAATCCTCCAGTGAGTGGCCCATCCCTGGCTGCTCCATCGCGCCCCCCCGTCTCGGCCATCCGGCGGTGGCGGGGGGCGCGCCACTGCCTCCATTATATCGATGACCATTCATCGCTGATGGACCCCCAGGACCCGGCCCGAAAACGTCCGGTGTGGGTTCGGGCCCTCGTGATTGGTCTCGGCTCGCAACAACCCCTGAAGCTCAGGCGTGGTAACGGGAGCCCACTGCAGCGATCGGCTGGGCCGCCGGCACGCCGGAGGCATCCCGGCGTACGTCGGGTGCGGGCAGGTCGATCGGCGTGCCGCTGCCGGCAGCAGCGATCGCCGGATCTGGACCGGCCCAGGCCAGTTGCAGGGTGTCCTCGCCCTTCAGGAAGCGCTGGCACCGGACGCCGCCGGTTGCGCGTCCCTTGGACGGGTACTCCGCCAGCGGCGTCACCTTGACGCTGCCTGTGTCGGTGCCCGGCAACGCAGCTGAGGATCCGGCGACCGTCACCACGGACGAATCGGCCGTCGGCGTGGCCCCGAAGAACACCACCTTCGCGCCACGGTCGAGTTTGATGCCGGCCATGCCGCCACCCGTGCGGCCCTGCGGACGCACGCCGTTGGCCGGGAAGTGCAGAAGCTGGGCGTCGGAAGTGATGAACACCAGTTCGACCAGGTCATGCGTCAACTCGACCGCGCCGACCACCTCGTCGCCGTCGTCGAGCCGGATGATCTCCCAGGCGTCCTTGCCGATGATCTCCGGGTTCACCCGCTTCACCACGCCGCGCTGGGTGCCGAGCGCCCAGCCGAACGTGCCCTCACCCAGTGTCCCGAGGCCGAGGATCCGCTCGCCCGGCTGCAGGGGCAGCAGTTCCATCGCCGGCGACCCGCCCTGCAGGTTCGGCGCGGCGGCGGTGCCCGGCACAGACGGCACGTCGATGGCCTGCCCGCGCAGCAGCCGTCCCTGACTGGTGAGAGCGCAGAACTCCCCTCGGGCAGTGGCCCGGATCGCAGAGACGATCACGTCGTGCGTCGCGCGCGGGCCCGACGTCGGCAACGGCTCGTCGTTGTCAGTGCGTGCCAGCAACCCGGTGGAGGAAAGCATCACCCAGCACGGGTCGTCCGCGATCTCCAGGACGGCGCCTCCCTTTGGAGCATGAGCAGCGGTCACCTGACCACCGCCGGAGGCCAGCAGGATCGTGCGTCGCGGCGTCCCGTGCGTCCGCGCAACCTGGTCGAGCTCCGTCGCTGTCACCTCCCGCAGGCGGTCATCGGACTCGAGGATGCCGGACAGGTCGGCGATCGTCAGCCAGAGCTTGTCGCGCTCGGACTCCAACTCGATCGTGGAGAACCGCGTCAGACGGCGCAGCTGCATGTCCAGGATGTAGTTGGCCTGGATCTCGCTCAACTCGAAGGCGTCCATCAGCCGCGTCCGGGCCTGCGTCGAGTCCTCCGACGAGCGGATGATGGCGATCACGTCGTCGATGTCGACGATGGCGATCAGCAGGCCCTCCACCAGGTGCAGCCGGTCACGCGCCTTGCCCAGCAGGAAGCTGGTGCGGCGCCGGATCACCTGCAGGCGGTGGGCGAGGTACACCTCGAGCATCTGCTTGAGGCTGAGCGTGCTGGGCTGGCCGTCGACGAGCGCGACGCTGTTGATCGCGAACGAGTCCTCGAGCTTGGTGAGGCGGTACAGCTCGTCAGCGAGGGCGTCGGGGTTGATGCCGTTCTTCACCTCGATCACCAGGCGAGTGCCGTTGGCAAGGTCGGTGAGGTCCTTGATGTCGGCGATGCCGGTGAGCTTCTTCGCAGCGACCAGGTTCTTCACCTGGTCGATGATCCGTTCCGGACCCACCTGGTAGGGCAGCTCGGTGACCACGATGCCCTTGCGCCGGGGATGCACCTGCTCGATCCGGGCAGAGGCGCGGACGCGGAAGCTACCGCGTCCGGTGGTGTACGCCTCACGGATCCCCTCGAGGCCGATGATCTTGCCGCCCTCGGGGAAGTCGGGGCCGGGCACGAACCGCATCAGCTCGTCGACGTCGGCCTCGGGGTGCCACATCAGGTGCTTCAGCGCCTGGACGACCTCGATCAGGTTGTGCGGCGGCATGTTCGTTGCCATGCCGACGGCGATGCCGGAACTTCCGTTGACCAGCAGGTTGGGGAACGCGGCCGGAAGCACGACCGGCTCGGTCTCCTTGCCGTCGTAGTTGGGTCGATAGTCGACGGTGTCAGCGGCCAGGTCTGCGGTCATCGCCACGGCGGCGGGCGACATCCGGCACTCGGTGTACCGCATGGCGGCCGGGCCGGAGTCGAGCGAGCCGAAGTTGCCGTGCCCGTCGACGGTGGGCAACCGCATGGCCCACGGCTGGGCAAGCCGGACCAGTGCCTCGTAGATGGCGGAGTCGCCATGTGGGTGGTACAAACCCATGACCTGGCCCACGACCCGGGAGCACTTGACGTGCGAAGTGTCTGGACGGATCCGCATCTGGTCCATCGTGAACAGGATGCGGCGCTGCACCGGCTTCAGCCCGTCCCTTGCGTCGGGCAGGGCGCGGGAGTAGATCACCGAGTAGGCGTACTCGAGGAAGCTGGTTTCCATCTCCGCCGACACGTCGACATCGACGATCAGCTCGGTGGCTTCCTCATCGAGCGGTGGCTTGGCAACCATCAGGGTTCGGCTTCTCTCTCATCTGTCATCACTTGGTGTCGAGCAGGCTGCGCAGCCCGGACAGCAGCCCGCGTCCGTCCGGGGCGACGACCCACGGGGTGTCGGCTGCAGCTTCCTGCTCCTCCGGAAGCACCGTCGTGGTGCCGTGGGCGAGCACCTGTTCCGTGGGAGTCAGCTGGCGGATCGCGATCGCCCGCACCTTCTCCGGCGCGACGTGTGCGAAGTCGGCATAGATCACCGGGTCGTGCTGGCCGTCGTCGCCGACGAGCAGCCAGGAGATGTTCGGAAGATCCCTGGTGAGCTGCAGCAGCGTCTCCGTCTTGTGCGCCATCCCGGACCGGAACCACCCGGCGTTGGTCGGCCCCCAGTCCGTGAGCAGCATCGGGCCAGCCGGGTAGCCGTGGCGCTTCAGGAAGCGGGACAGGAAGCCGTGGGTGTTCCAGGCGCCGGTGGAGATGTAGATCACCGGGGAGCCGGGGTGGTCTGCCAGCAGGTCGGCGTACATCCGCGCCATGCCCGGCACTGACTGGCGCGCCGACTCATCCCTGATGAAGGAGTTCCAGGCCGCGATCATCGGACGGGGGAGCATGGTCGAGATGATGGTGTCGTCGATGTCGGAGACCAATCCGAACTCGACGTCGTCGGCGATCACGTGCACGTCGGCGTGCGCGGTACGTGAGGTGGTGCTGCGCACGCCCGCCGTCCGCCAGCCCGGCTGCAGCCCGTGGTTGCGGACCCGCTGGTCGATGTAGCCGCCGCGGTCGGTGGTGGTGGTGACCACCTGGTTGCCGACGCTGATCATGACCGACGCCCGGACGCACGCAGCGCTGACGAAGTTGCGGAAGCCACGGCGCTTGATCAGGTCCTCCGTTGCCTTGCCGAGCCCGGAGCGGGCGCGCTTGGGCACGAGGACGACGCGGCCGAGCACCCGGATGCTCTCGCCAGTGCCGTAGCCGGTGTAGCAGATCACCTTCTCGCGCCAGCCGAGGGCGCGGAGGAAGCCCTCAACGCGCCGGTCGATGAACTCCTCGACGCGGGCGGCGATGAATGGACGTGTGCTCACGGTCCCACACACTAGACGAGGAGGAGGACCAGACGCGTCAGCGGCGGCTGGCGTCGCGATCTTGGCGAGCAGACGCCGACCGCCGCGGTCGCGACAGCGACCGCGAAGGGAGCAGTCTTGACGAGCAGTGAGGCACGAACTGCGAGGAACAGTGAGGCACGAACTGCGAGGAACAGACGACGGCCGCCACCCTGCGTCACCCGCTGGACCTCGAGCAGCAGAATTGGGGCTGACGGACCCGCGTGGGAGGATAGGGCAATGACGTCACGCCCTGCGCTGCGCCTGCCGCCGGTCCTGAGCACCGAGATCCACGACTGCGGGTACTTCCCGGAACTGGTGGCGGACGCCGTCTCACTCGCCCTCGGCACCGAGGACCCTGTCGCGCACCTGGTGCACCACGAGGCGACCTTCAACCGCGACGAGATCCAACGGCACCTGTCGGTGCTGGTGCTCACCGCGTCCCGGCTGATCGTCGCACACACCGACGAGAACGAATCGCCGGGCGAACCGGGCCAGGCCCTCACCACGACCGAGTCGGTGCCGCTGCGGCGCGTCAACTCCGTCGCCCTCAGCCAGGTGGTTTCGCATCCTGAACGCTACGGCTCGGGCCGGGCGACGGTGGCAGAGACCTGGCTGACCATCACCTGGGGCACCATGCGTCGGGTGGACCTTGAGCCGGCCACCTGCGCCGACCCCAACTGCGAGGCCGACCACGGCCTGACCGGCATGATCGCCGGCGACGACCTGACGGTGCGGATCAGCGCTGCCGGTGACGGGGAGGCGAAGGTGCAGCAACTTGTCGCCTTCGGCACCGCGCTGCAGCTCGCCACCGGCAGCTTCGGATGACCCGTCCTGCTGTTCCCGACTATGGCGTCTCCACCCTCTCCGACCTGCTGCCCAGCGTGGGCGCGCACCTCGGCGTTCCCGGCGCCACAGACGTCCTCGGGCTGCCGGATGCCCACCGCTACCTGCTGGTTCTGATCGACGGGCTGGGCTGGCAACAGCTCAACGACCACGCCGCGCACGCGCCCAACCTTTCCGGCCTTGCCGGGCGCTGGATCACCTCGGGGGTGCCGAGCACGACCGCCACCTCGATCACGAGCATCGGGACGGGGCTGCCACCAGGTGGCCACGGGATCGCCGGCTACTCCTTCTGGTATCCGCAGGCCCGCACCGTCCTGAACACCCTGCGGTGGCCGGCCGACCTCAGCGGCCTGGACGTCCAGCCACAGCTCACCTACTTCGAACGCCTCGCCAGCGCCGGCGTACGGACGTCGACGATCGCTCCCGCGCACTTTGCCGGTAGCGGGCTGACGACTGCCGCCTTGCGGGGACCGGCTTTCCTGCCCGTGACCGAGGAGCGCAACCGGCGCCGCCGGGTCGACCTGGCCGTGCAGGCGTCGGCGGTGGGGGAGCGGACCCTCTCCTACTTCTACGAGCGGCAACTCGACCACGCCGGGCACGTGCATGGTCTCGGCAGTCCGCAATGGCTGACTGAGCTCGCCGCGGCCGACGCGTTGGTCGGGGCGCTCCGCGCCGCCCTGCCCGACGGCGTCAGAATGGTCATCACCGGCGACCACGGCATGGTCAACGTGCCAGAGGACCGGCGACTCCTCGTGGAGGACGAGCCCGACCTGATGGCCGACGTATCGGCGTTCGCCGGCGAGGGAAGGTTCCGCCAGTTGATGACCCCGATGCCGGAGGTCGTCGCGTCCCGCTGGCAGGACCGGCTCGGCCACAGCGCCTGGGTACGGACGCGGGCGCAGGCAATCGAGGAGGGCTGGTTCGGAGACGTGAACCCACGGCTGGCCGACCGCTTCGGCGACGTGTTGGTTGCCATGGCCGACGACGGCGCCGTCCTGAGTCGCACCCTGCCCCGGGAACTCAACCTGGTGGGCATGCACGGCTCGCTGACACCGGCGGAGCTCGCCGTGCCCCTGCTGATGACCTGACTCCACCTAGGGTTGTGCCGGTGGGAACAATCATCGTCGTGTCCGGACTGCCGGGTACTGGCAAGACCACCCTGTCCGCGGAGCTGACCCGCGCGCTGGGCGCCACCTACCTGCGGGTGGACGCGGTCGAGACCGCGCTCGAGCGTGCCGGCATCGAGCCGGGGCCGCTCGGGTACGCCGTTGTCCACGAACTGGCGCAGTCCAACCTGCTGCTCGGCCGCGACGTCGTCGTCGACCTGGTCAACCCCTGGCCGCTCACCCGCAGCATGTGGGCCGACCTGGCTGCCGCCACGGGGCGCGGTACGTGGTGTTCGAGTGCTTCGTCGCCGACGAGGTCGAGCACCGACGCCGGGTCGAAGCGCGCCAGCCTGACCTCGAAGGCCAGACGGTCCCCACCTGGCAGGACGTGATCGAGCGTGACTACTACCCCTGGGACGAGGAGCGCGACGGTCCGCGCATGCGCATCGACATGGCCGACGGGCATGGCGTCCAGGACGCGTTGCGCGCCATCGAGGAATCGAAATAGGTGTGTGCGCCCGCTGTGAGCGAGAATGTCGGCCGTGGCTGAACTGACCTACTTCACCGGGCCGATGGACTGCGGCAAATCCACCCTCGCACTACAGGTGGCCTACACCGAGTCCACAGCCGGACGTCAGGGTCGGCTGTTCACGATGCTGGACCGCTCCGGCAAGGCCACCATCACCTCGCGCATCGGCCTGACCTCCCCGGCGATGGAGGTCACCAACGACCTTGACCTGTGGAAGTACGTGGTCTCCGAGCTCACCGGTGGCCGCCGGGTCGACTTCCTTGTCTGCGATGAGGCGCAGTTCTACACACCCGCCCACATCGACCAACTGGCCCGCATCGTCGACGAGCTGCAGATCGACGTCTTCTGCTTCGGGATCCTCACCGACTTCCGCACGGACCTCTTCCCTGCGTCCCGGCGGCTGGTGGAGCTGTGCGACCGGATGGAAATGCTTCAGGTGCGGCCCCGATGCTGGTGCGGCGAGCCGGCCACGCACAACGCTCGCACCATCAACGGCGTGATGGTAACCGAGGGCAGCCAGGTGGTGGTGGGGGACGTCGGTGATGCCGAGGTCGCCTATCAGGTGCTGTGCCGCCGTCACCATCGCCGGCATGTCACCGCGCAAGTGGCTGCGGTGACCCTCAGCCCCGAGCCGCTGCCGTTCGAAGCGGAGTGATCAGCGCTTCTGCGGGTTCCTCGGCGAGCCGAACATGATCTCATCCCAGCTCGGGACGTGGGCACGCTTGCGCTTCGACTTGACCACAGGCTCTTGAACCAGTGCGGGCTGCTCCGGCTCGGTGACGACCGGCTTCGGCTCGCCCTCCGCAACCGGCGGCAACTCGGCCTGGGGCTCCGGCTCGTCGTCGTCCTTGTCGTCGTCGTCCTCGGGCGCCTCGTCAAGGATCGGACGGGCCGGCGGCGCGTCAGCGGGCCTGATCAGGCCGGCATAGATCTGCACCGAGTCCTCGTCGAAGCTCGAGAGCATGTCGTAGAGCACATCGAGGCCGGAATCCGCCGTGGGGACGATGTCATAGACGCCATCCACCTCGGCGAGCTCGCCTTCTGCGTAGGCGTCGTCGAGTTCGCCGTCCTGCTCCTCCATCCGCACGGTGTCGTCGGGATCGGCGGGCTCGTCGACCCGCGGCTGCACCACCCGCACCAGTGCGAGCTCGTCGTTGAGGTCGACGGTGGGTTCGGCCTCCTCGTCGCGGCGGCGGCGACCCGGCTGGGGCCCGTGGGACGCCGAGTGCAGGCCGAGCAGCCAACGCGCGTCGTCGTTGTCTGCGGTGGAGAACCGTCCGCTGGCGTCGTAGATGAAGCGGGCCTCGCGGTGCGACTTTCCCGAGTCGTAGTCGACCCGGACCTGCCAGCGCCGGGCCTCGATCTTCCAGGCATCCCAGACGACCGTCTCCGCGTCGACGCGACGGGAAGCCAGCCGGTCCTCGACGACCTGGCCAAGGGTGCGGTGCGCGATCGTCTCCGCGCCCCGACGCACCGGGTGCGATTGTGCCTGGCCGGCGATGAACTCACGTTCGGCCAGCACCGGGGCAGCGAAGGGCTCCACCCATTCGGTGCCCATCCCCGCTGCGCGCGCGACATCGGAGAGCGGCTCACCCGCGCGGATGCGCGCCTGGATCTCCCGGGGGGTCAAGGCGCTGTCCATTTGTATCTCCAGACGGGTGGTCTGCGGCGGGTGGCGTACCGGACCCCTGGCTGCACGGCCGTGGTCTCGGTGAGTCATGGTCTCACTTCCAAGTTTGTGTCTGGATGTAACCTACCAACCCGATGCCCGTTCACCACGTCAGCGGGGCCGCCGGAGTCGGACCTCCGCACGTGGTGGCAAGGGATCCGTTGCCCCGGGATGTGATATAGATTCCTCGCACCAGATGCCCGAGCACCCGCCACACGGGCACCGCGGAACGGAGATGGAACTTAACCCATGGCAACCGACTACGACGCCCCTCGCAAGACCGACGAGGAGAGCGAAGACTCGATCGAGGAACTGAAGACCCGGCGGAACGACAAGAATTCCGGAAAGGTCGACGAGGACGAGGTCGAAGCTGCTGAGACTTTCGAGCTGCCAGGGGCGGACCTGTCGCATGAGGAACTGACCGTCCGGGTGCTGCCGCGCCAAGCCGACGAGTTCACCTGCGCCTCCTGCTTCCTCGTTAAGCACCGCAGCCAGATCGCCGAGGTGAAGAACGGCCTCACCTACTGCGTGGACTGCGCTGGCTGAACCGAACCAGGTGGGCGACAGCCGACCGGGGAGGCGACAGCCGACCGGGGATCAGATGCGCAGCGTCGTCTTGTTGAACTTCGGCGCGGGCGTGCCCATGACGCGGGTCCACTGACCTGCGGCGAAACGGTTCACCAGGAGCTGTGCAAGCCCGATGCCGATACCGCTGGCGATCGCCCAGGTGAGCGCCCGGCGCAGCGGGACCTCCGGGTCGTTCGGCTCGGGTGGAGCGTCGCCGGTGGCCAGCTCCCAGGCAGCGTTCACGGCTCTTGCCGCCAGCACGGTGGTCAGGGCGCCGACCGCACCGGCGTACAGGTTCCAGAGCAACTTCTGGGATGTGTTCACGATGTCCTCCTGCTGCCATCCTGCCAACCACGGATAGCTTTGGGCAATGAACTACGAGGAGCGGCTCCGGGTGCCCGGCAGTTGGTGGGTGGTCGGGATGTTCTTCGCGCTGACCTTCGTCACGGCCGTCGGCTTCTACGCCGGACCACTGGAGGCAGTGGTGGCCGGCGTCCTCACGGCTGCCGGTGTTGCCGCAGCCCTGCTCTGGTACGGCAGCGTCCGGGTGTGGGTGGACGCCGCCGGGCTGCACGCAGGCCGTGCGGTCCTGGAGTGGGCCTACGCCGGGGAGGTGAGCGTCCATGACCGCGTGGCCACCCGGTCTCGCCTCGGTGCAGGCGCGGATCACGCCGCGTGGTTGCTGGTCCGAGGGTTCGTCCCAGGCTCCGTGGAGGTGGCGATCAACGACCCTGAGGACCCTCATCCCTACTGGCTTGTGTCCAGCCGGAACCCCGACGGCCTTGCACAGGCCATCGCGGAGTGTCGGTCCATCTCGCCGTCCCGGGACTGACCGGGTCCACGGCTAGACTGCCGCAATGACTTCGGCCAATCCGGAACGGGTTCGGGTCGGCCTGACCAGGCTCGACCCGGGGATGCCTGCGCCCGGTTACGCCCACCCTGGTGACGCAGGGGCCGACCTTGCCATCGCGGAGGATTGCGAACTGGCACCGGGGGAACGCCGTCTGGTAGGCACGGGGGTCGCGATCGCCCTGCCCGAGGGCTGGGCCGGCTTCGTCCATCCCCGTTCGGGGCTGGCTGCCCGCTCCGGGCTCACCATCGTGAATGCACCGGGCACGGTTGATTCCGGCTACCGCGGCGAGATCCGGGTATGCCTGTTGAACACCGACACCAGTCGGCCGATCCGGCTGGTGCGCGGAGACCTGATCGCCCAGCTGGTGGTCCAGCGGGTCGGTCGGGCCGAATTCGAAATGCTCGACGAGTTGCCCGGAAGCATTCGGGGCGACCGAGGCCACGGCTCCACAGGTGGAGTCGCGGAGTGGGCCGCGCAACCGGCCGGAAAGTCAATGACAGAGGTGGACAAGTGATCTTTGGGCGCAAGCGCAAGTCGGCGACGACAGACCCGATCGACACCGAGGAGGAGTCGCTCGAGATCGTCGGCGATGACGCAGGGGAGCACGAGGTCGACGTGGACGTCGACGCCGGGGACGAGACTCTTGGCGAGAGCGACGAGGTCACCGACGTTGCAGCGCTGGAGGCCGCAGAGGAGGCCGTCGCCCCCGATACCGGCGAGAAGATCGACTGGCGCGCCGACGGGCCTTTCGACTCTGAAGAGGTCGACCTGACCGAGGACCAGGTTGCCCGCATCGACCTCGGCGCCGTGATCGTCACCCCCTGGGAAGGACTGGGGCTCCAGCTGCAGGTGAACGAGTCCGATCGCCAGGTGCAGGCCGTGACGGCCGTGTGGAAGAACTCCGGCCTAGAGGTCACCCTGTTCGCGGCCCCCGCCAGCGGTGGTCTCGCGGAAGAGCTCCGTGAGGACGCTGTCGACGAGGCGGAGCAGGCGGGCGGCAACGCCACCCTCGCCGACGGCCCATTCGGCTCCGAGGTGCGCCGTGTGCTGCCGCAGGAAGGCCCCGGCGGCGAGCAGATGTTCCACGTGTCCCGCATCTGGTTCGCCGAGGGCCCGCGCTGGCTGCTGCGGGGCACCCTGCTCGGTGAGGCCGCCGTTGGCGATGCAGATGCCCCGGTCGTTGCCCCGTTCGTCGAGTTGTTCCGCAATCTGGTGGTGTGCCGCGGCGACAAGCCGATGGTGCCGGGTGAACTGATCCCGATGAAGCTGCCAGAGGGTGCCGGGGAGGGCTGATGGCGAACACGAATCCTGTCCTGCGGGCACTGCGGCGCTTCGGCGCGTCCAACGCCGAACTGGAATCTGCGGCCCGCCAGAAGGTCGTGGAGTCGACCGGCGCCATCCTGATCGGTGACGTGAGCGATCGACAGTGGGCGAAGCTGCGCGGCACCATCACCGTGCTCACCATGAAGCCCCGCAGCGGTACTGCGTGGCTGGAGGCCGAGTTTGACGACGGCTCGGGCACGGTCACGCTCATCTGGATGGGTCGCCGGGCCATCCCCGGGATCACCGCCGGTCGTGAACTCACCGTCAGCGGTCGCGTCTCCTACGTGGACGGCCAGCGCCGCCTGTACAACCCGCTCTACGAGCTGGTCGCCGGCTGACAGCTGCGGTGGGTCAGCCGATCGCGGCTGTCCGGATGCTCCGCGGAACCAGGTACTGGGCCAGCTCGGCCTCGTAGCTCGGATCGGCGACGAAAAGCAGCTCGTCGCTGCCCTCCAGCGCCGAGTCCCGCTCGGGGGCCCGCGCCGCGCCGTCCCTGATGATCGTGACCAGCACGGCGTCTCCGGGCAGGTTCAGGTCCGCAACCCTGGTGCCGACCCGCGGCGACCCGTCCGGCAGGGTCATCTCGACAAGGTTCGCGTGCCCGCCGCGGAAGCTGAACAGGCGCACCAGGTCACCGACGGTCACGGCCTCCTCCACCAGCGCGCACATCAGGCGCGGGGTGGAGACGGCCACGTCGACGCCCCAAAGGTCGTCGAACATCCACTCGTTGCTGGGGTGGTTCACCCGGCCCACCGTGCGCGGCACGCCGAACTCGGTCTTGGCCAGCAGGGAGTGCACGAGGTTGGACTTGTCGTCGCCGGTTGCCGCGATGGCGACGTCGCAGGTCTCGAAGCTGGCCTCCTCGAGGCTGGCCAGCTCGCAGGCGTCAGCCAGCAGCCATTCGGCCTCCGGGACGCTCTCCGGCTTGATCGCATCGGGGTCGCGGTCGATCAGCAGGATCTGGTGACCGTTCGCGATCAGCTCCCTTGCGATCGAGCGGCCGACATTTCCGGCACCGGCGATGGCTACACGCACGTTCGCTCCTCTTTCAGTGCTCGACCGGCTGGTTGCTGAGGATGTCCTCCACCTCGGCCACCTGCTCGTTGGTTACAGCGGCATAGAGCAGGTCGCCGTCCTGGAACACCGTGCTCTGGCTGGGGACGATGCCGGTGCCGAAGCGCATCACGAACGGGATGCGCGTGCGGGCTGCGGTCTCCATCGCGGAGATGGTGGTACCCACCCACCCCGAGTTGACGTGCACCTCGATCAGCCGGACGCTGCCCGACGGGTCGCGCCACTGCGGCTCCGAGCCCGACGGCAGCAGGCGGCGCAGCACTTGGTCGGCGGCCCAGCGGACGGTCGCGACGCTGGGGATGCCCAGTCGCTCGTAGACCTCTGCCCGGCCCTGGTCGTAGATACGGGCGACGACGTTGTGCACCTCGAAGGTCTCGCGCACCACGCGTGCGGCGAGGATGTTGGAGTTGTCGCCGCTGGAGACGGCGGCGAAGCCGTCGGCACGCTCGATCCCTGCGCGCTGCAGGACCTGCCGGTCGAAGCCGACGCCCTTCACCGTCTTGCCCTGGAATTCCGGGCCGAGCCGACGGAACGCGTCCTGGACGATGTCGATGACGGCCACCGAATGGCCGCGGTGCTCGAGAGCCCGGGCAAGGGACGCGCCCACGCGCCCACAACCCATGATGACGATATGCACCGCCTGCCTCCACTTCCTGCTCGCCTGGTGCAGCTGGATGACCTTATCCGGCCTTGCCGGGCGGTACGAAACCGACGCTACACCGGAGCATCGGCCGACACACGCGCAACGTGGCATAGGGTGCCCTTCGTGAACGCCACCGACTTCGTGAAGCGACTGCTGGTGGGGCGCAAGCTGGCGAGCGCCCAGCTGGGCGAGACGCTGCTTCCCAAGCGGATCGCGTTGCCGGTCTTCGCGTCCGACGCGCTCAGCTCGGTCGCTTATGCCCCTGACGAGATCCTGCTCACCCTCTCGCTCGCCGGTATCGCCGGGTTCGCGTTCTCCTGGCAGATCGCCCTCGCCGTCGCCGCGGTGATGTTGATCGTCGTCCTCTCCTACCGGCAGACGGTGCACGCCTATCCCTCCGGCGGCGGCGATTACGAGGTCGCAACGGTGAACCTCGGGCCGAGCGCGGGCCTCGTCGTTGCCAGCGCGCTGATGGTCGACTACGTGCTCACCGTGGCGGTGTCGGTGTCCTCGGGCGTCCAGAACGCGAAGGCGATCTTTCCGTTCATCGCCGGCTACGAGGGCGTGTGGGCAGCCGGTCTGATCGTGCTGCTGATGGCCATGAACCTGCGCGGCGTGCGCGAATCCGGATCGGTGTTCGCCGTCCCGACCTACGGCTTCATGATCGGTGTGCTGGGCATGACGATCTGGGGCCTGTTCCGGATCTACGGGCTGAACGAGCACCTCCAGGCACCGACCGCCGGGTACGGCGTCACCGGCTCGCCCGAATATGAGCCGCTGGTCGGCCTGGCGATGGTGGTGCTCATGGCCCGGGCCTTCTCGTCCGGCTGCGCCGCCCTGACCGGCGTCGAGGCGATCTCGAACGGAGTCCCCGCCTTCAGGGAGCCGAAGAGCAAGAACGCAGCCACCACCCTTGCCCTGCTCGGCGGTATCGCGATCACGATGCTCGGCGGCATCGTCGTCCTTGCCAACCTGACCGGCCTGAAGCTGATCGACCCCGACGGTCACTCCCACTTCACGCAGAACGGGGTGCGGGTCGAGGTTCCCCACGAGACGGCGATGGGACAACTCGCCAAGACGATCTTCGACACCTTCCCTTTGGGCTTCTACTTCGTGATCGCGATGACGATGATCATCCTGTTCCTCGCGGCCAACACCGCCTTCAACGGCTTCCCCGTGCTGGGCTCGATCCTCGCAAAGGACGGCTTCCTTCCGCGGGCGCTGCACACCCGCGGTGACCGACTGGCGTTCTCCAACGGCATCCTGATGCTGGCCTCGGCTGCGATCGCGCTGGTGCTGATCTACAACGCCAGCGTCACAGCGCTGATCCAGCTCTACGTTGTCGGCGTGTTCGTCTCGTTCACAGTGAGCCAGTTCGGGATGATGCGGCACTGGACCCGGCAGCTGAAGACCGAGCGGGACCCGAAGGTGCGGGCCACGATGATGCGGTCCCGCGTGATCAACGCGATCGGCCTCACCGGCACCGGCATTGTGCTGCTGATCGTGCTGGCCGCCAAGTTCATCTACGGCGCCTACCTCGCCGTGATCGCCATGGCAGCGGTGTTCCTGCTGATGGGTGGCATCCGGAACCACTACGCGAAGGTGGAGCGAGAGACCGCCGTCGGCCCCATGGACGCCCGCCTTCTGCCCAGCCGGGTGCGCGCGGTGATCATGGTCCAGGAGGTCAACAAGCCGACCATGCGTGCGGTCAATTTCGCCCGGGCCACCCGCGCCAGCAGCATCGAGGCAGTCACCGTCTCCATCGATGACGCGGAGACGAGGGCGACGGTCGCGAAGTGGGACTCCCAGGATATGGAGGTGCCGCTGAAGGTGATCGCCTCCCCCTACCGGGAGGTCACCGGCCCGTTCCTCAACTACGTCAAGGGCCTGCGCTCGGACAACCCGCGCGACGTCGTGTGCGTCTACATCCCCGAATACATCGTCGGCCACTGGTGGGAGCAACTGCTGCACAACCAGACCGGCCTGATCCTGAAGACCCGGCTGAACTTCATGCAGGGCGTCATGGTCACGTCGGTGCCCTACCAGCTGGCGTCCTCGAAGTACGCCATCGATCGCGCCCAGCGCAACGTCGCGGCCGCCTGGCGGCGTCCGGGCAGCGGCCAGGTGCGCGTGGGTGACCGCCCCCGCGACACCACCGGAGTGGAGTGAACATCGACATCACCGTTGGTCAGGTCGTCACCGGCCTCGAGATCGGCCCGGTCGCCCACGGCGGGCACTTCGTCGCGCGGCACGAGGGCAGGGTGATCTTCGTCCGGCACGCCCTCACCGGTGAGCTGGTGGACGTGCGCGTCACCGAGGTCAGCAAGCGGTTCGCGCGAGGCGATGTGATTGCCGTGCACCGTCCCAGCCCGCACCGGGTCACCGCGCCCTGCCCGATCGCGGGACGCTGCGGTGGCTGCGATTTCCAGCACGTCGAGCCCGGCAACAGCCGCGAGCTGAAGCGCCAGGTGGTCGCGGAACTGCTGGGGCACCTGGCGGGCTACGACTTCACGGGCGAGGTGCTCGAGGTTCAGCCGGCACCGCTGGGCTGGCGACGGCGGATGCGCTACCACCTCGACGACGCCGGCCGGGCCGGCCTGCGGGGCCACCGCTCGGAGGAGCTCGTCCTGCTGCCGGAGGGTGGCTGCCGCATCGCCGACGCCGGTATCGCCGCACCACCCGCCGACGTCGGCCGTCCCGGCGGGGAACTGCTGGCCGTTGCCGGCGACCCCCCGCTGTTCGTCGCACCCAGCCCCAGCGGCGCGACTGTCACGGAGGCTGTGGGGGAGCACAGCTACCGGGTGGCCCTCGACGGCTTCTGGCAGGCCCATGGCGCCGCTCCGAAGGTGCTCACCGAGGCAGTCATCGCTGGGCTCGCACCGAAGCCGGGCGAGGTGGCCTTCGACCTGTTCTGCGGGGTCGGGCTGTTCGCCGGCGCGTTGGCAGCCACCGGGGCACAGGTCTGGGGCATCGAGGGCGACCGCAGGGCCGTGGAACTCGCCCGGGCGAACGTTCCCGGCGCGAACTTCACTGCCGGCGACGTCGCCCGACGCCTTGGCGGTCTGCCCCAGCTCGCCGACCTGGTGGTGCTCGACCCGCCGCGCGCCGGTGCTGGCACCGGTGTCCTCGCCGCCCTCGCGTCCCGGCGGCCACGGGCCATCGCCTATGTCGCCTGCGATCCGGCAGCTCTCGGCCGGGACCTGAAGATCGCCGCCGGACTGGGCTACGAGCCGGTGTCGGTGACCGCCTACGACCTGTTCCCGCTGACGCACCACGTGGAGTGCGTCGCTATCCTTGCCCCGAGATGACCGCTGCAGAAACCAGGCCCCGCTCCCGTCCGGAAGCGCAGTGTCCGCTGCGTCCCGGTGACATCTGCAACCTGTGCCAGCTCGACGTGACCGGCCCGCAGGACTGTGGCCTGGTCTATCTGGTCATGTCCGATCCGGAGCAACGAGTGGAATGGGGGGAGCGACGCCGCGTGCCCCGGTAGCCTCGTCGGGTCGGGTGGGATAATATCTCGACATCAAGATATCTCGGCGACCACGGGAGGCCCCATGAGCATCGACAGCTACTCCGCATCCGACCAGTTGAACGTCGCCGGGGAGACCTACCAAATCTTCCGCATCGACGCCGTGAAGGGGTCAGCGACCCTGCCGTTCAGCCTGAAGGTGCTTCTGGAGAACCTGCTGCGCACCGAGGACGGCGCCAATATCACCGCCGCGGACATCGCAGCCCTCGGCTCCTGGGACCCTGAGGCCGAGCCGAACCGCGAGATCCAGTTCACGCCGGCCCGCGTGATCATGCAGGACTTCACCGGCGTCCCGTGCATCGTCGACCTCGCCACCATGCGCGAGGCGATCGCAGAGCTCGGCGGGGACGCGACCAAGGTCAACCCGCTGTCGCCGGCGGAGATGGTGATCGACCACTCGGTGGTCGCCGACCTGTTCGGCACCCCCAACGCCTTCACCCGCAACGTCGAGCTCGAGTACGAGCGCAACCACGAGCGCTACCAGTTCCTGCG
>JADGPA010000109.1 GCA_017882685.1 Propionibacteriaceae bacterium | reverse complement strand
TCGGGGAACTGCAGCTCGTCGAGCACGTCGGCGGCGCTCTTCCCGTCGAGGGCGGCGAAGGTGGCGGGGAAGTCGACGTCGAGCAGGCCCAAGGCGGCGTCGACGTCGACGGCGGCCAGGCCCTTGAGGTCGAAGCTCGGGCTGCGGGCCACGAAGGCGGCGAGGTTCCACGGCGGGGTGCGCGGGATGTTGGTGAACGAGTCCACCACGGGATGCCGGCCCGGCACAGGGGCCAGCTGCAGTGGGTAGTCGTCGATCGGCACCAGCCGGGAGAGGGTGGGATCGGTGCGACGCAGCAACGCCCGCAGGTTGTAGTACTGCCGGAAGAACGCATGGAACCCGCGACTCATGGTGCTGGCGTCGTTGGGCCAGGCCCGCACCCGGCCGCCGAGGGTGGGCTGCGCCTCGACCAGCCGGACGCTGACGCCGCGCTCGGCCAACCCGGTTGCCGCGGCGAGGCCAGCGATGCCGCCGCCGATGACGACAACCGACCGCGCAACCTTGCGGGTGTCGCCGGGCGGTGCCGGGACGTGGCGCACCGCGTGCCGGTCGCGTCCAGGTCTCCAGGGCTTCATGCTGTTTCCTTCCGGCCGGCCAGTTGCCAGGCGATGATCGTCCCGGTCACCAGCGCAAAGCCGAACCCGAAGTCCTCGATCGGGATGTCGAAGGGGAAACGGATCCCGGCGAATTGTGCGGGGGCGTACCGAACGATCGGTTCGTTGAGCTTGGTGAGCCAGCCGTCAACCAGCACCTGGAAGAGGAACACGATCGCCATCGTGACCCAGTACTGCGCGGTGCCGAAGATACCGGTGCGCGCCCACAGCAGCTCGACGGCGACAACCACGACCACAGCGACGAGCGTGGCGAGGGTGTACTCAGGCATCGGGTGCTCCCCGCCCGCCTCTGTTCGCTCCCGGAACGCGCGCTTGCTCCCGGAATTTCGGGAGCGAGGGCGACTTTCGGGAGCGTGGGCGTGCAGAACGGGCCAGCATCCGCCCAACGGCCTCGAAGGTGAGCAGGCCGCACAGGGGGATCACGACGAAGAACACCGCCTCCTCTACCGGCACGGACGCCGGAAGCAGCCAGCCGGTGGTGTGGGCCGGGCTGTAGTCCCAGTGGCCGCGGGCGATCGCGACAGCGTCCCAGACGTAGAAGATCACCAGCAGTGGCAGCACGGCCAGGAGGAGCCGGCGCGGGCGGCGGTACACCCGGGCGCAGAGGAGGAACTCCAGCGGCAGGGTGATCACAACGCAGGCCCCCATGAGCAGCAGGTATTCCGCCGTCATCAGGCGCCCGTCCGTGGCGGGCCGGCAACAAGGATCGAGGCAGCAGTGACGGCCTTGCGCCAGGTGGGCACCCGGGCGCGGTCGGAGAAGACGTCGTAGTCACGCGCCTCGATGCGGTCGAGGATCTGCGCGTACAGGGTGAGCGCTGTCGCCACGCAGCGCGCCGACCGCGCCGGCAGCATGGCCACCCCGGCCTGAGCCTGCGCGTACAGCTCGCGGTTGCGCTCGATCTCGAAGGCCATCAGGTTGCGCCACGCGTCGTCCACCCGGCCTAGCCAGGGGGAGGCACCGAAACGGTCGAGGTCCTCCCGCGGCAGGTAGACCCGGCCGCGTCCCAGGTCCTCGCCGACGTCACGAAGGAAGTTGGTGAGCTGGAACGCAAGGCCCAGCGCCCGCGCCGGCTCCTTCGCTGCTGGGGTGAGAGGCTGCAGGACCGGCAGCATCATCTCGCCGATCACGGCGGCCGATCCCTCCATGTAGCCGCACAGGTCGTCCCAGGTGTCGTAGCCGGCGATGTCGAGGTCCATCGCCATCGCGTCGAAGAACCGGTCGAAGCACTCCCCCTCGATGCCGTACTCGGCAACGGTGTGGGCGATCGCCGCCATGGTCGCGTCCGGGGGGTCGCCGGCGACTGCGCGCTGGAAACCGGCCCGGAAGTCGGCCAGCGCCCGCCGGGTGACGGCTGGGGTGAACCGGGTTGCGCCCTCGGCGTCCACGATGTCGTCGGCTAGCCGGCACAGCGCGTAGACGGCGTGCACGTGGCGCCGCTGCGACTTCGGCAACAGCACCGCCCCCCAGAAGTAGGTGGTGCCGTACTCGCGGGTGAGCCGGGCGCACTCGGCGTAGCCGGCGGCCAGGTCGGTTGGCGATCCGAGGATCGTCATCGCTGCCCTCCCAGGTAGTCGCGGACGCGGTCGGCGGCCAGTTCCCCGCTGATCATGACCATCGGGACCCCGACGCCCGGTGTCGTGCCGCTGCCGGCGAAGAAGACGCCCGGCACCCGCGGCTCGACATTGGCAGGACGGAACGGGCCGGTCTGGCCGAAGGTATGGGCGAGGCTGAACGGAGTGCCCATCGCCATGCCCTGGGCCGCCCAGTCCGCCGGGGTCACCAGCTGCTCGGTGACGATGTCGTCGGGGTAGCCGTTGGCGGCGAGGAACCGGTGCAGCCGTTCCCTTGCCGGCCCGCGCTCGGCCGTCCAGTCGATGCCCGCACCCAGGTGCGGCACAGGCTCAAGGACGTACAGGACGCTGTGGCCGGCGGGCGCCATGCCGGGGGCGTCGAGGCTCGGGATCGTCACGAGCCGCGACGGGTCGGTCATCAGCTCCCTGCGCTTGATCAGCTGGTCGAACGACTCGCTCCAGGCGTCGGCGAAGTGGATGTTGTGGTGTGCGACGCCGGGCTTCGGGGCCCCGCGGACGCCCACGTGCCAGACCAGGGCGGACGGCGACCAGACCGCCCGGTCCAGAACACGTGGCGGACGCAGGTCGGGCAGGAGTTCCGCGTAGGCCGTCGGCAGGTCGAGGGTGACCACCACGGCGTCAGCCGACAGCTGCTCGCCGCCAGCGCTCACCCCGGCCACCCGTCCGGAGGAGTCGCGCAGGATCGAGCCGACAGCCACGCCGTAGCGCAGGTCCGCGCCTGACTCGCAGAGCGCCCGCGCCAAGGCGCGCGGCACGGCATGCATGCCGCCCTCGGGGAACCAGACGCCCGAGATGCAGTCCATGTAGGTGATCACTGCGTAGATCGCAAGGGCGTCGGACGGCGCGAGGCCGGCGTACATCGACTGGAAGGTGAACAGCCGCACCAGCCGGGTGTCGACGAAGCGTCCGCTGACAGCCTTCTGCAGGCTGCCGAAGCCGCCCAGGCGCACCAGCTTGGCCGCCGCAGCAGGGTTGGCCATCAGGTCGAGGACGGAGTCGAAGTTGCGTTCGATGAAGTTCGGCATCTCCAGCTCGTAGAGCTGCTCCAGCCAGTCGACGAAGCCGGGGTACGCCGCGGCGTCGCGGGCAAGGCCGCGGGTGCGGATCTCCTCCACCTGGTCGGCGATCTCTGCCCGCACCAGCAGTTGGGTGCCGTCGGGGTACACCGCGCGATAGGCCGGATCGAGGCGGGTCATCGGTACCTCGGTGGCCCGGTCGCGTCCCAGGCGGGAGAAGGCGCGGTCGAGCAGGTGCGGCATCGTGAACACCGTTGGCCCGGTGTCGAACGTGAAGCCGTCCGCTCTCCGGGTACCGTTGCGCCCGCCCGGCCCAGCGCCCCGCTCGATGACGGTGACGTCATGACCGTCGGCCACCAGCCGGCTCGCGGCGGACAGCCCGGCGAGGCCGGCGCCAACGACGACGACGCGACTCACGTGGTCCGCCAGGCGACGCGGCGGGCCAGGTCTTCCAGGCCGGCGGTGGCCGAGCGATCGACGGCGGGGTCGTCGAGGGCGAGGAAGGCCGTCGAGACAGCGTCGGAGATCATCTCCTCCACGTCGCCGATCACGTCCGAGCGCACCAACTCCGCCTGCAGATCAGCAATGTCCCCACTGGAGACCCGGCCGCCGCTCCCTGCCCGCTGCAGCGCCCGCCGCCAGCGCGGCGAGAACCGCTGTGTGGCGAGGGCCAGCAGGACGGTCGGCTTGCCGGCCATCAGGTCGTCTCCGACGGGCTTCCCGGTTGCCACCGGGTCGCCGATCACGCCGAGGATGTCATCGCGCAGGGCAAACGCCTCCCCTACCGCGACGCCGTAGCGTTCCAGTGCAGCCAGCGTCCGAGGCCCGGCACCGGCTGCGGCTGCGCCCAGCTGCAGCGGCCGCCACACGGTGTACGCCCCGGACTTGGCGCGTGCCACCTCCCGGGCGTGCTCGAGGTCGCGACGCCCGTTGGCAGCCCCGACGAGATCGCGGCCCTGACCCATCATCAACTCGATGGCCAGCGTCCGCCACATCTCCTGCATCGGCCGCGGCAGCCCTGCCACCAGCAGGCCGGCCTCACTGTGGGCGAGGTCGCCGGCAAGGATCGCGATGTTCTCCCCGTAGCGCTGCGCGTCGCCGAAGCCGTGCAGCCGGACGTGCTGCCGCCGCGCGCTGGCGTGGACGGACGGCTGGCCGCGGCGGGTCTCGGAGGCGTCCATGACGTCGTCGTGGATCAGCGCGAACACGTGCAACATCTCCAGGGCAGCCCCGACCCGCACCAGGTCGGCGTAGCCGCGCAGGTCGCTGGTGCCGCCGGCCACCCAGCCCCAGTGGGCCATCCGCGGCCGGAAGCGCTTGCCGCCCGAGTTCACCATGCCCGAGAGCAACTCCAGTACGGAGTCGGTGTGCAGCACGCCGGGTCGGGGGACCACGGTGGCCGCCAGCTCGACCCATCGCTGCCTGAGGGACTCCATGGTTTCTGCAATGAAGGCCTCTACGGCGATCACCGTGGCATCGTCACCGGTGGCCGCCCCGGGGGCCTCCGCCAGACGTCGGTGACCGGAGCTTGTCAGCGTCATGCTGCACCCACCTTCGCGCCCGCTGCGGAAAGCTGTGGCACCTGCTCGACGCACCAGGGGCTCAGCAGGGCCGGAGCGCTGTCCACCAGGGCCACCAGGTCGAGCCAGGCCACCCAGGCGGTCTCGGCAACCTCGTTCGGATCGGGCCGCAACGGCCCCGCCAGCCGGGCGACCCAGACCGGGCACAACTCGTTCTCGACCACCCCGGACGCGTCAACAGCCGTGTACCCGAAATCGGGCAACACCAGGTGGGCGTCGGTGACGACGGCCCCGAGTTCGTCGGCGAGCCTTCGCCGGACGGCGTCCTCCGGTTCCTCACCCGGACGCGGGTGCCCGCAGCAGGAGTTCGTCCAGACGCCCGGCCAGGCCACCTTGGTGAGGGCCCGCCGCGTCAGCAGCACGCGGTCGTTGCCGTCGAACAGGTAGCAGGAGAAGGCGAGATGGCGGGGCGTGTCGGTGCCGTGGACGCTCGCGCGCGGCGCGGTGCCGATCGGCTGGTCGTGCTCGTCGAGCAGGACGACCTGGTCGTGGATGGCGATGCTCATGATCTCCCTCAGTGGTCGTACGCGTGTTCGGTGGCCCTGCGGCGGGCTGGGCGTCCCAGCAGGACCAGAGCTGTGGCCACCACCACGACGGCAGCGGCGATGGCTGCGGTGACGCCGGCCAGATCGGAGGGAGGCTGCCCGGTCAGGCGGCCGACGGCGATCCAGAACAGGCCCCAGCCCATGGCGACGGCTACCCCGATCCGTCCGCCGAGTACGCGGGCGAGGATGGCGCCCAGCACGGCGCCGACGGCCAGCACGGCGACGGCGAGGTACTCGGCGACCTCCGGGTCCGGGTCGACACCGGACGCGACGAGCGTCGCGGTGACGTTGGCGAGCGTGGCGACCGACACCCAGCCGAGGTAAAGCCCGAAGGTGCCGTCCACGAGCAGATTCTCGCCCGCAGCGGTGGCGCGGGACTCGCCGAGACGTCGCATCAGTTCACCCAGGGTCGCAACAAGGGCAGCGATCACAATGACGCTCAGCCACAGCGCTTCCACCTGCACCACCAGCAGCCACAGGCCGTTCAGCGCCATCGACAGTGCGGACAGCCAGCCGATCCGTCGGGCCCGCGTCGAGGCGGCGTTCGCCGGCAGCCACTGCCAGATGACGTACCCGATGAGACCGAGGTAGATCACCGACCAGATCGAGAAGGCGCGCACAGCCGGCGCCAGCAGTGTGGCTTCGGCTGACAGACTCCCGCTTGACGACTGCTCGACCGGGGTACCAATCAACCCGAAGCCGTACAGCGTGCCGAAGATCATGAAGATGGCTCCGGCCGTCACCAGCCCTTGCCGCATCCGGTCCGACATGCGAATTCCCTCCCGCAACGTTGTACAAGATTCTCGCAAAGAGTGACCGCGATGCCAAGACTGAGCGTAAAACCTTAGACAAAATGCGTACAAGTGTGTTCGCCGGAGATCATTCGGGCCTATCATGGGCCGCGATCATGGTGACGATAAAGAAGGCCTCCGAGCTCACGGGGGTGCCCGAACACACGCTGCGCGCCTGGGAACGGCGCTACAGCCTGCTTGTGCTGTCCCGAACGGCCTCCGGTTACCGGATCTACGACGATGAAGCGCTGGCGAGGATCTCGGCGATGCATGAACTGGTGCAGGCCGGCTGGGCTCCGCGAGCTGCAGCTGTGGAGGTCGCGCACCGTCCGCTCAGCGACGACGCCCGGGTCGACCCCCATGCCGAGCTGCTCGCTGCAGCAGCCGACCTCGATGCGTCCGCCGTTGCGCGGGTGATCGAGGAGCGCTTCGCCCATACCGGCTTTGAGACCGTCGTCGACCGCTGGCTGCTGCCCGCCATGCATCGGATCGGGCTGGAGTGGGCCGAGGGCACGGTGTCGGTGGCAGCAGAGCACCTGGTGTCCAACGTTGTGATGCGCCGCCTCTCCGCAGCCTACGAAGCTGTCGGACGCGGACAGTCCGGCCGTCCGGTCCTGATCGGCGCCCCGCCGGGGGTCGACCACCAGATCGGCCTGATGGCCTTCGCCGTCGCCGCAAGGAGGGCGGGCCTGCCGACGATCTACCTCGGTGCGCAGGTACCCCTCCCGGCGTGGCGGGAGGCCGCCACGAGGTCGGGAGCGTGGGTCGCCGTCACCACCGTTCCGCGCAGCCGGGACGTCGCCCGGGCCCGGCGGGTGGTGGAGTGCCTGGGCGAGGAGCGATTGCCGGTGTGGGTCGGTGGGAAGTACCAGCATCTGGTCGCCGAGCCCCCGCGGCGACTGGGACACAACATCGCGACCGCAGCGGCGACCCTGGCCGCGCAGGCCATCGGCCCGGAGCCGGCCGATGCCTGAGGCCGTCAGCCTGCTCTGGCTGCGCCGCGACCTGCGACGTGCCGACCACCCGGCCCTCGCAGCGGCTGCCGAGGGGGGGCGCGTGCTGCCCTGCTTCGTGATCGACCCCGACTTCTTCGACGATGCCGGTCCGGTGCGCCAAGCATGGCTCGCCGCCACCCTGAGAGCCCTGGACGCGGCCTACGACGGCCACCTGTGCCTGCGCTACGGCGACCCGGCCGACGTCATCCCGGCCCTTGCCAAGGAGGTGGGAGCCACCCGTGTGCACGTCTCGATCGAGACCGAGCCGGGCGGGGCGGCGCGCGACGAGCGAGTGCGTGCAGCGCTTGCCGACCACGACTTCGCGTGGGTGGAGACCGGCTCGCCCTACGCCGTCACTCCCGGACGCGTCCTGAACCGCTCCGGCGAGCCGTACCGGGTGTTCACCCCGTTCTCCCGGGCCTGGCAGGACCACGGCTGGCCGGCGCCCGTCGACGAGCCTGGTGGGTTGAAGCTGGCCAGGGCCGAGAGCCACGCCAAGGCCGAGGGGTTGGTGGACCGCGCCATCAAGGCGTGCCCCATCGACCTGCCACCGGCGGGCGAGCGAGCTGCGCTGGACCGCTGGGCCGAGTTCCGCGACGTTGTGCTGCGCGCCTACGACAGCGACCGCGACCGTCCCGACCTGCACGGCACGTCGCGGATGTCGCCTTACCTGAAGTTCGGCGTCGTGCACCCTCGTACCCTGCTCGCCGACCTGACCGGGCACGCCGGCAAGGGGGCGCAGCGCTATGTCGCGGAGCTGGCCTGGCGGGAGTTCTACGCCGACGTGGTGCACCACAACCCCGACTCGCTCACGAACGACCTGAACCCCCTCGGCATCGACTACGACGCCCCGGGCGACGCCTTCGACGCCTGGCGTGAGGGCCGCACCGGCTACCCGATCGTCGACGCTGGGATGCGGCAACTCCTGACCATCGGCTGGATGCACAACCGGGTGCGGATGATCACGGCCAGCTTCCTCACCAAGGACCTGCACGCCTGGTGGCCGCCCGGCGCCCAGCACTTCCTCGACCACCTGATCGACGGAGACCGCGCGTCCAACGCCCACGGCTGGCAGTGGACGGCGGGCACGGGCACCGACGCGGCCCCCTACTTCCGGGTGTTCAACCCGATCACCCAGGGGGAGAAGTTCGATCCGTACGGGGACTACGTGCGGCGCTACCTGCCGGAGCTGCGGCACCTGGCGGGAGCCGCTGCGCACCGTCCGTGGGAGGCTGCGGACGGCTATATACACGGCTACCCCGAGCGGATCGTCGACCACGCCGCCGAACGCGTCGAGGCGCTCACCCGCTACCAGCGGGCACGCGGGCGCGCGGGCGCGCCTGAGCGCCCTCAGCCGCGCAAGTAGACCTTGCCGGCCTTCAGCTTCCCGCCGAACAGTTGGGGGACGGTGACAAGGGTGAAGCCGCGGGCGCGCAACCCGTCGATGATGCTGGAGTAGGCAGCCCTTGTGGTCTTCAGGGAGTCGTGCGTGAGGATGATCGAGCCCCGCTTCGCCTGCTTCACCACCCGGTGCGCAACGGTCGACGCCAAGCGGTCCTTCCAGTCCAGCGGGTCGACGTCCCACAGCACGACCGCCTCATGGAGCGCGCGGGAGGTCTTCCTCACCTTCGCCGTCACCTCGCCGAACGGCGGGCGCATCAGCACAGGGTTGTGACCGGTCGCCCGGTGCAGCACTGCGTCGGTGTGCACCAGCTGGCTGCGGATCATGTTCGCCGGTGCGCCGAAGAACTCCGGGTGGTTCCAGGAGTGGTTCCCGACGACGTGGCCCTCGGCCACCATCCGCCGCACCAGGGCAGGATGACGGCGGGCCAGCTGCCCGACGACGAAGAACGTGACCTGCACCCCCTTGCGCTTCAGCAGGTCGAGCACCCGCGCCGTCCCCGGCACCGGTCCGTCGTCCATGGTGAGCGCGACACATTTCAGCTCCGAGCAGTCCGGCGGCGCACCCTTGGCTGCCGGGTCCCCGGGCACGGATGGCGCCTGCGTCGACTCGGCAGGCGGAGTCGGGAGAGCCGTGACAACGGGAATGACCGTCCAGGCGGACTGCTTCGCTGCAGCCAGGGGCTGCGCGAGATGGGCCTGGCCACCGGCGGTTGGCCGAGCCGGGAGCTGAGCAGCGAACACGGCGAGGACTGCGACGCCGAAGAGCATCGCAAGGAGGCGCCGGGTGCTCACCTGCAGACCCTAGGCTCGCCGCGTCGTGGTGTGCAGCAGGATCAGGTGAACACTGCGGAAATTCTTCACCCGGTGGTGACGTCGCCCATGGCAATGACCTCGAAGTTGCTGCCGGCTACGGACTTCAGCTTGTTGAGCGCATCGTCGTTCCAGCGCTTGTCTGGCGCGCCCGAGACGTACCAGTCCGACCCGTTGTCGGCCACGATCATGCCGTAGGTCTTCATCGCCTGCAGGACGACCTTCGCCTGCTGCGGGAAACCGGAGATGTCGAAGTCGGCCTTCAGCCGCACCCGCATGCCCATCGGAGGCAGGGTCGCGCTGGTGTCGTCACTTGCGTAGTGACGGGCCGGCGACACGTAGGCCTTGCGGGTGTCGGCGACGGTGAACCGCAGGGCGTGGGTGATCACGCCGGCCTTCACCTCGTCGTAGCGCACAAGGCCAGGAAAGATCGGCAGGCCGGCGGCGTCCGCGCTCGTCCAGCCGGCCGGACGCAGCTTGTTGGACTTCAAGTCGAAGATCGCGCCGGAGCCCGCCTTCCAGCGGGTGGTTCCCTTTACACGCTTGGCATTGAACAGTTCGTACAGCTTCCACCTGCTCCGATCGAGCACCAGCACGTGCCGGTCGCCCTTGGACTGCGCACCGCCCTCGATCGGGGCGTTCTTGGGGATCGGGTAGGTGCCCTTGTCGCTCTCGGAGGTGTAGGTGAAGGTCACCTTGACCTTCTTCTGGCTGCCCTTGACCACCACGTACGGGATGCCGAACGGGCCCTTGGGCCAGTGGGCGCCGAAGTCGGGGTGCAGCGTACTGGTGATGCCGATCGAGGCGATCAGCGCCGCAGAGTTCGGGTCTACGTCCGCCTGGTCGACGGCGGTGTTCCACGGGTTGTCGGCAGGGAACACCTGTTTGCCGCCGAGGCTCGCACCGGAGCCGAGACCGACCTTCAGCGAGGCGGCAAGCGAGGTGGCGGACCTGGCGGCGGCCGGACGGGCTCCGGGGGCGGCGGGCGCGATGGGTGGCGGCGCGGACGTCGGTGCGGTGGCACAGGCGGACACGGCAAGGCCTGTGCACACGATGGCTGCGATCAGCCGGGGGGCGGGCTTCCTCACCCGGGCATCGTAGTCGGCCTAGACTCCCGCCGTGATCGGAACCTGGATACGGCTCGATCCGCTGACAACAGCGGACGTCCCGGGGTTGGCCACGGCCGCCGCCGACGGGCGCCTGTGGGAGTCAACGGTGACGGTGATCCCCACGCCGGAGAAGATGGCAGCGTTCGTCGACCAGCGGCTCGCCGACGTGGCGACAGGTTCCTGGCAGGCCTTCACCGTCCGCCGTCTCGCCGACGACCGGATCGTCGGCCTCACCAACTACCTCCACATCGACCCTGTGAACCGGCGCAGGGAGATCGGCGGCACCTGGTACGCCGCCTCCGCCCAGCGCACCGCGGTCAATTCCGAGGCCAAGCTCCTGCTTCTCGACCACGCGTTCGGGCAGCTCGACTGCATCGCCGTCGAACTGCGCACCCATATGCACAACGCCGCGTCCCGGGCAGCGATCGAACGCCTCGGAGCGCAGCAGGACGGCATCCTGCGCCACCACATGTTCATGCTGGACGGGTCGCTGCGCGACACGGTGGTGTACTCGATCCTCGCCGGGGAGTGGCCCGCGCTGCGCGAGCGGCTCGTCGCCCGGCTGGCGACGCCCTGATGCCGCCGACCACAATGGTGTGATGGAACCGCAAGCCCTCTACGACCGGATCGGCGGCCACGAGACCTTCGTGAAGCTGGTTGACGAGTTCTACCGAGGCGTGGCGGGCGACCCGGAGCTGCGCGCGCTGTACCCGGAGGACGACCTCGGCCCGGCTACCGAGCGGCTGCGACTGTTCCTCGAGCAGTACTGGGGCGGCCCGCACACCTACTCCGACACCCGCGGCCACCCACGGCTGCGGATCCGTCACGCGCCCTTCCCGGTCACCCCGGACATGCGCGACCACTGGCTGACCCACATGATCGCAGCACTGGACTCGCTCGCCCTGCCCGAACCGGAGCTCGGCGAGTTCCGCGAGTACGTCACGAGGGCCGCTGCCTTCATGATCAATAGCTTCGGCTGATCCCGTCCGCGTCCCTGCCTGACCACCACCCACAGAAGCCGTCAGGGAGTGGTGGCCGCCGTCGGGGTCGTGGTGACCGTCACGGTTGCGGACGGGACGGCGGTGGCTGTCGGCTGCGTGGCCGTCGGCGCCGGCGTGGTCGGCTGGTCGGTCACCGAAGAAGTCGCTGTCACGGTAGGCGTGGTTGCCGTCACCGAACGCGATGGGGTGGGTGTCGGTGTTGGCGTCGACTTCCGACCCTGCCGCACCACCTGGGAGATCGTGGTGCCGTCATTGCCGTCGAGGGTGCGGCCGAGGCCGAGCTCGACGACCGTAATGGCCACAAGGGCGACCACGAACATGGCGGCAACACTCAGCCCCATCACCTTCCAGAGTTTGCGGCGCCTGCCCGCGCTCGTGCCCACCGGCTCCAGGTCGACGCGGGTCTGCTCTCCTGCATCTGCCGCGGGTTCAGGGTCGAGCCCAGGCAGCACCGGGCTCGCCTCGTCGCCCGCGAGCGTATGAACAGCGTCCCGGTCGTACTCGCCTGAGGTGCGCACCCGCTCGTAGCCGCGGTTGATGGCGCCGGCGACCTTGCGATGGGTCTTGTCGATGCCTGCGCTGTAGAGAGTGCCGCCCACGCCGCCGATGATGCTGGCCACCGCAGCTCCGATGAGGGTGCCGCCGACCCCCAATCTCGAACCGATCGCGGCAGCCGTCACCGCGGCAAGCGCGCCGCCGGCGAGCTGCGGCCACGAGAAGGCGACCCTGATCGGTTCCCTCGATTCGGGCTCGGTCTGCTTTTCTTCCTGCGTCAAAGTCTCTCCTAATAGGCTCCGACCTTCGAGGGTAGCCGGTGCCCGCGAACGTCAGTCGCCCACGCCGACCTGGTCGGCGATCAGCCGGGCGATCGACCGGGCGGCCTTCGGCTTGGCGACCCTGCGGCTGGCAGCTGCTGCGCGTGCCCGTTCGCCCGGGTCTTCGACCCATCGCTTGACTGCTTCAACGACCTCACGGGGACGCGGCGCCCACACCCCGGCCCGCTCCTTCACGACGTAGCTGACGTTGCCGTCCTCCTGGCCGGGAAGGCGCGCGTACAGCACCAGCGGGAGCCCGCTGATGAAGGCCTCACTGATCGTGCCGGGCCCGGCCTTGGTCACGAGCATGTCCGAAGCGGCCATGAATTGCGGCATGTTGGAGGTGAAGCCGTACAGGTGCACCGGCATGTGCCAGTCGAGGAGTTCGAGGTCCTCGCGCAGCTCGGTGTTGCGGCCGCAGATCACCACGAGGGTGGCGCTCAGCCGGGCCTCGTTGATGGCCTTGGCCACGCGCTTCAGCGGGCCCATACCGTCCCCACCGCCCACCAGCAGGATCACCGGAAGGTCGGTGCGCCAGCCCTGCTTCTCGCGCCAGGCGTCCCGGTCGAGCAGCTGCTCGCTGAACCGGTCGGCGACCGGCAGTCCGATCACGCGCAGGTTGCCCTCGGGAATGCCGTAGTCGATGGCCTTCGCCTTGGCCTCCTCTGTGGCCACCACCACAAGGTCGGCGCGGCGGTCGAACCAGAAAGCGTGCGTGGAGACGAGGTCGGTGACCACCGTGATGTAGGGGCGCGGCGACTTGCGCATGGCGCGCATCAGGGTGGTGTTCACCAGCGGGTGCACCGAGACGATCAGGTCGGCAGGGTTCTCCTTGACCAGCCGTTGCGCAGCGCGTCGCAGGTAGGGGTAGGCCAGCTCGCTGACAGCCTTGGTGCGTCCCTTGCCGTCGGAGACCTTGAAAGACAGGCCCCACGCCTGCGGCACCCGCGAGATCGGCGGGTAGATCTCGGGCGCGAACTTCAGCGGCTTCGGGTAGTACTCGCGGAAGAAGTCGACCTTGGTCGACTCGAACTGCCCGGGGAACTCCAGGTCGAGGGCCTCGATCATGGCCTCTGTGGCTGAGCGATGACCGCCGCCGGTGTCGGAGAAGAGGAACAGGATCCGCTTCCTGGGCTCGGACGGGCCCTCGGGGTCCGACGTGGCACTCATCTGCACTCCAGTTGCTCCGCCATTGGTTTGCCCCGAGCATCGCACAGCCAGCCCGGTGGCAACAAAGGATGCGGAAGCCGGACCGAATCGGGGACGGGTTGGGAACCGTCCCCAACTCAGTCCGCGAGGCGCTGGAAGAGGAGGTGGTCGGAGTACACGCCGGCGATGGCGAGGTAGCGCGGGGCCGATGCTGGCCGACTGGAACGGCCCGCGGACGATGTTGTTCGGGTTGATCCAGCCGGCGACCTCGCCGTCGTCGTCGACGATCACGAAGGGCTCCATCAGGCCGCTGGCCGCCGACTTCAGTGACTGCGCAACCGCCTCCCGCTGGCCGGCGAGTCTGAAGTAGCTCTCGGGCCGCACCGGCTCCCAGGGGGCGAGGAACTCCCGGCTGCGCACCACCAGCTCCGCGAGGCGCTCCACGTCCCCGATGTGCAGCGGACGGAGGCTGCTCATCCCAGGATCTCGTAGCGCTGCAGGCGCTTGCGGTCGGCCTTCGAGGCGGACGCCTGGAGACTGAGGAGTTCGGCGTAGATACCATCGGTGAGGGCGAGATCCGCCGGGGTGCCGATCTCGTCGATGAGGCCGTCGCGCATCGTGATGATGCGGTCGACAGAGCTGATGGTGGAGAGCCGGTGGGCGATGATGAGCGTCGTCCGGTCGGCCATCAGCTCCTCCAACCCTTCCTGGACCAGGCGCTCGGCCTTGGAGTCCAGCGAGCTGGTGGCCTCGTCGAGCACGAGGATCGGGGCGTCCTTCAGCATCGCCCGCGCAACCGCGATCCGCTGCTTCTGGCCGCCGGACAGCTTGACGCCGCGCTCGCCGATCTCTGCGTCGTAGCCGCCGGGCAGGGCGATGATGAACCCGTGCGCGTGCGAGCGCCGGGCAGCGGTGGTGATCTCCTCCTCCGTCGCGTCCGGACGACCGTAGGCGATGTTCTCCCTGATCGTGCCGGAGAACAGGGCCGGGTCCTGGAACACCACTCCCACCTGGGAGCGCAGCTGCGCCAGCGGCACCTCGGTCAGGTCCCGGCCGTCCACCCGCAGCGTGCCACTGGTGAGGTGGTAGAGCCCCAGCAGCAGGCTGGTCAGGGTGGTCTTGCCCACCCCGCTCTCGCCGACGAACGCCACGCGCTCGCCCCTGCGCACGTCGAAGCTGAGCCCGCGCAGCACCTCGGCGTTGTCGTCGCCGTAGGCGAAGCGGGCGTCGGTGAAGCTGACCACGGGTTGCCCGAGGGGAGTCTGCAGGGTGCCGGCCTCGGCGTCAGCGGACGGGATGCCTTCGAACTCGGCGGGCTCGTCCATCACCTTGAAGTAATCGATGCAGCCGGTGATCGCCCGCTGCGAGGAGTCGACGAGGAAGCTCATGCCCTGCACCGGCTGGCGGGCCATGTTCACCAACTGGATCAGCAGCACCATCACGCCGAGGGTGAAGGCGCCGGAAATCGTCGAGGTGAAGATGATCGCGTAGATGCCGAAGAAGATCAGGTTGAGCGCGCCCCGCCGGGCGACGTCCATCTTGTGCCAGTAGGCCGACTGTTCCCGCGTGATGCCGATGGTGGTGTCGTAGCGCCCGTTGAAGTGGGCGAGTTCGCGCGGCTCGGCGACGAAGCTCTTCACCACCCGGATCTGTCCTACCACCTCTGCGAACCGGCCACCGGCGATGTCGAACTCGAGGTTCTTGGCCTTCTCCAGCTTCTGCCACCGCCTGGACGTGAGCGCAGTCAGCCAGGTGAACAGCGGGTACATCGCCAGCATCAGCAGCGCCAGCCACCACGAGTACCAGCCGATGATCACCAGTGAGGCGAAGACGCTCAGCAGCATGGGCAGGAAGTTGTTGGCGAACATGTTCAGGAAGCCGGTGGTCTCGGTGATCGAACGCTGCAGCCGGGAGATGATCGTGCCGGTGAGTTCGTTGTCGAAGTAGCGCTGCGGCAGCCGCAGCAGCTTCTCGAAGTAGTTGCGCGAAAGGATCGAGCGCAGCCGAATGGCCATCACGTCACCGAGATAGCCGCCGACGTTGCTGATCAGCGTGTTCGCCACGTCGACCAGCAGTAGCAGGAAGGCCAGCCATAGCACTGCGGGGACGCCGCCGCCCGAGCCCTGGAGGCCGGCCACCACCTCGTCGGTTGCCGACTTGATGATGAACGGCACGGCCAGGCCGGTCGCAGCGACGAGCACGCCGGAGGCGACGATGGCCGCGTAGGCAGGGAGCAATTCCCTGGCCACGCCGAGGATCCTGATCAATGGCCGCATTGGCCGATGTTCTCACGACGCGCCGACACTGCACACCGCAGGGTTACCCCCCGGCCGCCCGCATCGGGCCCGGCGTCACTCCTTGATCTGGACCTTCGCGTTCTGGTTGGGCAGCTCGACGTAGGTCTGACCCGGGGCCATCTTCAGGGGGCTTCCGTCGGCAAGGGTGAACTGGAAGACCTCGTTCACCGCGCCCTTGGTCCAGTTGCCGGTGACGTACTTGCCGGCGTGGGCGTAGTAGAAGGTGCCCTTGTTGTTGATGATCTCGTGGATGGGCTCGAAGTGGTGGCCGGACTCGGTCGAGATGTGACCGTCGGCGTAGATCACGCCGAAGATCTGCTTGGCCCGGATCACCAGCACGTTGTCGCACGAGACCCGCGTCCCGCCGGCGAGCACGTGCGGGCCCCACGGCATCGAGCGCAGGTACTTCTTGGCCTTCGCGCTCCACGTGTAGGTCATGTTGTAGGAGTTCCCCTTCTTCCAGGGGACGCTCACGACGGCAGCGGCCTTGCCGGAGACGTTGGTGCTCACCTCTTCATCGCTGGCAGCCCACGGGAAGTACATCTGCTTCGGCCCGTCCTGGAACTTCTTGGTTGCCTTGGCCAGCACCTTCGGGTGGCACGAGACGGCGCGGTCGTAGTAGGTGATGCCGTTCAGCGTGCGGACGCGGCTGGCGAGGATGCCGTAGGCGCCTGGGGCGCCCTTCTTGGCGTTCATGTAGGACATCATCGGCACGATGTACCGCGTGAACTCCTTGGCGTAGCCGAGCACCCACGGGAAGGCGCCGGTGTTGCCGATGATCGCCCCGATCGGGCTGAGCATGGGGATGTCGACCGGACGGATCGACCGCACCGGGTTGACGGTGTCGGCGAACTGGGAGTGGAAGATCGGTACGAGGCGGGTGCTGGTCTTGCCGACGACATCCGGGTAACCGTCCATCTGGACGTAGACGATGTCGGCCTTGTCGAGGCCCATCTGGGGGTGTTCGCCCTTGTTGTCGGGCACCTTCACCGCGACAGCGATGTGCTTGGCGTCGTCGGCGTTCTTGAGCACCCTGCCGGTCAGCGGCCAGCGCGGGGTGGTGTCCACCGGCGCGGTCGCTGCCGACTGGCTGGCGGCGGGGGCGCCACTGGTTGCCGGTGCCTTGGTCTGGGCAGGGGCATTGGTTGCCGAACATCCCGCCAGGGTTGCGCCAGCAACGCCAACAGCTCCGACGAAAGCCGTACGACGACTCACCGCTTCCATGAATTCCTCCATCTACTGCAGCCGTTGCGTCCGGCCGGGACGCGCTCGCTCCCCGAACAATGGTAGGGCCGGCGCGGCGCGGCTCCTGACAACGCGTGGACGGAGGTGAACAACCGTTATCGGATTCAAAGGTTTCCGGGGCCTCCACGTAGCATCACCGGCATGAGCCTGCCCCCGATGGTCGCGGTGAACCGCCTCGAGTTCTCCCGGCTGTTCGGCGACACGTCGGCGCTCTACCGGCGCTGCTTCAGGCCGTTGCTGTCATTGGGGGCCGTGTCCGCCGTTGTCGCGGGCGGGACGGGGCTGGCGCTGGTCTGGCTGTTCGCCACCCCGCTGCTGACAGCCCTGGTGTCGTTCAATCCTGCCGGGCTCGCGTCCGGGGCCTTGCTGGCCACGGGCGCGGCCGGCCTCGCGTCGATGCTTGTCACCGTCCAGTGCGGTGCGATGGTCGCCCAGGTTGCGGTCCAGGTCGCGGACGGACGGCGGGCCGACCTGCGCGCAGCCCTGCGGGAGACCACGACCGTCGTCCCCCGGCTGCTGCTGCCCTGCCTGGTGCTGAGCGCAGGCGCCTGGCTGGTCGTCGCCGTCGGCCTCACCGTCGTGCTGAACGCCCTGCGCACGGTCGGGATGTCTGCCCGCGCCGACCGGACGGCTGCGATCTCGGGGATCCTTGCCCTGATGGGCGGGGTGGCGCTCGCAGGTGCAGCCGCTGTCGCGGTCATCTGGTGGCTGCGGGTGAAGCTGTTCCTGCTCCTGCCGGCAGCCAGCCTGGAAAGGCTGCCCGGCTTCGCTCCGGTGAGGCGCTCGTGGCAGTTGACCCGGGGCATCGCCGGGGCGGTGTTCGGAGCACTGGTCGTCGTCGGGCTCGCTGAGGGCGCCGTCGTGGGGCTCGGCGGTCAGGTGGCGAGCGTGCTGGTCACGCCCTCGCTGGCGGCCGGCGGCATCGGCGGGCTGGTGACCCTTGTGTCGCAGCTGATGCCGGCCATCACGGTGGCTACGGCCATCAGCACGACCGTGACCGCCTTCACCTGGCCGTTCCTCACCGTGATGTCGACGCTGGTGCACCGCGTCCTGACGGGCTACCGGTTGACGCCGCTCATATCGGCGTAGCGGTCACCCACCGGGGCGTCGACCGCGTCGAGGGCAGCCACCTGTCCTGCGGAAAGAGTGATCGCGTCGGCGGCGACGTTCTCCTCGAGGTAGCCGACGCGCTTCGTGCCGGGGATGGGCGCGATGTCGTCACCCTTGGCCAGCAACCAGGCCAGGGCCACCTGGCCGGGCTTGACCCCAAGCTCTGCTGCGACGGCGTCCACGCGTTCGACGATGCCGATGTTGCGAGCAAGGTTGTCGCCCTCGAACCGCGGGTTGTGGCGGCGGAAGTCGCTCTCGTCCAGCTGGTCGACCGAGCGGATCGTGCCCGTGAGGAAGCCGCGACCCAGCGGGGAGTAGGGCACGAAGCCGATGCCGAGCTCGCGCACCACGGGGAGGATCTCCGTCTCCGGCTCGCGTGACCAGAGCGAATACTCGGTCTGCAGTGCGGCGACCGGGTGGACGGCGTGGGCCCGCCGGATGGTGTCCGGCGCAGCCTCGGACAGCCCGTAGTGCCGGATCTTGCCCTCCGCGATGAGCCCTGCGAGCGCGCCCACGGTCTCCTCGATGGGCGTACCCGGGTCCATCCGGTGCTGGTAGTACAGGTCGATGCGGTCGGTGTTGAGTCGCTTCAGCGAACCCTCCACGGCCAGGCGGACGTTCTCCGCGCTGCCGTCCAGGCCACGCGTGCCGTCGCTGCGGTGCAGGATCGTGCCGAACTTGGTGGCGACAACCACCTGATCCCTGCGCCCGGCGAGCGCCCGTCCAAGCAGTTCCTCGTTGAGGTAGGGCCCGTACATCTCTGCAGTGTCGAACAGGGTCACGCCGAGGTCGATGGCGCGGTGGATCGTTGCGATCGCGCCGGCCTCGTCAGTGCCGGCACCGGTGTAGAAGGCCGACATGCCCATGCAGCCCAGGCCGATGCGTCCGACCTCGAGGCCGTTGCCGAGCGTAGCTAGCTTCATGTTGTTGGTCCTTTCCCGCAGCCATTGGGCGAGCTTAGTCGCGCCCCTCAGGATCGGGCGCCGAACCAGCCGATCGTCTCCTGCAGTTGGGTCTCCCACGGGGTGGGCTCCAGCCCGAACCTCTCCTGCGCTGCGGTGGAGTCCAGCACGAACGGACGCTCGAACTGGTGGCGGGTCTCCCAGAGTTCACGCAGCATCGGCGAGAACCAGCCGCCGACGCTGACCACGACGCGCGGCAGCGCAGAGATCCTCGGCGTCTGGACGCCTGCGATCGCGCTCACATCTGTCGCGACCTGCCGGACGGTGCGGGCCGGCAGGGTGGGCACGTGCCAGGCCCGTCCCCAGCCGTCGCCGGTGGCCAGCGCCGCAGCCAGCGCACCGATGTCGCCCAGATAGCTCCAGGAGTGGGGGACGTCGAGTCCACCGATCGGCATGCTCACCGGCTTGCCGGCTGACGCCGGCCCGACGACGTAGGTGTTCAGCACGCTCGTGCCCTCACCGGCTCCAGGGCCGAAATAGTCCGCTGGCCGCACCTCGGTGACCCGGCAGCGTCCCTCCTCGTTGGCACGGAGCGCGTCGCGCCACATCTGCACCCTGATCTCGCCCTTGGTGCCGTTGGGACGCAGCGGCGTGTCCTCCGTCATCGGGGCGTCCACCCGGCCGTAGCCGTAGAGGTTCGAGATCGTGACGAGGCCGGCGCCGGACCGCTCTGCAGCGCCGAGGATGGCGGCTGCCATCACCGGCCACTCCTGCGCCCAGCGCCAGTAGCGGCTCGGATTCACGGCGTTGACGATGGCGGTGGCGCCGGCGACGGCAGCGTCCAGTGCCGCCGTGTCGGTGATGTCGACGGCGCGGCCCTCCGCGCCGTCGGGCAGGTCCTTCGGCCCGGAGCGCGAGAGGACGACGACCTCCTGGCCGGCCTCGAGAAGCTTTCGTGCTGTCGCCCTCCCGATCCCGCCGGCCCCGATCACCACATGCGTGCCCATAACGACTTCCTTTCGTGAACGTTGTTCTCGCTTCAAGCCAAGCACTGTTTGTGGCAGGATGCAAGAACACTGTTCACACTTCGCGAAAGGGTCACGATGGGCAAGCGTGCCGAACACAGGGAGACCACCGGGCGGGCCATCCTCGACGGCGGCCTGCGGCTGCTGGCTGACGGCGGCGCGACCGGCCTCACCGTCCGCGGGCTGGCGCGGGACCTCGGCATGGTGCCGAGCGGGCTGTACCGGTACGCGGCCAACCGCGACGAGTTGCTCACCCTGCTGATCGTGCACTCCCATGGTGACCTCGCCGACCACGTGCGTGCCGCGCATGACCGTGTGGACGCCGCAGACCTACGCGGCCGCTGGCGGGCGACCGCACACGGCATCCGGGAGTGGTCGCTGGCGCACCCGCAGGAATTCGCCCTGATCTTCGGCACCCCGGTGCCGGGCTACCACGCACCGCCGGAACGCACGGAGGAGCCGGGCACCCGGGTGCTGCTGATGCTCGCGCGCCTGGGGGCGGACGCAGAGGCCGCCGGGGTGCACGCCGCGCACGGCGATCGTTTCGACGCCGCAGCTGCCACCGGTGCTGCACCTGCCCTGGCGTTTCTCGCACAGGCGGGCGTCGTGCTCACCGCGCCTACGGCACTGGCCGGCATCAGCGCGTGGCAGCTGGTGATGGGCTCACTGCTCAGTGAACTGTTCGGCTACCTCGGCCACGACGGGCTCGACTTCGCGTCCGCCTTCGAGGGCGTCGTGCTCGCCGGCGAGCAGCTGATCTTCGGGCCTCAGGCCTCGTAGTCCACGCACACCCGGGCGGTGCGCAGCTTGCCGATCACCGCGGCGACCGCGACGTGGTCGGGGTGCACGGCGTAGGCTTTCAGCGCCTCCGGGGACTCGAATTCGCAGTACAGCACGAGGTCGTAGCTGTGCTCGAAGGAATCGGTCGGGATCACCGTCTCCAGGGTGATGATCCCCGGGACGACCTCGGTGAGGCCGAGCAGGGCTTCGCGCACCCTCTGCAGGTTGGTGGCCTTGTCTGCGCCCTCTGCCTCGTCAGCGAAGTTCCACATCACGATGTGCTTGATCACGGGTGCCACCCTACGCAGGCCCGGCGTCGCGGCGGACCAGGTCGAGCAGGTCGTGCCACGCCTCGATCTTCGTGCGTTCGCTGCCCCGGATGCCACCGCGAGCGATCTCCGCCCCGTCGATCCGGCGCCAGTCCTCCAGGTCGCTGGGGTGGACACCACGGGCAGCCAGGGTGGCGTCCAGGTCCTCGAGTTGGCGGCGCGGCCGGGTGGCGAGATCGGTCAGCAAGTGTGCAACGGTCTCCGCCGCGTCCTTCTTGTTGCTGCCGATCAGGCCCACAGGGCCGCGCTTGATCCAGCCCACTGCGTACTCACCGGGCCGCGCGGAACTGTCGAGTTCGAGCACGCGGCCCTCCAGGTTGGGGATACGGCCCTCGTCGTACGGGACGCCGGGCAATGGCACCCCGCGGTACCCGATCGAGCGCAGCACGAGGTCGGCGGGCACGGTCAGGGGCTCCGCGAAAGGCGCGGTTGGCTCGAAGCGGGCGGCCTGCACCCGTCCCTCCCCGTCCAGTGCAGTCGGACGGTGCCAGAACAGCAGGTGCAGCCAGCGGTCGGCGGTGACCGGTGATTCGGCTAGGGCGCGGGCGATCGCCGCGACGTTGGCGCGGGCGTGGCGTTCGAGGACGTCGCCGTCGATCGCGTCCAGGTCGCAACCGGTGAGGGTGATCCCGATTCCGGGGGTCTCCAGCAGCTCGCGCAGTTCGGGGGTGGTGAAGGTGGCGTGCTCCGGCCCGCGGCGGCCCACCAGCCAGACGTGCTCGACCTCCGCCTGGCGAAGTGCGGCCAGCACCATGTCCGGCATGTCGGTGACACTGAGGGCCGACGGCTCCTTCAGCAGGATGCGGGCGACGTCGACAGCGACGTTGCCGACACCGACGACGACGGCGTCCCGCACGCCGGCCATGGGCTGCGGCTCCGCGTCCGGGTGCCCGGAGTACCAGGCAACGAACTGGCGCGCCGAACGACTGCCGGGCAGGTCCTCCCCGGGGATGCCGAGGTGCCGGTCATCCGCTGCGCCTACCGCGTAGATCACCGCGTCGTAGGCGGCGAGCAGCTCGGCGGCTGTCACGTCCCTGCCGAACTCGACCAGCCCGAGGAAACGCACCCGCTCGGACTCGAAGACCCGGGCAAGGGTGGTGGCGACGGCCTTGATGCTGGCGTGGTCGGGGGCGACGCCGTAGCGCAGCAGCCCGAACGGGGTCGGCAGACGGTCGAAGATGTCCACCCGCACGTCGGGGTTGGAGACCAGCGCTGCCGCTGCGAACAAGCCCGACGGTCCCGCACCGACGATCGCGACCCGCGGCGGCTCAACTGTCGGCATGCCAGTCAACGTAGCGGTGCCCGCTCAGGCACCGGTACCGGTGAGCCAGACCGTGGTCACGATCGGCTGTCGCTGGCCGCCGACCTGGACGACCTCTGTGCCCTCGACGGCGAGCTGGCTGGCGTAGTGTCCGAGGGCCTGCTGGACGGCGGGCAGCCATCGCGGCAGGGCCACCTCCTCGGCTCCGGGCACCGGCAGGAGGGGCTCGGAGACCACCTCGACCAGCGGCGTCCCGCTGAGCGCGGCGGCTGCGCGGGCGATGTGGTGGCATGCGACGTGGTCGGGGTGGCCGTAGCCGCCGTGCCGGTCGTAGGCGATGAGGGTGTCCGCGGCGTAGTGGCGCAGGTAGGCCGCCAGGTCGGCAGCGGGCCGCTCCACCGGCACGGACGTGAGGCTGTCAGGTCCGGCGTCACCACCGGGACCAGCGAGGGTTTCAGCATCGTCGAGCCACCGCATGCCGGAGTCGGTGTAGCGCCTCGGGGCCCCGTCACCGTCGCGGGCCGGCGGCGTCCCGAGAAACACGTGGTCGGTGACACCCAGCTCTGCCAGCGCCCCGGCCAGTTCACCGAGCCGGTGCTCGACCAGTTCCGGCGTCCCTTCGAGCGCCGACAGCGGACCGGGCACGACCGCACCCCGTTCGCCGCGGGTCGCCGTGACCACGGCCACCTGGTGGCCGGTGTGGACGAGGTCGGCCAGCAGCACCCCGGTGGCGAGGGTTTCGTCGTCGGGGTGGGCGTGCAGGAAGACCACCCGCTGCCCCAGGACGGTCATGCGCCCAGCAACCCTTCGTAGACCGTGGCCAGCCGATGGGCGGCGAAGCCCCAGTCGAACCGGCGGGCGTGTACCCGGGAGACGAGGCTCATCCGGCCCAGCAGGCCGGGCACCATCAGCAGCCGGGTGAGCGCCAGCGCCCAATCCTCGGGGCGACGGGAATCCATCAGCTGCCCGGTCACGCCGTGGGCGACAGCCTCGCGCAGGCCACCGGCGGCCGCAGCGATCACCGGCGTCCCGCTGGCGGCAGCTTCGAGGGCGACAAGGCCGAACGTCTCCGAGTGCGAAGGGACGAGCACGACGCGCGCCCCGCGCAACAGGCGGGCCAGGTCGGGACGCGGCTGCGCGCCGAGGAAGGTGACGGTGCTGGCGAGGCCCAGCTCTGTGACCAAGACATGCAGCGAGTGCTCGTAGCTGCGGAAGGCGTCGGACGCATCCCCCGCCACGACCAGGTGCGGACGGATCTCCGGATCCACCTGGGCCAGCGCCTGGATGGCCAGGTCTGGGCCCTTCAGCGGCTCGAGTCGTGCGGCAACAAGCACGTAGCCGTGGGGCCAGGCCTCCGGGCTCGTGCCCGGCCAGCTCCAGCGGTCCTCTCCCTGCGCCAGCGGACGGAACTGCTTCTGGTTCACCCCGGGGGAGACGATCGACACCCGGTCGGAGTCTGCGCCGCACCGGTCGATGACGGTCTGGGCCTCCGCGGCGGAGATGGCCACGACGGCCTGCGAGCCCTTCGCGACAGCGGCCTCGCCCGGCACCCGCCGCGGGGACTCCGGCGGCTCGCCCGCCGACAATGGCGAGCCCACGGGTGCTGCCACCGAGTGGTAGCTCTGCACGTGCGGGACGCCCCACTTCGCCGCGACCGGCAGCGCCGCCACCCCCGACATCCAGTGGTGGGAGTGGATGAGGTCGGTGGGCGCGAGGGTCGCCAGACCGGCGCTGAACTGCTCGATGTGGTTATCGATCAGGCTCTTTGCGAGGGGCGTCGGCGGACCGGCGTCCAGGTGCCGCAGCAGGACGCCGGGGTAGAGCTCCACCTGGTCGGGATCGTCGGGATGCGAGCGCCGGGTCACCAGCTCCACCCGGTGGCCGAGCGCCGCGAGGGCTTCGGACTGGGCGCGTTCGACAACGTTCATGCCGCCCGCGTCCCCCGTCCCGGGCATGGTGGCCGGAGAGGTGTGCATGGAGACGAAGGTGATGTTGAGGGCGCGCGACACGCGGTGAGCATAGTTGCCGCCCCGCTTCCGGTGGCGGGATCGGTCCGGGAACGGCCGTACCGACGTGGGAGAATGCCCCAATGACAGCGCTCCCACCTCCTGCGATCAGCACCCCGCCGGATCGTTCGGTGGGCCCGCAGTGGCTGTTCCTCGTGATCATGGCGGGGCTGGGCATGGTGGGCCCGTTCTCGATCGACACGATCTTCCCCGCGTTCGCACAGATGCAGGCGGAGTTTGGCTCCTCCGAACTCGCCCTGCAGCAGTTGATCAGCGTGTACCTGCTCTCCTTCGCCGTGATGAGCCTCCTGCACGGGCCTCTCTCGGACGCGCTGGGGCGCAAGCCGGTGATCATCGGGGGCACGATCCTGTTCATCGCAGCCTCCGTCGGCTGCGCGGTGTCGCCCAGCCTGCCCGTGCTGCTGTTCTTCCGGGCGATCCAGGGGCTGAGTGCCGGTGCCGGCCAGATCATCAGCCGCGCCATGGTGCGCGACGTCTTCTCCAACGACCAGGCCCAGCGCACCATGAGCCACATCGCCATGATCTTCGGGCTGGCGCCGGCGCTGGCACCGATCGTCGGCGGCTGGCTGTTGGGCATCGGCAGCTGGCGCGGCATCTTCTGGTTCCTTGTCGGCTTCGGCGTGGTCATCCTCGCCCTGGTGATCTTCGCGCTCGCAGAGACCCATCCGCCGGAGCGGCGCTCGAACTTCGACGCCCGCACGCTGGTGTCCGGACTGCTCGAGGTGTGGCGCGATGCCGACGGGCGCCGGCTGGCGTTCACCGGCATGTTCAACTTCGCCGGCATGTTCCTCTACATCTCCTCTGCGCCGCTGTTCGTACTGAAGCTGCTGGGTAAGGGCGAGCAGGACTTCTGGATCCTCTTCGTGCCCTTGATCTCCGGCCTCGTGAGCGGTTCCTGGGTGAGCGGCCGGCTCGCCGGACGGATGAGCGGACGCAAGCTGGCGTCCCTCGGCTACGTGATCAGCCTCGTCGGGGGGCTGGTGAACCTGGTGTTCTCGCTCTTCGCCCCGACACGGGAGCTGCCGTGGGCTGTCCTCCCGCTGCCGATGTACTCCTTCGGGATCGCCATCGCCTTCCCGATCCTCACCCTGGCGATGCTCGACCTCTTCCCCCACGCACGCGGCTCGGCGTCCTCCGTCCAGTCGTTCGTCGCCCTGGTGGCCAACGCACTGATCGCCGGCGTGCTCGCTCCGGCGGTCGCGTTCTCGCAGCCGAGCCTGGCTGTCACGGCTCTCGCGTTGACGACCGTTGCCTGGTTCCTGTGGCGCCGCCATCTGCAGATGACCCATGCCGAGCCGTCCGGCACTCCCGACGCCCCTGCCTACGAACCCACGGACGAGATGTGACCTCGGCTGGTCCCCCTCGGAAGGGCTGAGTCGATAGCGTGGCCACCGTGACCATTGACGAAGCCACCATCCAGCTCGCCGGCGACACCGTCCGGCTCGAACTCCTGCCCCTCGGCGCGACGCTGCGCCGCTTCGATGTGCTCCTGCCCGACGGGAACTGGCGCAACATCCTGCTCGGCCACCCGACCGCAGCCGACTACGAGACCGGGCTCGGCTACCTCGGGGCCAGTGTCGGACGCTTCGCCAACCGCATCGGCGGTGCGCGCTTCACCCTGGACGGCACCAGGTACATCCTTGACGCCAACGAGGGTGCGAACCAGCTGCACGGCGGCTCCCGCGGCTTCTCCACCCGGGTGTGGGACGTCGAGGGTGTCGGCGACGACTGGGTGGAGTTCACCTTGGACAGCCCGAACGGCGACCAGGGCTTCCCCGGCAAGGTGAGGGTCTCGGCATTGTTCGAGCTGGTGGCGGGCGGCGCCCAGGTGACCTACCGCGCCACCACCGACGCCCCGACGGTGGTCAACCTCACCACGCACCCGTACTTCAACCTCGACGGCGAGGACTCCGGCGACACCGACTTCCACCAGCTCCGGATTCCGGCCGCGGCCTACACGCCCAACCACGACGACGGCATCCCCACCGGCGAGATCCGCGACGTCACCGACTCCGCGGCCGACTTCCGGCTCGGTCGGGTGCTGGGTCCGGCCCGCGAGCGCGCGCTGGCCGAAGGCATCACCCGCAACGGCGGCTACGACCACAACTTCGTGATCGAGGGGACGGGGCTGCGCAAGCACTGCCGCTTCACCGGCGCGAGCGGGCTGAGCCTGGTGCTGCGCAGCGACGCACCTGCGCTGCAGGTGTACACCGGTGAGCACTTCGACGGAACCGTCCCAGGCACGTCCGGCGTCCCGTACGTGCGACGAGCCGGGGTGGCGCTGGAGCCGCAGGGTTTCCCCGACGCCCCGAACCACGACCACTTCCCCAGCACCGTGCTTCGCCCCGGCGAGGAGTACGTCACCACCACCCAGTGGCTGGTCAGCTGAAGGCTGTTCGTCCGTCTGATCCCGGCTGTCACGCGACACGCCGACAACACGCCGGAGGCCCGCAGATTGGTCGAATTGGTCCCGGCGAACCCCTTGCGGGCCGGTTCCGGACAGGACTAGAAATCTCTCTACCGGGCCACTTCGGTGGACCGGTGATCGGAAGCAGGAAGTCAGTTTGCTGGCGGGTTTTACCCGCTGGGACACCCGGTGATGCGGGGGTTGGCTGGCTGGTGGTTTTCGGTGCGATGTGGTCATCACGCCGCGTCAACCAGAAGGCCCCGGAGACTCATACTCGCCGGGGCCTTCGCCTTTGTCCGGGATCGAGCAGGGGCCCGGCAATACTGGCCGGGTGACCGAATCCAACCTGCGCTCCGTGAGCCTGGCCCGCACCGGGCCGTACACCTTCGAGGCCGTGAACAGCCGCGGCGCCCGCCTCGTCCTCGGAGAGGGTGATTCCAGCGACTTCACCCCGATCGAGGCGCTCCTCGCCGCGGCGGCCGCCTGCAGCGCCATGGACGTGGACCACATCACCAGCCGCCGGGCCGTACCCGAATCGTTCGAGGTGGCGGTCAGCGCCCCAAAGCTGCGCGACGAGCTCGGCAACCACCTGGGCGAGATCGAGCTGGACTTCCGGGTGACGTTCCCTCCCGGCGCGGACGGCGACCGCGCCAGGGACATCCTCGGTCGTGCGCTCGCGCAGTCGCGGGACCGGTTGTGCACGGTCTCCCGGACGGTCCAGCTGCCGACGCCGGTCATCTATCTCATCGACGGCGAAGCCGTGGAGTGAAAGGCGAAGGCCCCGGCGAGTATGAGTCTCCGGGGCCTTCTGGTTGACGCGGCGTGATGACCACATCGCACCGAAAACCACCAGCCAGCCAACCCCCGCATCACCGGGTGTCCCAGCGGGTAAACCCGCCAGCAAACTGACTTCCTGCTTCCGATCACCGGTCCACCGAAGTGGCCCGGTAGAGAGATTTCTAGTCCTGTCCGGAACCGGCCCGCAAGGGGTTCGCCGGGACCAATTCGACCAATCTTCGGGCCTCCGGCGTGTCGTCGGCGTGTCGCGTGACAGCCGGGATCAGACGGACGAAGTCAGGCCTCGGCCTGCTCGGCGTGGGCGCGCTCAAGGGCATCCAGCATGGCCCTGGAGCCGCGGAGCAGGAGCTCGAGGTCCTCCATCGACAGCAACTGGATCACCACGCCGAGCGCCCTCCCGAACATCGAATCCATCTGCCGGATGACATCGAGGCCGAGTTCGGTCGGGTGCAACCGACGGACGCGGCGGTCGTCGCGGTCGTCCACCCGGATGATCAGGCCCTTCTCCACCAGGCGGTCGATCAGCCCGCTGGCCGTTGGCGCGCTCACACCGAGGCGCTCGCCGAGTTCGTGACCGGCGATGCCCGGGTCCTTGGCGATGTGGTCGAGCACCCTGACCTGCTGCATGGTGAGGTCGGGCGGCAGCGGCATCGGCCCGACCAGCCCCACCGCGCGGTCGTGCACCCTGGAGTTCAATTCGAAGAGCTGATGCACCACCGCAGCGCGCTCGTCGTCGAGCGCGAGGTACGGCATGGGATGCACCAGGATCGCTTCCGTTTGGCGAAATAGTTAGAGCTATGCTAACCGATGTGATTGGCGCCACGCACTTCGTTGGGAACCGCTACTAAGGGGATTGTCGTGCTTCGTCTGACCAAGATCAGCCTCGCGCACCGTACGGTGGTGCTGCTGCTGAGCCTGCTCACCATCGCGCTCGGCGTCTACGCTGCCGGCGCCCTGAAGCAGGAGCTCATCCCCTCGATCGACCTGCCGCGGGGCAGCGTCCTCACGGTGTACCCCGGAGCCGCACCCGACGTCGTCGAGGCCCAGGTCTCCAAGCCCATCGAGACCGCCGTCAAGGGCGTTGCCGGCGTGACGTCGGTCACGTCCAAGAGCTCCAGCGGCGTCTCCCAGGTCACCGCGCAGTGGGACTACGGACTGGCCGCGGATGACATGGCGAACAAGATCCGCAGCGCGATCGCCTCGATCTCCTCCACGCTGCCGAGCACTGTCGACCCCAACGTCATCACCGGTGGAACCGACGACATTCCGGTGGTCGTCCTTGCCCTGTACTCCAACGACAACCTCACCGACCTGTCCAGCAAGGTCACCGAGGTGGTTGCGCCGACGCTCAAGGCGACGCCGGGCGTGCGGGACGCCGCAGTCTCGGGTCAGCAGAAGCACGAGATCGTCATCACCTACAAGCAGAACGAGATCAGCGACGCCGGGGTCGACCCGACGCTGATCGGAGCGCTGTTCGCTGCCAACTCGACTGCCATCCCGTCCGGGACCATGCGCACCGACACCGCCAACTACGACGTCCAGACCGGCACCACCTACGCAACGGCAGAGGACATCTCGAAGCTGATGCTGCAGGGCACCGACGGCCCGGTGATGCTCAGCGACGTGGCAAGAGTCAAGGAGCAGCCGGTCGAGACGACCAGCATCTCCCGCGTGAACGGCCAGACCGCGCTCGCCATCACCGTCACAAAGAACCCCGAGGCGAATACCGTCACCGTCTCCCACGCCATCGAGGCCCAGCTCGCCGGGCTGACGCAGCAGCTCGGTAACGGGGCGGAGTTCGCCACCGTGTTCGACCAGGCCCCCTACATCGAGGACTCGATCCGCGACCTCAGCGTGGAAGGTGGCATCGGCCTCGGGATGGCCATCCTGGTGATCCTCCTGTTCCTCGGCTCGATCCGGCCCACCCTGATCACCGCCATCTCCATCCCGCTGTCCCTGCTGATCGCGCTGATCGGTCTGTGGGTCGGCGGCTACACCCTCAACATCCTCACCCTGGGCGCGCTGACGGTGGCCATCGGGCGCGTGGTCGACGACTCGATCGTCGTGATCGAGAACATCAAGCGGCACCAGGGCTACGGCGAGTTCGGCCGCAAGTCGATCACCAACGCCGTCCGTGAGGTGGCCGGCGCTGTCACAAGCTCGACCCTCACCACCGTTGCGGTGTTCCTGCCGATCGGGCTGGTCGGTGGCCAGGCCGGAGCCATCTTCCGCCCGTTCGCCGTCGCTGTCACCGTCGCGTTGCTGGCTTCGCTGTTCGTCGCGCTCACCGTCGTGCCGATGTTCGCGTCCTGGTTCATGAAGCCGACGGCCAAGCAGCAGGTCGCGATCTCCGCCGCGCAGGGTAGGCCGGAGAAGGACACCCTGGTGCAGAAGGCCTACCTGCCCGTGCTGGGCTGGACGCTGGCGCACCGCTGGATCACGCTGCTGATCGCGCTCGGCCTGTTCGCCGGGACGCTGGCCCTCGCGCCGCAGCTGAAGACCGACTTCATCGGCCAGATGGGCAACGAGACCCTCTCCATCACCCAGAAGCTGCCCTCGGGCACGGGCCTGGCGCAGACCGACGCAGCGGCCAAGCAGATCGAAGCGGTCCTGAAGGCCGACGAGTGGGTGAAGTCGTACACCACCAGCATCGGCGGCTCCACCTCGGTGTTCATGGGCAGCCAGGCCGACACGAACCAGGCCCTCTACACGGTCCCGCTGAAGTCGGGGGCCCAGCCCACCGACACCGCCGTCCGGCTCCGCAAGGCCATCGCCGGCCTCGGCGAGGGGGTCGGCACGGTCGAGGTCTCCGTAGGCAGCGGCAGCACCGGCACCGGTGTTGTCCTCTACGTGGAGAGCTCCGACGGAGGGCAGCTCAAGTCGGCCAGCGACAAGGTGCTGGCGATGATGAAGACCGTTCCCGGCCTGACCAACGTGACCAGCGACCTCAGCGACGCACGTGAGCAGCTGGCCGTGGACGTGAACGAGCAGAAGGCAGCCGACAACGGCATGACCCAGGTATCGATCGGCCAGGCCGTTGCCCGCGCGGTCCGCGGCCAGCAGATCGGCACGCTGGCCCAGGGCGACACCACCCTGAATGTCTACCTGCGCTCCCAGGCTCCGGTGAAGAGCCTCGCGGAACTGCGGGAGGTCAAGCTGCCGGTGACCCAGGTGATGAACGGCAACGCCAAGTCCGACGCCTCCGACGCGGTGACCAAGCGCTCGGACAAGTTGCAGGCCGACAGCAAGAAGTCTGCCGCCACCGCCTACGCCGATCAGGTGAAGGCGCTCAAGAAGAGCAAGGCGAGCGCGAAGAAGGCCGTGAAGACCCTGACGAGCCAGATCAACAAGGCCAAGAAACAACTCGCGGGCTACCAGAAGCAGCTCGCCGCCATTCCCGCCAAGTGCCTTGCCAACCCCGCCGACCAGGACTGTTTCCCAGTGCCGGGCGGCATCTTCAAGCTCTCCCAGCAGATCTCGGCCGTCGCGTCGCAGATCGGCGCGCTCAGCGGGGCCCTCGCGCAGACCAAGGCCGGCGTGACCGCGGCAGACAAGCAGCTGACTGCTGCGCGGGAGGGCCGCACCAAGTCCCTCGATGCCCAGGCCAAGCAGGAGTCGATCGCCCAGGCGGGCAAGGACGCGGGCAAGGCCACCGCAGACCCGATCAAGCTGAAGGCCGTCGCGGACGTCAAGGTCGTTGCGGCTCCGGCCAGCGTCACCCGGGTCGAGGGAACAAGGGCGGCAACGCTCTCTGCCAGTTCGGAATCCTCCAACCTTGGCGCTACCACCGCGCAGATCACTGCCGGCATTGCCGCGCTCAATCTGCCCGACGGGGTCACCGTCCGGATCGGCGGCGTCTCCCAGCAGCAGTCCGACTCGTTCTCACAGCTCGGCCTCGCCATGCTGGTGGCGATCTTCGTCGTGTACCTGATCATGGTTGCCACGTTCGGGTCCCTGCTCCAGCCGCTGATCCTGCTGGTGTCGATCCCGTTCGCGGCGACAGGCGCGCTGGCGCTCTCCTTGATCACGGACACCGCGCTGGGCGTGCCGTCCATGATCGGCCTGCTGATGCTGATCGGCATCGTTGTCACCAACGCGATCGTGCTGATCGACCTGATCAACCAGAAGCGCAAGGCAGGTGCCAGCGTGGAGGAGTCAATTCGCCAGGGCGCCCGGCTGCGGGTCCGGCCGATCGTGATGACGGCTTTGGCAACCGTGTTCGCGCTGATTCCGATGGGGCTTGGCCTCACCGGTGGCGGTGGGTTCATCTCCAAGCCGCTGGCGGTCATCGTCATCGGCGGCCTGATCTCCTCGACCCTCCTGACCCTGATCCTCGTGCCGGTGCTCTACGACCTCCTCGAGACCTGGCAGGAGAAGCGATCAGCAAGAAAGGTCGAACGGGACGCGGCACGCAGGGCCGCCGCCAAGCCGGCGCCCGTCACCGAGTGACGTTAGCCCCCGAGTTCGGGGGGAAGAGTCACGTGTTCGGCACGCGGCAGCGGGGGCAGAGCTTCAGGGTCCCCTGCCAGCCTCCTCTTCGGAGCGCAGCGGCCACGGTACCGGCGACTCCGCAGGGGTTCTGGGTCACCTGGCGCCAGCCGAAGCGGAGTGTTGCGACGCCGGCCACAAGGTGGGCGTTGTCACGATCCATGTCGCGCAGGGCGTTCGCGCCGCTATGGAATGCCTTGCCGTCGAGCTCGACGACCAGCCCGAATTCGGGATACCACCCGTCCGTGCGATACCGCCCCAGTGGGCCTGTCTGCCGGCGCGCTACCGGGAGCCCGTGGGAGCGTTCGACCTCGCGGGCGTAGCGGACCTCGAGCGGGCTTTGAGCGCCCGCGCCTACTTCGGCGATGAGGTCGGCCAGCAGCCGACGATGGGGGTGACGCGTCGACTCGGCCAGCAGGCGTTCGAGCTCGCGAGGCCGCACGCCGCGCCGACCGATCGCTTCAGCGAGCACGGCCACGGACTCGTCGGGCGTCATTCGGGTCGTCACGTCGATGACCGTCTGGGCAGGCCGAGTACGCGGAGGCTCTCCATGGCCGAGTCGAGCGGCCCGGCTGAGGTGCCACCGAGCCCGATGAGCACTCCGGTCCAGGCCAATTGACCCCAGCCGCCCGGGCCGGTGGCGTAGACCCCCCGCGTGATTCGGGTGAGTATCCCCTGCGCGAGCATTCGCTCGACCACCCGGCCAGAGACGTCGCAGCCCGCGAACTGCGCCATCGACAGTGCTCCATCCTGTCTCGCGGCCAGGCTGAGCAGTCCTTCGGGGAGGGATCGACGAGGTATCACGCCTCACACCATCGGCGACCAGGTGCTGTCGAGGTCAGCCAACTCGCCGGCTGTGGATAGCGGTCGACGTTGTCCACCGACTTCGGGGAACTTCGTCACCTGTTGCTGTCGGAGGGGCGTGGCAGAGTTGAGCCACCATGGCGGGGGACGTGCTGGAGCGGTTCTCTGTGGCCACCAGGGAGTGGTTCCGGAGCAACTTCGTCGCGCCCACACCCGCCCAGGCCGGCGCGTGGGACGCGATCTCCAGCGGCCGGCACACCCTTGTCGTCGCCCCCACCGGTTCCGGCAAGACGCTCTCGGCATTCCTCTGGGCGATCGACCGGCTCGCCACAGAGCCTCCGGTGGACGCCTCCGTCCGCTGCCGGGTGCTCTACATCTCGCCGCTGAAGGCGCTCGCTGTCGACGTGGAGCGCAACCTGCGCAGCCCGCTGGTCGGCATCGGTCATGCGGCCGCCCGGCTGGGGCTGCCCCGTCCCGACATCACGGTCGCTGTCCGATCCGGCGACACCCCTGCCGAGGAACGACGCGGGTTCGCCCGTCGACCGTCCGACATCCTGATCACAACGCCGGAGTCGTTGTTCCTGCTTCTCACCTCCGCGGCGAGGCAGGCGCTGCGCGGCATCGAGACCGTGATCATCGACGAAGTGCACGCCGTCGCCGGCACCAAACGGGGCGCGCACCTTGCCATCAGCCTCGAGCGGCTGGACGCGCTGCTGCCGAAACCGGCCCAGCGCATCGGGCTGTCGGCCACCGTGCGTCCGGTGGAAGAGGTGGCCCGCTTCCTTGCGGGCGGCCGCGAGGTGCGCGTGGTCAACCCGCCGAGCGAGAAGCGCTGGGACCTCGAGGTGATCGTGCCGGTGCCGGACCTGTCTGCGATCGGTGAGACCACCGGCAACCTGTCCGGACCGGCGGCGGGCTCGCCGGAGCGAACCTCTATCTGGCCGCACGTCGAGGAACGCATCGTTGACCAGATCGCCTCGCATTCGTCCACCCTGGTGTTTGTCAACTCCCGTCGGCTGGCCGAGCGGCTGACCGCGCGCCTGAACGAGATCTGGCTCGACCGGCTTGAGACGGCAGACGCAGAGGAATCAGGGACCCTTCGTGACGGCTCGCTCGCAAGCTCACCAGCCTCCTCAGGGACCGTTGCCATGAGGGCTCCCGCCCAGATCATGGCGCAGTCGGCGATCAGCAAGGGCGTGCCGCCGGTGTTGGCGCGGGCTCACCACGGCTCGGTCAGCAGGGAGCAGCGCCAACAGACCGAGGAGGACCTGAAGGCCGGCCGGCTGCCGGCAGTTGTGGCCACCTCCTCCCTCGAACTCGGCATCGACATGGGTGCTGTCGACCTGGTGATCCAGGTGGAGGCGCCGCCGTCGGTCGCGTCCGGCCTGCAGCGGGTGGGACGCGCCGGGCACCATGTGGGGGCGGTGTCGCGGGGCGTGCTGTTCCCGAAGTTCCGCGGTGACCTGGTGCAGACAGCCGTCATCGTCGAACGCATGCGCGCGGGCGCCATCGAGGCGCTGCGCCTCCCGGCCAACCCCCTCGACGTGCTCGCCCAGCAGATCGTTGCGATGGTCGCCCTCGACGAGTGGGCGGTCGGCGACATCGAGGCGCTGGTCCGCCGCGCGGCCCCCTTCTCCGGGCTCACCCGCGGCGTGCTCGAGTCCGTTCTGGACATGCTCAGCGGTCGTTACCCCTCCGACGAGTTCGCAGAACTGCGTCCCCGTCTGGTCTGGGACCGCGTCACCGACACCCTTGTCGGACGCCGCGGCGCGCAACGACTGGCGGTCACCTCGGGCGGCACCATTCCCGACCGTGGCCTCTACGGCGTCTTCCTCGCGGGCGAGGGGACCGGCCGTCGCGTCGGCGAGCTCGACGAGGAGATGGTCTACGAGTCCCGCGTCGGCGATGTGTTCACCCTCGGCACTTCCACCTGGCGCATCGAGGACATCACCCACGACCGCGTTCTGGTGACCCCTGCGCCCGGCGTGCCGGCGCGGTTGCCGTTCTGGAAGGGCGACACCCTCGGGCGCCCGGCCGAGCTGGGGCGCGCCGTCGGCGCCTTCGTCCGCGAGGTCGCAGGGCTCGCACCTGACGTCGCGCGCGAGCGGGTGCGGGTCTCCGGGCTGGACGAGTGGGCCGCGGACAACCTGCTCAGCTACCTGACCGAGCAGCAGGAGGCCATCGGACGCCTCCCGCACGACCGCCAGATCATCGTGGAACGCTTCCGCGACGAGATCGGCGACTGGCGGGTGGTGGTGCACTCCCCCTTCGGTGCACAGGTACACGCCCCGTGGGCGCTGCTGGTGGCCACCCGGCTGCAGGAGCGCTACGGCATCGATGTACAGGCGATGCACGCCGACGACGGCCTGGTGTTCCGGTTGCCCGACACCGAATGGGGCGCGGTCGAGCCGTCCGAGGGCACCCGGACGCGGTCGTCGAAGGAGCAGCTGGACGAGCTCCTCGAGCTGATCTTCCCCGACCCCGACGACGTCGCCGCCGGCGTCACCGAGAAGATCGGCGGCTCCGCGCTGTTCGCCTCCCGCTTCCGCGAATGCGCCGGACGTGCCCTCCTTCTGCCGCGCCGCCGTCCCGACCAGCGCCAGGCGCTGTGGCAGCAGCGCCAGCGTTCGGCCCAGCTGCTGGAGGTGGCCAGCCAGTACCCGAGCTTCCCGATCGTGCTCGAAGCCGTCCGCGAATGCGTGAACGACGTCTTCGACGTGCCCGGCCTGGTCGAGCTGTTGAAGGACGTCCGCAGCCGCCGCGTGGCAACCGTCGCCGTCGAGACTCCCAAGCCGTCACCGTTCGCGTCGTCGCTGATGTTCGGCTACGTCGCCCAGTTCCTTTATGAGGGCGACTCCCCGCTGGCCGAGCGACGCGCCGCCGCGCTGTCGCTCGACCCGACGCTGCTGGCCGAGCTGCTCGGCACCACCGAGGGCCTGTCGCTGGCCGAGCTGCTCGACCCCGACGCGCTCACCCGCACCGAGGTGGAGTTGCAGCACCTTGACGAGCCCCGCAAGGCGAGGGACGCAGACGAGCTCACCGATGTGCTCCGAGGCATCGGGCCGCTGTCCACGACAGAACTTCACCGACGCAGCCAGGCGGAACCGGCCGTGGTGGACGGGTGGCTGGCCGGCCTGATTCACGCCCGACGGGTGATCGAGCTCGCCGGCCGCGGGGAGTCCCGCTGGTCGGTGGTAGAGGATGCAGCTCGCGTCCGTGACGCCCTCGGGTTGCCGCTGCCGCAGGGCCTCCCGGAGGCGCTGCTGGCGCCCGTGACCGACCCACTGGGTGAGCTCCTGGCCCGCTACGCCCGCACGCACGCGGTGTTCACCGCTTCCGAAGCCGCCGACTGGCTGGGCATCGGCTCTGCTGTCGCGCGCGACGTGCTTCGCCGGCTGGTTGCATCGGGCCGGCTGGTCGAGGGTGACCTGAACCCCATGGGCTGGGTGCCGCCGAGTCGAACGGGCGCAGCGAGCGCGGCCCACCCCACGGTCCCTGAGGAGCTTCGTGAGCTTGCGAGCGAAGCGTCACGAAGGGCGCCCGACCCCACCGCCCAGTTCTGCGACGCCCGCGTCCTGCGCCTCCTGCGCCGACGGTCGCTGGCATCGCTGCGGGAAGCGGTCGAGCCGGTGTCGGCAACCGACTTCGCCCGGTTCCTGCCGTCCTGGCAGGGCGTCGGAGAACTGCGCGGCGTGGACGGCGTCCTGCGCGCGGCAGAGCAACTGGCTGGAGTGCCGGTGCCGGCCAGCGCACTGGAGTCGCTGATCCTGCCGGCCCGGGTGCGCGACTACCGTCCCGGCATGCTCGACGAGCTGACCACGGCCGGGGAGCTGCTCTGGCAGGGGCACGGTTCGCTGGCCGGAACGGACGGATGGGTGTCGCTGCACCCTGCAGAACTCGCACCGCTGACCCTCGGCGAACCCCAACCGGTCACCGACGACCTGGCCACGAGGGTGCTCGAGGTGATCGGGGGTGGCGGTTACTTCTTCCGCGCGCTGGCTGACCAGCTCAAGGTGGACGACGCCGAGCTGAGCCGCGCCCTGTGGGACCTGTCCTGGGCCGGGCGCCTTGGCAACGACACCCTCGCCCCATTGCGGGTGCTGATCCAGGGACGCCCCACGCACCGCAGCCGGCCGGTGGCACCGGCGCGCGGTCGCTATGGCCGCGCATTGCCCCGGGCGCCGCTGCCCCGCCGCGGCGGGCCGCCCGAAACAGTGGGCCGCTGGTTCGCCTTGCCGGCAGCCGAGACCGATGCGACCACTCGCGCCGTCGCTCGGGCGGAGCTGCTGCTCGACCGCTACGGCGTGGTCACTCGCGGCAGCGTCGGTGCCGAGGAGGTGCCGGGCGGGTTCGCGGGCGTCTACCGGGTGCTGGCGGCCGCTGAGGATTCCGGACGGGTGCGCCGCGGCTACTTCGTCGAGGGCCTTGGCGCTGCGCAGTTCGGCGGCGTAGGGGCTGTCGACCGGCTGCGGGCAATGGCCCGTCCGCTGGAGGGCGACGATGCCGGCCCCGCGCTGGTGCTAGCGGCCACCGACCCTGCCAACCCGTACGGCGCAGCCCTGGCGTGGCCGTCCCGCCCGGACGAGTCCGGCGGCCATCTGCCCGGACGCAAGGCCGGCGCCCTCGTCGTGCTCGTCGACGGACGCCTCGTGCTCTACGTCGAACGGGGCGGGCGCACGCTCCTGTCCTGGTCGGACGATGCTGCACTGCTCGAACCGGCGGCCTCAGCACTGGCCGGCGCCGTGCATACCCTCGGAAGGCTCACCGTGCAGAAGGTGGACGGCGAGTCGGTGCTCGGCTCCGGCCAGCCGCTCGCGCACGCGCTTGCGGCCGCCGGGTTCGGCCTGACCCCGCGTGGCCTCAGGCTCAGGGGCTAGCCGTGCCAGAAGGCGACACCGTCTTCCGCACCTGCGCCCGGCTGCACGAGGCGCTGGCCGGACGAGCGTTGGTGGCCGCCGACCTGCGCTGGCCCGGGCTGTCCACGGCCAACCTGGTGGGGCAGACCGTCACGGAAGTCGTGCCTGTAGGCAAGCACATCCTGCAGCGCCTCGACTCGGGCTGGACGCTGCACTCGCACCTGTTGATGGAGGGTCAGTGGCGCATCTCCCGCACGTCCGGGAACCCCTCGGCGATCGCGGCCCGGGGCCGCGTTGACCCGCGGCGCCGGGAGCGCCTCGACCGTGGCGGACGCGGCTCCGACGACATCCGCGTGCTGCTGGTGACCCAGGAGTGGACGGCGACCGGGCTGCGGCTGGGGATGCTCAACCTCGTCCGCACCAGCCAGGAAGACACCCTCGTCGGGCACCTCGGCCCCGACATCCTGAGTGCGGGCTTCGACCTGCAGCAGGCGGTGGCGAACCTCTCCGGGCCCATCGGCGCAGCCCTGCTCGACCAGCGGAATCTCGCCGGGATCGGAACCATGTGGGCCAGTGAGTCGCTGTTCCTGCAGCGAACATTCCCCTGGGCCGACGCCGCGGGCCTCGGCTCGGACGTCCTCGTGGGCGTCGTGTCGCGGGCACGACAGCTCATGACCGCGAACCTCCAGCACGCCGTCCAGACCAGCACCGGAAGTCGCAGGGACGGCGAGAACACCTATGTGCACGCGCGCTCCGGACGTCCATGCCGGCGCTGCGGCACCACCATCCGGGTGGCGCAGATCGGCCCTCCGACCCGGGAGCGGGCGATGTTCTACTGCCCCACCTGCCAGGGCGGCCTCGCCCCAGGCGACGATGGTGGCCCGATTGCCCCGCTGGGCTCGCGCTGAGCCACAGCCGCCGGCGCTACGATCCGGGCGTGGACGAACCGGCAGCGGTCCGCGCGCAACGAAGCGTTGCATCACAGCGGTTGCTCATGGCGCTGGCGGGCTCAGACGACCCCGTTGTCGCCTTCAAGGCAGGCGTGCTCTCCGGATTGGACCCTGCCTCGCCGCAGGCGGCAGCCTTGCGGCTCCGGATCCCCGGCTCCCCAATCGCCCAGGCCTTGGTGCGCGTCCTCCAGCAGGACGCCAAGACCCTCGGGCACACCTACCGCAAATGGCAGGGCCCTCACTGGACCCTCACCTGTCTGGCGATGATCGACTACCCTCCCGGCGACCGGGCCCTACGACCGCTGGTTGCACGGGTCCACGACTGGGTGTTCTCGCGGCATTTCCTCGAGCCGCCACTGACGGCGGCCTACCCGGGGCAGCCGGAGCGGGTGCGGCACTGCGCCTCGATGGACGGGAACGCGATCTGGTACTCGGTCCGGCTCGGGCTGGAGGAGGACCGTACCCGTGACCTGGTCGACCGACTCATCGGCTGGCAATGGCCGGACGGGGGCTGGAACTGCGACAAGAGTCTGCGGGCCACCCACTCCTCCTTCCAGGAATCGCTGATCCCGGCCCGGGGCCTGTTGGCCTACGGGCAGGCCCACCACTACGCGCCGGCGATCGAGGCGGCGCAGCGGGTCGCCGACCTGGTGCTGCCCCGACGGCTGCTGTGGCATCGGGCCGGGGGTGGCCTGATCATTCCGGACTGGGATGGCCGTCCCGGCCCCGACCGGATCCATTACCCGGTCCAGTTCTTCGACGTCCTCTTCGCGCTGGAGGTCATGGCCGACCTGGGCCGGCTCGGGGATGAACGCTGCAGCGATGCGCTGGCGTTGCTGGAAGCCAAGCGCCTCCCAGACGGGGGGTTCCCGCTGGAGGCGCCGAATGCGGTCACCTCGGATCAGGTGGTGAGTCGTGGCAGCTATGCCAGCTGGGGCCCCTCGGGGAGGCGGGCCAGCAACCCCTTGGTGACCTTGGCGGCCCTGGCGGTGTTCGACGCAGCAACGCGACGAACTCCTGTCATGATCCATCCTGATGGTGCAGCAGATCGCGGGCATGCTGTACCTGGCAATCGCCGCCGCGCGACACGGGAGGACGCATGAAGCAGCTCGCCGAGAACACCTACTGGCTCACCGATTCAGTGGGTGCCCACTGCTACTGGCTGGACGACGGCGACCGGGTGGCGATCATCGACCCGGGCATGAAGGGCGGGCTCAACAAGGTGGCGAGGGAGCTGCGCGCAGCCGGACGTTCGCCGTACGAGGTGACCGACATCCTGCTCACGCACTACGACATCGACCACACCGGGGCCGCGGCGGAATGGCAGCGCCGAACGGGCGCCCGCACCTGGCTGGGCTCCGAGGACGCCGCTATCCTCACCGGCGCAGTGCCGCCGCCGTCCACCTTCCTCCGGCAGTTCACGGGTGCGATCACGCACGTCGAGCTGCCCGGCAACCTGCAGCTCATTGAGGGCGACACCGAACTCTGGTCCGGCCTGAGCGCCCTGCACACCCCTGGGCACACCCCGGGCCACCACTCGTTCCGCCACGGGTCGGTGCTGTTCGTCGGCGACACCGGGACCGCGGACGCCACCGGGCTGAAGCCCATGCGCACTTTCATCATGAGCGACCCGATGCAGGGCCTTGCCGACCTGGCAAGGTTGGGCGCGCAGGGCGCCGAATGGGTGTGCTGCGGTCACAGCGACCCCGTGCGGTACAAGTCCTGAGTGCGATACCGCCCGTAGACGGTTAGTCCGGGAGTCCGGTCGGGAGTCCGGTCGGCAGCCCGTCGAGGCTGACCAGGTTGTGCTCCTGCTGGTACTCGCGCAGCCCCTCCTCGCCCTTCTTGGTCGCCCAGGAGTTCATCAACTCGCGCTGGTCGACGTACTCGTACAGCGGCACCCCGTAGCCACAGGAGGTCTGCACCAGTTCGACGTCGAGGACGAAGATATTGCGGGCTCCGAGCAGCGGCGGGAACAGCGCGGCCAGGTCGTCCCACTCGGCGTCGCCGGGGTGCACGGCACGCGCCGTCCCGTAGGCCCGCAGGATCAGTGGTTCGCGAACGAACGAGCAGAACATGATGGTCATGCGAGGCACGTCGAGCAGGTGGGCTGCGGTCTCGTTGCCGCTGCCGGTGCCGTTCAGCCAGACAACCCGCGTCGGGCTCAGGATCCGCAGGCTGTCCAGCCCTTTCGGGGAGACGTTCACCCTGCCGTCGCGCGCGGCGGTGCCGACGAAGAACATCTGCTGGTCCTCGATGAACCGCCGCAGCCGGTCGGTGATCTCGCTGTATTGCTTTGCCACGACACCAGAATGCCCCCGTCCCGCCGCCTCCTAGGCCGCGCTCGCTCCCGACAATTGCCCTTACTCCCGGAATTTCGGGAGCAAGGGGACGTTTCGGGAGCTTCGGCGCGCACGGGGACGGCGACGACTCAGGTGAACAGTGCCTGCCCGACGAACTCACCGTCGGCGATGCCCGGCGGCACCGCCCACAGGCCCGACCCGATGTGCTGCAGGTACTCGCTGAGCAGGTCGTTTGACGCCATCGCTGCCTGCATCGGGATGTAGTGGGTGCGCGGGTCGGTGACGTAGGCGATGAAGAACAACCCTGCCGCCAGCCGGCCGAGCCGGTTGCTGCCGTCCACGTAGTTGTAGCCGCGCCGGAGCATCCTGACGCCGTTGTTGTGCTCGGGATGCGCCAGCGCCAGGTGCGAGCTGGCGTCGACCAGTGGTGCGCCCGCGCGTCCTGCGAGCGCGAAGTCGGGTGCGGTGGACTCGTGTCCGCCGGACAGCGGCGCACCCTCGGCCTTGGTGCGGCCGATGATGTTCTCCTGCTCGCGCAGGCTGCCGCGGTCCCACGTCTCGATGTGCGTCGCAATCTTGCGCGCCACCAGGTAGCTGCCACCCTCGAGCCAGCCAGCCTTGGGTTCCGGACGGGTCCAGACGTGGGCGTCGATTCCTGCGGTGTCCTCGGCGCGAAGGCTCGAGGTGCCGTCCTTGAAGCCGAAGAGGTTGCGCGGGGTGACCTGCGTCGTCGACGTGGAGGAGGTACGGCCGAAGCCGAGCTGGGACCAGCGGATCGCCGCCCGTCCGAACGCGATCCGGGTGAGGTTGCGGATGGCATGCACAGCCACCTGCGGGTCGTTCGAACAGGCCTGGACGACGAGGTCGCCGTCGCTGGCCGACGCGTCGAGGAAGTCGTGCGGGAAGTGCGGCAGGCGGGTGAGCGCTTCGGGTTGCCGGGGGGCAAGGCCGAACCGGTCGGCGCCGGCGGCGTCCCGGAACAGCGTGGGGCCGAGGCCGAACGTGATGGTGAGGTTCGCCGGGTCGAGCCCGATGGCCTCGCCGGTGTCATCCGGCGGCGCATCGTATGGGCCGGACAGCGGCCCGGCCGGGCCGGCGCCGTCGCCCGCTGTCATGCGGGCTGCTGCGGCCGTCCAGTCCTTCAGCAGCTGCACGAGGTCGTCGCGGGTGGCGCTGGGCAGCACGTCGAACGCGGCGAGGTGCAGCCGGTCCTGGGCTGCTGTGGTGATGCCGGCCTGCTTGGCGCCGTGGAACGCCACGGTGCTCCACGAGGGACTGGCGGCTGCCGGCGCCCCGCCGGTGGCAGCCATCGCCCCGGCTCCGGCGACCGCGACCGCAGCGCCAGCCCCGGCGGATCCGATCAGCCCACGCCGCGACAACCCTCCCCTCTTCGCCGACTTGTCAGAAGTGGGGGTCATGAGAGGACGGTTCCTGCGATCCTCGACAGCGGCTCGGACAGGGCGTTCACGGCGTCGGAGAGCTCCTTCACCTGGGCCTTGGTCAGCTTGTCGTAGGTGACGAACCCGTCGCCCGCCCTGTGCTGGTCGAGCAGCTTCTGCAGGTCGGTGAACCGGCTCTCGATCTGGGAGTCCAGGCCTGCGTTCTTGCGCTTGAGCAGGTCCCGCAGGCCTTCCCACGCCACCCGGGCACCGTCGATGTTGGCCTGGAAGTCCCACAGGTCGGTGCGCGACCAGTACTCCTCTTCGCCGGTGACCTTGCCGGTCGCGACCTCGTCGAGCAGACCCTTGGCGCCGTTGGCGATGGCGTCAGCGGTAAAGCTCATCTCCTCCACCCGCTCGTGCAACACCTCTGTGTTGGCCAGCAGGTCGTCGGCGTAGGTCTTGCGCTCCGCGGCAGTCAGCGGGGTGTAGTCCTTGGCGCGGCCCGGCCACAGGTCCTTCTCGATCCGGTGCCAGCCGGTCCACTTCTGGCCCTGTTCGAGGTCCGCCTCGCGGGCGTCCATCTTGGGGTCGAGGTCTCCGAACGACTCAGCGACCGTCTCCACCCGCTCCCAGTGGACGCGGGCCCGCGGGTACAGCGCCCGCGCCTCCGCGTCCTTGCCCGCGGTGTAGAGCGCGACGAACTCCTTGGTCTTGGCCAGGAGCTGGTCGATCTGATCGCCGACGTAGTGACCGTAGGCCTCGTCGGCTGAATCGACGAGTGTGGCGTCGTCGCCGGTCGGGCCGACCGGCTGCCCGGAGTCGGTGACCTGGAAGGCTGCGCGGATGCCCTCACCGGCCATGCCCGGCTTGCACGCGGAGAAGTAGCTGCCGGCCGGCGCGCTGACAACGAGTTCGCGGGTGATGCCGGGACCGATGTTCTCCACTTCGCCGATGATCCGCAGGCCGTCGGAGGCCAGTAGGTAGAACTCGGTGACCGCCGCGCCGGTGTTCGTGACAGCGAAGGTCAGCGGGCCGGACGGGGCGGTGGTGGCGCTCAGGGTGCACGCAGTGTCGCTGGTGGTGACACTCAGGGTGCGCCCGTCACCGGCAGAACCGGTGCTGGCGGGAGCGTTGTCGGTGCAGCCGGAGGCCGCCAAGAGGGCGGCGCAAACCAGCGCGGGAACTCCGAACTTCATGGTGCCTTTCGGACGACAGGCCTCGAAGAGGCGCTCAGACAGTGGCGCGGACGGCCGGGGCGGCCGGGCGGGGTTGGGTGGCAGGCTGCGCCTTGCGCCGCACCAGCCGGAGGAACAGCGTGCCGACGACGGCGACGTAGGCCACCCACACCACGACCTCGAGCACGGTGGCCGCTGCGGAGAAGTTGAAGATGCCCTTCAGCAGGGTGCCGAGCACCCCGGATGGCGGGACGACGGCCGACACGTCGTAGGCGAGGTTGTTCACGCCCGGCAGGAAACCGGCCTCCTGCAGATCGTGGACGCCGTAGGCGAGCACGCCGGCGGCGATCACGATCAGGAACCCGCCGGTGATCGCGAAGAACTTGCCCAGGTTGATCCGGACGGCGCCTGCGTACATCGCGTACCCGAGACCAACGGCCACCAGCAGGCCGAACAGTGCGCCCAGCAGCGGGCCGCCGGTGGGCGTCCCCTGGCCACCGGAAGCGGTTGTCGCAGCCCAGATGAACAGGGCGGTCTCCAGGCCTTCGCGTCCCACGGCCAGCGCTGCAATCAGCGGCAGGGACCAGTTGCTCTCTGCCGCGGCGTCCACCTGACGCCGCAGGTCGGAGGCGAGCGTGCGAGACGCTGTCGCCATCCAGAAGATCATCCAGGTGACCAGGCCAACGGCGACGATCGACAAGGCTCCGCCGATGGACTCCTGGGCAGCGAAGGAGAGGCCTTTGGGGCCGAAGGTCAGGAGGGCGCCGAAGCCGAGGGAGACGCCGACCGCAAGGCCGACCCCGAGCCAGACCCTGCCGAGCTGGTGGCGACGGCCGGTCTTGACGAGATAGGCGATCAGGATGCTGACGATGAGGCTGGCTTCCAGCCCTTCGCGCAATCCGATCAGGAAGTTCCCGAGCACCGCCATCTCCTCGTAGTTAGGTGAGCCTTACCTAACTATGGCGACATCCCAGGCATTTACGCAAGCTGCGGGTTCACTATTTCACAGGCCGGGAACAGCGTCACACCGGATAGGTGATCCCGCGGTACCGCGTGGCGCTGCGCGGCTCCGCCATCAGGGGCGCGACCGTGTCGCGCCAGGTGGCGTAGTGGGCGGTCTCCTTGTGGGCGGCCGCGGCCTCGTCGCTGCGGTAGGCCTCGACCAGCACGAAGCGGGTCGGGTCGTCGAGGGCCTGCACCACGTCGAACCGCGCCACCCCCGGTTCCTCCAGCGAGGCGGCGGCGTTGGCCCGGGAGGCGTCGATGAAGGCTTCGACGGCGTCGTCGTTGACGTGGACGCTCACATGCACGATCAGCATGGGCCCATCCTGCCCCGGCGGGCCGCGCGCCGGGAGTCCCGGGTCGGTTTGCATCGGCGAACCTGGGGGTGGAAGCATGATCGGCTGTCCATTTCCATCGGAGTTCGTCATGCCCGCGTCCAGCCAGACCCGCGAGTTGCTCGCGGATGCACCCTTCGCCGTGCTCCTGACCGCCCGCACGATCTCCATGTTCGGCATGGCTTTCGCCCCGGTGGCCCTGGCATTCGGCATCCTCGCCCTGCCCGGCGCGGACGCCGGGACGCTGTCGATCGTGCTCGCGGCGCAAGCCATCCCGCTCGTCGCGTTCATGCTCGTCGGCGGCGTGGTCGCCGACCGTTACCCCCGCTCGCTGGTGCTGCTGTGGGGCCAGCTGCTGGCAGCGTCCGCGTGGAGCGTGATCGGCGTGATGCTGCTCACCGGCTGCACCCCGCTGTGGCTGCTGTGCATGGCGTCGGCCATCGCCGGCATGTCCGGCGCTGCTGTCTACCCGGCGCTCAGCGGGATCATCCCCGACCTCGTGCCGCCGCACCTGCAGCAGTTGGGCAATGCCTGGCTGTCGATGGGCGCCAGTGCCGCCCGGTTCACCGGTCTCGTTGCCAGCGGCGCCGTTGTGGTGTGGCTGGGTGGCGGCTGGGCGATGGTGTTCGCCGGCGCGCTCTACCTCGTTTCCGCCGGGCTGTCGGCGCTGTTGTCGCGCGAAGGGTCGCTGGCGCAGCCGGAGGGAAGCCCGCTACGTCAGCTGGTGGACGGCTGGGGCGAGTTCCGCAGCCGGCAGTGGCTGTTCGTCTGCGTGCTGCAGTGGGCCGTGCTGCTGATGGTGCTGCAGGCATCCCAGGGCGTGCTGGGGCCGGTGGTCGCCAATGCCGAGCTCGGCGGCGCACCCGGCTGGACGGCCGTGCTGGCCGGAGAAGCGCTGGGCGCCATCGTCGGTGTCGCGATCGCGATGGCCTGGCGACCGGAGCGTCCAATCCTTGTCGCGACCCTGCTGACCTTCGCCGCGGCAGCACCCCAGCTGCTGCTCGGTGTGAGCGCGCCGCTGTGGGTGGTGGTGGTCTCCGCCTTCTTCACGGGCATCGCGTTCGACCTGTTCGGCGTGCTGTGGATGACCACCATGCAGCAGGAAGTGCCGGCCGAATCCCTGTCACGGGTGGCGTCCTACGACGCGCTCGGGTCACTGATGCTCGGCCCGGTCGGGTTGCTGCTCGCCGGGCCGGCCGCCACCCTTTTCGGGGTCCACAACGCCCTGATCGGCACCGGTGTGGTCAGCATCGCCACCACCGTGTTCGCCCTCTGCTTCCCCGATGTCCGGCGGTTGCGTTCCCGGCACCGGGCAGCGCCGGACGTCGCGCGGGCAGCCCGAGTCGCCTAGCGTGCCGTCGATGGCCAGACGACGATGGGCTGAGGGCCAAGGTAGGCTCAGCGCCTGTCGCCGCTGGACAATGAGGCCCGAACCGGACGGAGGATGCGGACAGCCATGCCGACGCACGCCCCCGAAAGGGCGGCCATCGAGGACTGGGTGCGCGAGGTCGCCGGCCGTCAGGATCCCCGCGTAGGTCCGACCACCCCGGTGGTGCCGCTGGTCACGCGCGGCCTGCCCACCCGTCCGGTGGCCCCCCTCCACTCGCAGGTGTTCATCTGCGCCGGCGTGATCGTGAAGATCCACGGCAAGCGCACCAACCGCGAACGGCTGGCCCGTCGGCTGCACTGCATCGGTGGCACCGACATGGACCGGCTGTGGATCCAGCCGCTGATCTATGCCCCGATCGCCGCGCCGGCCGACCGGCTGGCCACCGTCTGGCCGCGGGTCACCGTGCTGGCCACCATCGATCGTCCGCCGTGGGCGGACGTCGGCTCGCTTCTCGCCCGGCTTCATCGCATGCCCATCACGAACGACCCCCCGCGCCTCGGTGGCCATTCGCGGCTGGCCCGCGCGATCGAATACCTCCGGCGCGGGCCGGCCGACCTCGGATGGCTGCTCGACCTCGGCGAACCCCTGGCCGAACAGCTGTCCCGGCGGCCGGCCCAGGCAACACTCGCGCACGGTGACTTCCACCTGGGCCAGCTGGGCCACACCCCACTGCGCCGCAGCTGGAAGCTGCTGGACGTGGACGACTTCGGCGTGGGCGACCCTGCCTGGGACCTCGCCCGGACGGCCGGCTTCTGGCGCGCTGGCCTCCTCGAAGAGGCAGGCTGGCCGACCTTCCTCGAGGCCTATCGCGAAGCGTGCGGACCGGCGGTGCCCCCAGTTGGGGATCCGTGGCCGGCATTGGCATTGCCTGCCCGCGCAGCGATGCTGGTCGCTGCGGTCCAGGCCGCGCGGATGCCCTTCAGCCAGAAGACCGCGGAGACGCTCCTTGCGGCCTGCCGGCGCCTTGAGAACGCCTGAACACACCTAGATGTCGGCCAGCGCCTCCGTCGGTGCCGCCTTGGCCGCCCGGCGTCCAGGGAGGACGGAGGCCAGCGCCGCGGCCAGCACCGCCACTCCCACCATCCCGGCCGTGGTGGGCAGGTCGACGCCGAACCGGACGCCGTCGAAGCCGCCGCTGCGTCCCAGTGCTGTCACCGCGAGCCAGCCGAAGCCGACCCCGGCAGCCACACCGACGACGATGCCGACCACGGCCACCTGGAGGGCCTCGATCAGCAGCATCACCCGTAGTGAGCTCGCCTGAAGTCCGAGAGCGCGGAGCAGGGCGGATTCGCGGGTGCGCTCCATCACCGACAGCCCGAGGGTGTTGCTCACCCCGATGAGCGCGATCAGCACAGCCACGGCCAGCAGGCCGGTGGTGATGGCGAGCAGGATTTCCATCACCTGCTCGTACAGCGCCGCCTCGACGACCGATCCGCTGAGCCGGTCACTGGATTCGACGATCCGGTTCACCGCCACCATCACCTCCACCGCCCGGTCACGGTCAGGCACCGACAGCCACATCACCGCCCCCGGTATCGGCGCGACGATCCGGGCGAGGGTCGCCGGCGACACCATGGCCTGCTCGTAGCTCACCAGCCGCGAGCCGACCACCGTGAGCTCACGGCTGCCCGCAGCGCCCTTCACCGTGACCGACTTCGGCAGGTCCTCGGCCCGGTACGGGCTGACCAGCACCTGGTCATCGGCCACGGCCGCGCTGATGCCCGTCACCGCGGGCACGCCCTGGTCGTACCCGAGCAGCGTCACGGGCAGCTCATGAAGGATCGCTGCCCCGCCAGCGAGCAGCACCGAGCCCTCGACTCCCTGCACGTGGGTGAGCTGGGTGGTCACCGGCTTCGGAATCGGGACCGCATCCCCGTCCGCGTTCGGCCAGGCCACCTGGAGGTCGACCGGATAGTGGGCCGAGAGTTCGTCGAGCACGGTGAGCCGGACGCTGGCCGTCGCCACCTGGAGGGTCACCATGAGGCCGACGGCGAGCATCAGGGCCGTCGCGGTCGTGGTGGCGCGTCGCGGGTTGCGCTCCGCGTTGACCGCAGCCAGCCGCGGCACCGTCCCGGCCCAAGCGAACAGCCGTCCGGAGGCCTTCAGCAGGGCCGGCACGAACAGCGGCCCGCCGAACAGCACCGCGACGGAGATCAGCGCCCCGGCGCCGATCGCCACCAGCAGCGCATTCGGGTTGGGTGCGGCCACCGAGATCGCCGCCACCCCGAGGCCCGCGCACAGCAGCAGCCCGCACACCACGGTGCGCACCACCCAGGCCCGGCGCCGCTCCTCACCGGGGAGCACCGGCTGGAGGGCCTCCATCGGCGCCACCCTCGTGCCGCGCAGGATCGGCACGAACGCCGCCACGGCGGTGGCGAGCACACCGAGGCCCAGGGCGATCGCCAACTGTCCCACCGGGAGGCTGAGGCCCCAGAACAGGGCAGTGCTCCACGCCGTTTCTGCCGCCGCGATACCGATTCCGGCCGCCATTCCGAGCACCGAGCCGAGCACGCCGAGCAGCGCGGCCTCGAGCAGGAACCGACGCCGCAACTGGCCTCCGGTGGCACCGATGGCGCGCAGCAAGCCGATCTGCCGGCGGCGCTGGGCGAGCGTGATCGAGAACGTGTTCGAGATGGTGATCATCCCCACCACGAGGGAGACGACGGCGAAGGCCCACAGCACGTTGGCGAACACGTCGAAACCCTTGGCCAGGTGCGCCACCGCCTCAGCGCGGACGCGCTCGGCCGGGTCGGCGCGCAACCCGGGCGAAATCCCCTGCAGGGCCGCGTCCAGCCGGGCGGCGAGGGTGGGCGGGTCGGTTCCCTGCGCCGCCTTGACGGCCCAGCTGGCTGCGGCGGCTTCGGAGTACCCGGACGCGGCGAACCGTGCGTCCGCGGCATAGCCGGTCTTCACGAACAGTCCGCTGGGCTCGTCGGTCACCCCGGTGACCGCCACCTTCTGGTCGCGTCCCTCGAGCGTGAGCCGGTCACCGACCCGCACCCCGAGGGCGTTCGCCGACCCGCTGCTCAGCGCGATCTCGTCCGCGGCCGACGGCCACCGGCCCGCGGTCAACGACGCCCAGCGCAGGGGCTCGGGCGGGACGTTCACCAACTGGAAAGCCTGGGAGACCACACCGGCGGTGACCACGTCCGACTCGGTCAGGACCGGGGCTGCGGCACTGACGCCGGGCGTGGCGGCGATCGCCGCCCCCACGCCCTTCGGTTCCTCGTCCCCGGGCACGGTGACCACCACGTCGGCCATCGCCAGGGACACCGACATCGCCTTGCCCTGCGCCTGGCCCTCGGTGGCGACCAGCACGGCGGAGCCGGACAGGAAGGCAACCGAGATCGCGATTGCGAGGATCGTCGAGACGAAACGGCCGGGGTGATGGCGCACCTCTGACCACGCCTGCCGCAACATCAGGACCCCAGTCGCTTCATCGCCGTCAGCACGGTGTCCGCGGTCGGGGCGATGATGTCGTCGACGATTCTGCCGTCGCTGAGCAGCAGGGTCCGGTCGGCGTAGGCAGCGGCGTTCGGGTCATGGGTGACCATCACGATGGCCTGCTCGAAGACCTGGCTGGTGTGCCGCAGGTAGTCGAGCAGTTCGTGGCTGGACGCGGAGTCGAGCGCGCCGGTGGGCTCGTCGGCGAACACGACGGCCGGGCGGGTGATCAGGGCGCGGGCGATGGCCACCCGCTGTTGCTGGCCACCGGAGAGCTGGGACGGCAGGTGCGCCAGGCGGTTGCCGAGCCGGAGTGAATCCACGAGTCCGGAGAACACGGCGGCGTCGGCGCGGCGTCCGGCAAGCTCGAGCGGCAGCACGATGTTCTGCTCGGCGGTGAGCGTCGGCAGCAGGTTGAACGCCTGGAAGACGAAGCCGACGTGGTCGCGTCGGACGTTGGTGAGCGCCCGGTCGGTGAGTTCGGACAGGACGCTGCCGCCGAGCACCACCCGGCCGGAGGTGGGACGGTCCAGGCCCGCGAGGCAGTGCATCAGGGTCGACTTGCCCGACCCTGATGGCCCCATGATGGCGGTGAACGAGCCTCGGGCGAAGCCGACGCTGACCCCGTCGAGGGCCCGGACGACGGCTTCCCCCGCGCCGTAGGTCTTGGTCAGGTCGGTCGCAGAAGCGATCTGGTCGGGCATGGTCGCGATGGCGCTCACTGTGCTCACAAACTCACGGTAGGAGCCGCAGCGGGCGCCTCACGTCCTCCCCGAAGGCGCATCGGGTCGTCCGTTCGGATGATCTTGGCGAAGCGTTTAGGGTCGGAGTATGGCGTTGAGCGTCTTTGATCTCTTCCGGGTCGGGATCGGACCCTCCTCCTCCCACACCGTCGGGCCGATGAAGGCCGCCGGACGCTTCGCAGCATCCCTCGCAGACGACGGGGTGCTCGCAAGGGTGGCCGCGGTGACGGTGGAGCTGTTCGGCTCGCTCGGCGCGACCGGACACGGGCACGGTAGCGTCCCCGCGGTCGTCCTCGGACTCGCCGGGCACAGGCCCGACCTGGTCGACCCGCCGGCCGCCCGTCCCCTTGTCGACGGTGTGCTGGAAGGCCACCTGCTCACCCTTGCCGGCGACCACACCATCAGCTTCGATCCCGACACCGACGTGGTCCTGCACCGGCGCAGGACACTCCCAGTGCATTCCAACGGCATGATCTTCACCGCCCGGGACGCCGAAGGCGGCCAGCTCAGCCAGCGCACCTACTACTCGGTGGGCGGCGGATTCGTGCTGGATGAGTCCGAGACCGGGCCGAACCGGGTGAAGCCCGATTCGACCGTGTTGCCTTTCCCGTTCCGTACTGGCGCGGAGCTGCTCGCCCACTGCGAGGAGACCGGCTTCTCGGTCGCCCGGTTGATGCGCGAGAACGAACGGGTCTGGCGCACCGACGCCGATATCGACGCCGAATTGCTGCACATCTGGTCGGTGATGCAGGACTGCGTGCACCGCGGCATGACAACAGAAGGCGTTCTCCCGGGAGGTCTGAAGGTGCGAAGGCGGGCACCCGAACTGCTGCAGCGGCTGCACATGGAGACCGACAGCACCGACCCGCTTCGCGGCATGGACTGGCTCACCCTCTACGCACTCGCGGTGAACGAGGAGAACGCCGCCGGTGGACGGGTGGTCACGGCCCCCACCAACGGTGCGGCCGGAGTGGCACCGGCGGTGATGATGTACTACCGCCGCTTCATGCACGGCTCCGGCGACGAGGGCATCGTGCGCTTCCTGCTCACGGCGGGCGCGATCGGCGTGGTGATCAAGGAGTTGGCCTCCATCAGCGGGGCAGAGGTCGGCTGTCAGGGCGAGATCGGCGCGGCCTGTTCGATGGCGGCCGCCGGCATGGCGGCCCTGATGGGCGGCACTCCCGGCCAGGTGGAGAACGCAGCGGAGATCGGCATGGAGCACAACCTCGGCCTCACCTGCGACCCGGTGGGCGGCCTGGTCCAGATCCCCTGCATCGAGCGGAACGCGATCGCTGCCGTGAAGGCCGTCACCGCGGCCCGCACGGCGCTGCGCGGGGACGGGAGCCACATCGTGAGCCTCGATTCGGTGCTGAAGACCATGCGCGAGACCGGCGCCGACATGAGCGTGAAGTACAAGGAGACCGCCCGCGGCGGGCTTGCCCTCAATGTGATCGAGTGTTGACCCATCGGAGTCGGTGCTGACCCCATCGGGGACTTAGGATGCCAACGAGAGTGAGGTCACATCCATGCCGATCCTTGACACCTACGCCCCCGACCACGACCGCTACGACGGCCGCATGCCCTATCGTCCGGTGGGACGCAGCGGGCTGAAGCTTCCGGCTATCTCGCTGGGGCTGTGGCACAACTTCGGCGACGACACCCCGTTCGACCGGCAGCGGGCCATCCTGCGCCGCGCGTTCGAGCTCGGCGTCACCCATTTCGACCTGGCCAACAACTACGGCCCGCCGTACGGCTCGGCTGAGACCAACTTCGGCCGCCACCTGCGTGAGGACTTCCGGCCCTATCGCGACGAGCTGGTCATCTCCAGCAAGGCCGGCTGGGACATGTGGCCCGGGCCCTACGGCGACCTCGGCAGCCGCAAGTACCTGCTGGCTTCCCTGGAGGCGTCGCTGGAGCGGATGGGCCTGGACTACGTCGACATCTTCTACCACCACCACTTCGACCCCAGCACGCCGCTGGAGGAGACCATGCTCGCCCTGGACACCGCTGTGCGGCAGGGCAAGGCGCTCTACGTCGGGATTTCGTCCTACTCCGGTGAGCGGACTCGGGAAGCTGTCGCGATCGCCCGTGAGCTGAAGACTCCGCTGGTGATCCACCAGCCGTCCTATTCGATGCTGAACCGCTGGATCGAGGAGGACCTGCTGGACGCCCTCGGCGACACCGGACTGGGCTGCATCGCGTTCTCCTCGCTCGCTCAGGGCATGCTCACCGACAAGTACCTCGACGGCGTGCCGGAGGGTTCGCGGGCTTCGCAGGGCAAGTCGTTGTCCACAGACCTGCTCACCGAACAGAACCTCACCCACGTCAGGGCGCTGAACGACCTCGCAACGGGACGCGGCCAGACCCTCGCCCAGCTCGCCCTGGCCTGGGTGCTGCGCGACGAGCGGGTCACCTCCGCGCTGATCGGCGCCTCTAGCGTCAAGCAGCTGGAGGACAGCCTCGGCGCCGTGCGCAACCTGGACTTCACCGCGGACGAGCTCGCCGACATCGACCGGTACGCCACCGAGGGCGGCATCAACCTATGGCGAGCGCCGAGCACGGCATAGCAGGGTACTGATCGGGAGGTTCAGATGCAGCAGTGCTCCGTGCCGGACACCACGATGGCTCATCGCCTGGGTGACGCCGTGCTCCTGGTCACCGACCAGCCCGGCCAGCCGCTCGGGGACACGGACGTGGAGGTGCGCCAGCTGAGCCACGCGTTCGCCTTCGGCAACATCGGGTTCGACTTCATCGAACTTGCCAATGGCAGGGGCAGCGCCGGCGATGCCGATCTCGCCGCGCACTGGCTCGAGCTGTTCAACACCGCCACACTGCCGTTCTACTGGGGTGGATTCGAACCCGAGCCAGGGGAGCCGCACACCGCAGAACTGCTCGCCGCCGCCCGCTGGTTCGCCGCTCGGGGCGTGCAGCTCAAGGGACACCCGCTGGTCTGGCACACCCTGCAGCCCCGCTGGCTGCTCGATCTGCCACTGCGGGAAGTGGAGTCACGACTGCGCACTCGCGTCCGTCGCGAGGTGAGCGACTTCCGGGGCCTCATCGACTCGTGGGACGCCATCAACGAGGTGGTGATCATGCCGGTCTTCGCGGCGGAGGACAACGCGATCACCCGCTTCGCGCGGGCACGCGGACGGTTCACCGCCGTCCGACTCGCGTTCGACGAGGCCCGTGCGGCCAACCCGTCAGCCACCCTCCTGATCAACGACTTCGACCAATCCAGCGCGTATGAGTGCCTGATCGAGGGCCTCCTCGAGTCGGGCGTCGCACTGGACGCGATCGGCCTGCAGACGCACATGCATCAGGGTTACCGGGGTGAGGAGGCGATCCTCGCGATCGTGGACAGGTTCGCCCGGTACGGCCTTCCGTTGCACTTCACCGAGACCTCACTGGTCTCGGGCGATCTGATGCCGCCCGACATCGTCGACCTCAACGACTACATCGTCGAATCCTGGCCGAGCACTCCTGAGGGGGAGGCGCGGCAGGCCGACGAGCTGGTCCGCCACTACCGGTCGCTGGTATCGCACCCGGCCGTCGAGGCCATCACGTACTGGGGCATCACCGACACCGACGCCTGGCTCGGCGCACCGATCGGTCTGGTTCGCGCCGACGGCAGCCCGAAGCCCTCCTACGACGCACTTCATCGGTTGCTCAAGAATGACTGGTGGCTGCAACCCACCCCACTGCGGACCGACGCAGGCGGACGGGTCCGCGTGACCGGCTTCCGGGGCGACTACCTGGTCGAGGTTCCGACGGTGGGGGCGACGGCGACCTTCGAGATCACCGGCGCCGGGTTTGATCGGCAACACGAGGTGCGCGTGAGTCCTCTTCCGCGGTGAGCAGCCTGGTCACCCGGGAGCCGGGACCCCACAGCTGCATCGTCAGCGCAGGAACAGCGAACGGAGCCGCCTGGTCGTGAACCCAACGCCGGCCGCCGACATCGCAAGGAAATAGCCCAGGTGCAGCCACGTGCTGGCCTCGAAGTGGCCCACAGACAGCTGCCGCATGAGCTCGACGCCGTGCCACAGCGGCAGCGCCATGATGAACCACTGCACAGCCTCGGGAAACACCGTGATGGGGAAGAGGGTGGAGGAGAACATGAACATCGGCAGCAGTGCGATGTTGATCCAGTCCATCTGCTGGAAGGTCGTGAAGTAGCTTGTGATCGCCATGCCGAAGGCGGCGAAGCCCAGGGCGATCAGCAGGGCAACCGGGATCATGGCGAGCGCCCACCACGACGTGGCCAGCCCCATCACCGCGATCACAGTTGTGAAGGCGAGCGCGTACAGGAAACCGCGGAACAGGGCCATGAAGATCTCCCCAGCCGCGACGTCCAGCGGCCCGAGCGGGGTCGCGAGCATGCCTTGGTACAGGTTGGCGAAGCGCAGCTTGAAGAACACGTTCCACGTGCTGTCGTAGATCGCGCCGTTCATCGCAGACGTCGCCAGCAGCGCGGGCGCGATGAACGCTGCGTAGGAGATCGGCGCCCCGCCCGGGCCGGGCACGGTGCCGATCAGGGCGCCGAGGCCGAGTCCCATGCTGAGCAGGTAGAAGACCGGCTCGAAGAACCCGGAGAGGACGATCAGCCAGTTCTGGTTGCGGATCACCCGGAAGCCGCGCTCGATCACGGCACGGGCGTTGCCGGAGGAGTTGGCCGTCAGCCAGTCGGCGAGGGCGGTCATCGGCCCAACCTCGCGACGAAGGAGCGCAGCGCCAGCCAGACCCCGACCGCGGTCACGCCAACGAGGAAGCTCAGGTGCATGAGCACCTCTCCGCCGGACAGCGGCATCCCGAAGCCGGCGGCCCTTGCCAGCTGGCTGCCGTGCCACATCGGCGAGATCCAGCCGACCCACTGCAGGTAGATCGGCATCGACGCCAGCGGGAAGAAGGTTCCGGCGAACAGGAACATCGGCATCACAACGAACCGCTGGATCAGGGCGAACTCCGGCCCCTCGTTCTCGATGGTGCCGGCGTAGGCGCCCAGCGGAGCACCGAAGGCCATCCCGGCGAGTCCGGCCACCGGCACCATCAGCAGCGACCACCCGGGACGCACCGCCCCCATGACCACCAGCACCACGTAGAAGACGAGCGCCTCGGCAAGCAGGCGTATGAAGACGGCAAGCAGCTCACCGAGCGCGACCTGCTGCGGGCTCGCCGCCGTGGTGGCGCGGGCGTAGTAGAGACGCCCCCATTTGAACCCCGCCATCACCGGGTAGCTCATCTCGGCCGTCCCCGACATCACCACAGTGCTCACCAGTAGGCCGGGAGCCACGAAGGTCAGGTAAGCGACGCCGCCGATGCCGCCGGCGTGCGCATCCACCAGCGAGCCGAGCCCGATGCCCATCGCCAGGACATACAGCAGCGGGGTGAGCAGGGCCGTGCCAATGATGGAGGTCCAGTACGCCTTCATCGAGCGCAACCTCCACTCCGCCTGGAACCACCAGCCCCAGCGCCGCACGGACGCCGCCTGGGTGGCGGCGTCGAGCGCCCGGCCGGAGTAGGCAAGGGCGTTGGTGTCGAGCAGGTCAGTCAATGAGGCTCCGTCCGGTCAGCCGGAGGAACACGTCCTCCAGGGAGGAACGGCGAACCAGCGAGGTGACCGGCTCGAGCCCCTCGCGGCGCACCGCCTCCAGCGCCCCTTCCCCGTCCTCGGTGTAGAGCAGTACCCGGTCGGGCAGGGGTTCGATCCTGTCCGCGAAGCCCCGCAACCGCTCGACGAGGGCGGCGTTGCGATCAGAGCCGAAGCGCACCTCCAGCACCTCGCGGGTGGCGTAGCGCCGGATCAGGTCGGCCGGGCTGCCCTCCGCGACGATCCGGCCGCGGTCCATCACGATCAGCCGGTCGCAGAGCTGCTCCGCCTCGTCCATGAAGTGCGTGGTGACGATCAGCGTCACGCCCTGCTCCTTGAGCCGGAACAGCCGGTCCCACAGGATGTGGCGGGCCTGCGGGTCGAGGCCAGTGGTGGGTTCGTCGAGCAGCAGGATGCGCGGCTCGTTCACAAGGGCGCGCGCGATCGTGAGCCGCCGCTTCATGCCGCCGGACAGGTTGTCGACCTTCTCGTCGGCCTTCTCCGTGAGCTGGGCGAACTCCAGCAGCTCGTCGGCCCGTGGACGCAGGTAGCTGTAGGGCAGCCCGAAGTAGCGGCCGTACATGATCAGGTTGTCGCGGGCCCGCAGCTCGGTGTCGAGGTTGTCCTGTTGCGGCACCACACCGAGGTTGGCCCGCACCTCCGGCCCGCGCACCTCCGGGTCGAGCCCGTTCACCAACAGCGTCCCCGACGTGCGTAGCGTTGTACCGCCGATCATGCGCATCGTTGTGGACTTGCCAGCCCCGTTGGGCCCGAGCAGGCCGAACGACTCCCCTGGGCTCACCGCGAAGGAGATCTCGTCGACAGCGCGCAGCTCGCCGTAGGTCTTGGTGAGCTCGCTGGCTTCGATCACAGGCACCACGCCACCCTAACCAGCGGCGCCGACAGGTCCTAGCTCAGCTGCGATTGGCGCGGTACAGCAGCGAGTTTGGACGGCACGGGCACTCGGTGGCGATCTGCATGTCGGCGATCTTGCGCTCGTCCCGCAGCGCGAACAGGGTCGGCACCAACCGGTCGCGCAGGGCGTAGGGGTCGATGGTATTGAGGTAGATCTTCGTCGCCCCCTCGAACCCGGCGATCGTCGAGGTGCGCCACTTCAGCATCACCCGCCACGGCATCGGCAGGTCGGCATCGATCGGGCGGTAGTGCCACTCCTCGTTGCACGGCACGTTCACCCCGGTGGCCGCGTGCATGGCGTGCACCAGGTCGGAGACCGCGCGCAGCTCGTGCTCGGTGTGGTTCCACGGGTCGCAGGCCTCTGACTTGGAGTAGATCTCGATCGTCGGGTAGCGATGGCCGAAGCCCGCGAACGCGACGGCGTGCTCATTCTCCGCCAGCACCAGGTTGCGGTAGGAGGCGTAGTTGGGGCCGTACTCGTTGTAGATGTTCGGGTTGCTCCGCAGCCGTTCAATCTGCTGCTCGTGCTGCACCCCGCGCTCGTCGATGGCCACCAGTTGCTTGTGCAGGTGGTCGAACGACGCCCCAGCCGGACGCAGCCAGTTCTGGAACACCGCGACATAACGGGCGTAGCGATTCAGGTCGAACAGCGCCCCCACCGACTCGACGGTGAACGCGAGGAACCGGTGGTGCTCCTCCGGGGTCAGGGTGCCCGAGCCCGCCAGCTGGGTGTTGTCGGTGGCGCCGTCGATGAAGTGCCGTCGTGCAATCACAACATCGTGACCGCCACCGAAGAAACCGGACGCTGCCTCGAGCTGGCTTTCCTCGCCGAGGGCGTCGATCACCTCGTCGCTGCGTCCGCCGGCCTTCAGCTTGGTGCGCACAACCGCGAGCACGTGCGCCCGTCCGGCCGGCGAGGACAGGTAGGCGGTCTTCCGGTCGCGCACCCGTGCGGGCAGCTCGTAGCCGTAGTTGTCGTGCCAGTAGTCGTAGGAGAGGATCTCGAAGAGGTTCGGGACCCGGCGGAACTCGGCCCTTGTCGCTTCCAGCTCCTCTGCCGAAGTGCGGTAGCGGGTCTCCCAGGAACCATCGGGGTTGCGGACCACCCGCGACTTCTCCGGCGGGGTGTCGAGGTACCGGCCCTCGCAGAACGGGCAGTGGCGTCCGTGCTGGGCGGGATCCAGCGGGACCGGGTCGGGCAGCACGACACCGAGTGGGCGGTTGCCGCGCCCGGCCACCGTCCAGACTTCTGTGCCGCTGAACGGGTTGAGTTGCTTGACCGTGCCGTCCTTCAGCTGGCTGATGAACTCCGGCTCCCGCAGATAGGGATGCACCACTTCGGACCCCCTGGTCGTTGTACCGATTCAGGCTAGCCGCCCGCGGGCACCGATGCGGTCAGGCGAACCAGCGGCGCAGCTCGATGTCCAGGGCCACCAGTCGTGGCCACCAGTCGGCGTCGGTCACGACAGCGGACGCAGGTACTCCATGCCGTCGAGATAGGGACGCAGGGCGGCCGGCACGTAGACCGAGCCGTCGGCCTGCTGGTGGTTCTCCAGCAGCATGATGATCATCCGCGTCATCGCGCAAAGGGTGCCGTTCAGCGTCGCGGCGGAGCGGACCCCGTCGCCGTCCCGCATGCGGATGTTGAGCCGGCGGGCCTGGAACTCGGTGCAGTTCGAGGTCGAGGTGATCTCGCGGTACCGGTCCTGGGTGGGCAGCCAGCCGTAGCAGTCGTACTTGCGGGCTGCGCTCAGGCCGAGGTCGCCGCCGGCCACGTCGAGCACCTGGAAGGGGATTTCCAGCGAGGTGATGAACTCCTTCTCGAAGCCCAGCAGCAACTGATGCTCTGCTTCGGCCTCGGCCGGATCGCAGCAGACGAACATCTCGACCTTGTCGAACCAGTGCACCCGGAAGATGCCTCGGGTGTCCTTGCCGTAGGAACCGGCCTCGCGGCGGAAGCACGGGCTGTAGCCGACGTAGTGCCGGGGCAGGGACGCGGCGTCGAGGATCTCCTCGGAGTGGTAGGCGGCCAGCGCCACCTCGGAGGTGCCAACCAGGTACAGGTCGTCCGCGGGCAGGTGGTAGACGTCCTGCGCGGCCTGGCCGAGGAAGCCGGTTCCTTCCATCGCGGACGGCTTCACCAGGGCGGGCGGGATCACCGGGGTGAACCCCCAGCCCAGCGCCTTGCTCATCGCGAGGTTGAGCAGGGCGAACTCCAGTCGGGCGCCGATGCCGGTGAGGAAGTAGAACCGCGAACCGGACACCTTCGCGCCGCGCGCCATGTCGATCGCGCCAAGCAGTTCGCCGATCTCAAGGTGGTCGCGGGGGGTGAAGCCCTCGGCAGCGAAGTCACGGGGGGCCCCGACGGTTTCCAGCACGAACAAGTCGTCCTCGCCGCCGCGGGGCACGTCCTCGAACACGAGGTTGGGGAGGGCCTTCATCAGGTCGTCGAACGTCGCGCCGGCGGCGTCCGCTGTGACCTGGGCAGCCTTGACCTGGACGGCGACCTCCCTGGTGCGGGCGAGGACGGCGGCCTTCTCTTCCCCCTGCGCGCGGGCCACCTGCTTGCCGAGCTCCTTCTGCTCTGCACGCAGGTTCTCGAATGCTGCGATCGCCGAGCGGCGCGACTCGTCCGCACCGACCAGCTGATCGACCAGCTCCACGGACTCCCCACGAGCTTCCTGGGAGCGGCGGACGAGGTCGGGATTGGTGCGCAGCAGCTTCGGGTCGATCACGGCGCCGAGCCTATCGGACGCCGGGCTGCCGCTCCGGAGCGCCAGCTGCCAGAGTGGTCGAATGCCACCCGAACTGAAGGAGCTCCTGCTGCGCTACCTGCAGTCTGCCCGCGACGCGATGCTGTGGAAGCTGGAAGGGCTGTCCGCCTATGACGCCCGCCGCCCGCTCGTGCCCACAGGCGCCAACCTCATCGGCCTGGTGAAACACCTTGCCGGAATCGAGTTCGGCTACTTCGGCGAGGTGTTCGGACGGCCGGTTGCCGACCCACCCGACTGGCTGGACGCCGAGGACGACGTGCCGAACATCGACCTCTTCGCCACCGAGGCTGAGTCAATCGAGTCGATCGTTGCCCTGTACCGCCGCGCCTGGGCACACACCGACGCGACCATCGCCGAACTCCCGCTGGACGCGGTCGGCGCAGTGCCGTGGTGGCACCCGGCCCGCCGGCAGGTGAGCCTGCAGCAGATCCTCGTGCACGTCATCGCGGAGACCAACCGCCATGCCGGCCACGCAGACCTGGTGCGCGAACTCATCGACGGAAGCGTGGGGTTGCGCGCCGACAACAGCAACCTGCCAGAGGGTGATGCCGAGTGGTGGCAGGCCTACCGCGAACGGCTCGAGCTGATCGCCCGGTCCGCCGCCGACTGACCCCGTCCGGCGGGTAATGGGGACGGTTCCTATTTCCAGCCACGGCACCGGCGTGGGAGTTGGCGGACAAGGAGAACCGTCCCTCTTTTCCGCCCGACTCAGTCGTCTTCAGGGTTAACCAGGCCGGCGTACCACTCGCGGGCCGCGGCGAAGTCGGCGTCTGCGAAGCCGCGCGCGATCTCCGGGCTGACTCCGTCGGCGCGCGGGTACGAGCCGAGGAAGAGCACGTCGGCACAGATCCGGTGCAGGCCCAGCATGGCCTCGGCCAGCCGCGGGTCGCGCAGGTGGCCCTCGGCGTCGATGCTGAAGCAATAGCTGCCCAGCGTCGTCTTGGTGGGACGGGACTCGATGCGGGTCAGGTTCACGCCGCGGCTGGAGAACTGTTCGAGGATCTCCAGCAGGGCGCCGGCGTGGTCGGCGTGCATGTAGGCGACCAGGGTGGTCTTGTCCGCTCCGGTCGGCGCCGGCGGCTCGGTCGGCAGCGACACCAGCACGAACCGCGTCACCGCCGAGGAGTTGTCGGCGATCTCGGTGGCGATCGGCACAAGGCCGTACGTGGTGCCAGCGATCTCGCCGCAAATGGCGGCGTCGTACTTCGAGGTCGGGTCGGCGACTTCCTGGGCTGCCGCGGCGTTCGAGCCGCCCTCGGTCACGTGGGCGTCGGGCAGGTTGTCGATCATCCAGTGCCGGCACTGCGCAGCGGAATGCGGGTGGGTCAGGACGCGGCGGACGTCGGCCAGCGCCGTCCCCGGCCGTGCGTACAGGTTGAACTGGACGGGCAGCAGTACCTCGCGCACGATCATCAGGCGCCGGCCGTTCACGAGGATGTCGAGGGTGGCGGAGACCCCGCCCTCCACCGAGTTCTCGATGGGCACCAGCGCGGCTTCGACCACCCCGGCCCGCACCCCTTCCAGCGCCTCTGCTACCGTGCCGAACGGCATGGCCTCGCCGGCGGAGAAGGTCAGCAGCGCCTGGTGGGTGAACGTCCCAGCGGGTCCGAAGTATCCGAGCACGCGCTCAGCGTAGTGGTGCGGCTCAGCCGGTTCGGGTCACGGCCACGGGCATGCGGCGCCGCAGCCAGCGCGGCAGTGGCGGCAGCTCGCGTCCCCACGTCCACCACCAGTGCACGATCCACACCAGCACCAGCACTTGGGCGCCCGAGCACAGGGCGTCCCTGATGAAGCCGGAGATGGACTTCATGGTCGGGCTGAACTCCACCGACCGGCCGGTGACGTAGGCCACCGAAAGCCACAGCCCTCGCCAGATCATCAGCACGTCGAGCCGAGACGCCGCCATCAGGCCCAGCGGCACCCAGGTGGTCAGGTCATACCAGCTGAGCGTGTACGGAGAGGTCACCAGCCAGGACGCGGTGAGGATGGCTGCGGTCCGGACGGCGACGGTGAGAGGGTCGCGCCGCGGCTCGTCGTCCTCGGGGTTGCCGGGGACGAGCCGCCACGGCAGAACCCGGGACAGCATCCACGCGACGGCGGCCATCATGATCCAGCCCAGCCAGCCGATGAAGCCGCGCGTTGCCCAGTCGCCGACAACAAAGGCCAATGGCACCTGCAGCCAGGGAGCCCAGGAACCGGCAGAAACGTAGCCGGTGTTCCGCTGGGCCGCGAGCAGGGCGGAAGGCACCCACACCCCGTAGGCGATCGCGAGCGGCACCGCTGCGCCGAGGGAAAGTTGCAGCAGCTTGCGCCAGTCGCGCCGATAGCCCCAGGCCATCGCGATGCCGTAGAACACCAGCGAGACCTTCACCGTGCCTGCCAGGCCGATGCACAGTCCGGCGACGAACGGGCTGCGGCGCATGAACCACAGGCCCACGATCGCGAAGACCAGCGTGAACGCCTCGTTGTGGGCGGCGGCGAGCACCGACCAGATCATGATCGGGTTCAGCACAGTGAACAGCACGGCGCGGGTCTGGATCTTGTGGTCGTCGTGCGCGAGCAGCACGATCACGGCGCCGATCAGCAGGAACGGCAGCAATGCGAGCATCTGCAGCCAGAACACCGTGTCGTGCATGTTGCCGTTCCCGAGCCAGGCGGCCAGCCACTGCGACGCAGAGGCCAGCGGGCCGTAGACGCTGGGCGTGTCCTGCCAGGGACGCTCGGTCCACACCAGCACCTGGTCGAACTCGGAGCGGAAGATCTCGGCCGGGGTGATGTTGTACGGGTTCAGCCCCAGAGCCTGGAGGCGGCCGTAGGCGGCGTACATCAGCACGTCCGCCGACGTCAGCGGCGGAACGAGGCAGGTGAGGACGCTGAGGCCAGAGCCGAGCAGGAACAGCCGCCGGTTGTTCGGGCGCCACCCGACATTCACCGCACGCCAGCAGATCCACAGCCCGATCGCCCCGAGCATCAGCCCGATCCAAAGGGCCGGCACCGCCACCCATTCGCCGAGCTCGATCGTTCCGACCGGCAGGTACCACGGCGGCAGGTAGTCGATGCGGGGACCGAGCTTCAGCGCGACCGACGACGGGCCGCAGAAGGCGACAGCGATCGTGATCAGGGCGCTGGCGACGATCATGATGATGCCGGTTCGCGGATTGGCCGACCACGGCGCAGCCACGAAGGCGCGAACCCGCGCCCACCGTGTTCCCGCCGCTGCGCTCATGTTCCCCCGAAATGTTGGCATCGCAAGCAGGCTACCGGGTCACGCTGACCGGGTTGGCGCCTGCCCGGAGCCGATACCGGACCGTTACCCACGCTCGCGGGCTACTACTTCAACAACCGCGACAGCCGCCGATCGGCCAGCAGCTTGCCACCCGTCTGGCAGCCGGGGCAGTACTGCAGCGAGCTGTCGGCGAACGAGACCTCTGCGATCGTCGCGCCGCAGATCGGGCAGGGCTGGCCCGTCTTGCCGTGCACCCGCAGGTTGAGCAACTTGGCGCCCTTGAGTTCCTTGGCCGCCAGCCCTGCCGAACGTCCGACCGCATCGGCGAGTTCCGTGCGGATCGCCTCGTACAGCGTGGCCCGCTCTGCGGCGTCCAGTCCGCTTGCCGGCTTGAACGGGCTGAGCAACGCTCTGTGCAGGATCTCGTCGGAGCAGGCGTTGCCGATGCCGGCGATGGTCCGCTGGTCGCGCAGCACCCCCTTCAGCTGGGAGCGTCCGGCCGCATCAAGGATGCCGGCCAGCACGTCGGGGGTGAACTCCGCTGCCATCGGATCGGGCCCGAGGCTGACGATGCCGGGCACCTGGTCGAGACTTGTCACGACGTACAGCGCGAGGCGTTTCTGCGTGCCGTACTCGGTGAGTTCGAAGCCGGTGTCGTCGTCGAAGACCACCCGTGCTGCCAGCGGGCCACGACCTGGCCGCGCAGGCTTGAGCGGCATCGCGTCCTTCCAGGTGAGCCAGCCGCCGCGGGCAAGGTGGAACACCAGCCACAATCCGCCCACGGACAGGCAGATGAACTTGCCGCGCCGCTCCACCCCGTCCACCTCGAGGCCGTGCAGGGCCGACAGCGGCACCTCGAAGGTCTTCAGGCTCGCGAACGCCGCGAGTTCTGTGCGCGCGATCGTCTTGCCGACGCAGGTGTTGGCGAGGAAGGTGCGCAGGGCCTCCACCTCGGGTAGTTCAGGCATGGTCCTCCTTCCGTGCGGGCCACGCCGGCTCGGGGACGCTGAGCGCCTCGGCCAGCAGGCCCAGGTATTCCTCCCTTTCCACCTCGATCGCCCCAAGGGTGGCGAGGTGGTCGGTCTGCCACTGGACGTCGATGATGCGGTCTTCAGCATGCTCGTCGTACAGCATCGCCACCAGTGCAACAAGGGCGACCTTGGATGCGTCCCGGCCGTGCACCGGGTCGTGGAACATCGACTCCCCGGCGAACAGGCCGCCCATCGACACCCCGTAGAGGCCGCCGACGAGGCGCCCTTCTGCGTCCCAGGTCTCCACAGAGTGGACGCGGCCGGCACGGTGCAGTGAGGTGTAGATGCGGCGGACGTCGGCGTCGATCCAGCCGTGCAAGCGCTGCGGGTCGGCGCAGCGGTCGAGGACCTGCTCGAAGGCGGCGTCGATGGTGGTGGTGTAGTGCCGGGCGGACTTGCGCAGCGACCGCGGCACGCGGACGGCGTCCAGCGGGAGCACCCCGCGCTGCAGCGGCGACCACCAGCCCATCTGGCCGAAGCCCGATTCGTGCAGCGGCATCGGGAACACGCCCTCGGTGTAGGCAGCCAGCACCAGGCCCTCGTCGAACTCGGCCGAGAACGCGATCAGGTCCTGCTCTGGCCAGTCCTGCGCGGGTCCGAAGATGCCTGGACGGCGTGCCATGGCCCGATTGTGCCAGCCGGCCACGACAACCCCCGGGCTGCACAGCGACACTCACGCCCGAACCGACCCTTTCGACCCCAACCGCGAGCCCGGCCGCGACTCCGAGCGCGAGTTGAGCGTCCGGGTCGGGCCGGGGTCAGCTCCGGGACGGCGCCCCCTGCCGCGGGCTTCGCGTCCCGGCCTACGCTGGTGGGGTCAGCGACCGAAAGGAACCTCCGATGGCGAATGCTGCCTCCGACTTCGGCAAGCAGCTGGTCACCCGCACTCCGGAAGTGGCCGGTGGCCTGTTGCGCAGCATCATCGAGTTCGCCATCAACGGCAACACCGCCTTCCCGGGAGCGAAGACCACGGCCGCCCGCTCCCTGCAGTCCAAGGGCGAGCGTGAGGCTGCGATCGATTCGATCGTGATGCAGCACATCGGCCTCGCCTCGGCCCAGGGGTTCCTCACCAGCGTCGGCGGCCTGATCACCCTGCCCGTCGGCCTGCCGGCCAACCTCGCCGGTCTCGCTGTACTGAGCGTCCGGATGATCGGCTCGATCGCCCACCTGCGCGGCTATGACGTGGACGACCGTCGGGTCCGCGCAGCCCTGACGTTGGCCATGCTCGGCGATGACGAGGTGCGCCGCCTGGTGTCCGAGGGCAAGCTTCCGACAACCCCGCTGGTGATCGCGACGTCCCCGATGTTCGACGCCGACCTCGAGCGGAAGATCAGCGAACGCGTGATGGGCTCACTGGCCGGACGCATGGGCGGCAAGCACCTGGCTGTCGTTGTCGTCCGCCGGATCCCGCTCGTTGGTGGCGGCGTCGGCGCTGCCGTCGACGGCTGGCTGACCTTCGGCCTCGCCGCCTACGCCAAGCGTGAGTTCATCGCCCGCCAACAGGCGTCCATTCCGCGGCAGTAGCCCTTCGTGACGCCTCGCTCGCTGCGCTAACGAGGCTCCTCACGGACCGTCAGGAGATGAACGTCCGGGCGACCCGGCGCGTGATCAGGCAGGTCACCTCGTAGGGGATCGTGCCCATCAGCCCGGCGATCTCGGTCGTCGTGATCTCTTCCGCCCCGCTCCGGCCGACGAGCACAACGTCGTCCCCGACTGTGACGTCGGTCCGGGGACCGAGGTCGATCATCGTCTGATCCATGCAGACCCGGCCGGCGATGGGGTAGCTGCGGCCGGCGACGAGCATCCGGCCACGGTTCGACAGCAGCCGGGAGTAGCCGTCGCCGTAGCCGATCGGGACGGTGGCGATCCAGGTGTCCTGCTCAGCGGTCCAGGTGCGGCCGTAACCGACGGTCTCGCCCGCGGCGACCTGCTTGACGAAGGTCACCCGGGAGCGCCATTCGAGGCCGGGCAGCAGCGGAACCGTCCGCGGCACCGCCGGATCGGGATAGGCGCCGTAGATCATGACGCCGGGACGCACCATGTCGAACCACGAGTCGGGGTGGGCAAGGACGCCGCCGGAGTTGGCCAGGTGCACCAGCGGCACCGGCCCGCGAGCCGCCACAACGTTCTCGACGGCGGTGCGGAAGAGCTCGATCTGGGCGCGGGTGAACTCATCCCCCGCCGGTGAGTCCGAGATCGGCAGGTGCGACATCAGACCGCCCAGCCGCAGACCGGGCACGGCGTCGATCAGCTTCGCCAGTTCGGGCGCCTGCTCCGGAAGGCAGCCGATCCGCCGCATGCCGGTGTCCACCTTCAGGTGCACCTCGGCGATGACCCCCTGGCTGCCGGCCGCGACCGCAGTCTCTGCGATCGATTCGGCATCGACGACGCACAGCGCAAGGTCGGACGCGACGGCGACGGCCACCTCGTCACCGCGGGCAACAGAGAACTTCAGGATCGGCATCCTCACGCCCGCCACCCGCAGTTCCACGCCCTCGGCGACGTTCGCGACGCCGAGCCAGTCGGCCGCCCGGGTCTCCTGGATCATCTGTGACACCGGGACCGCGCCATGGCCGTAGGCGTCGGCCTTCACGGCAGCCAGCACTTTTCGGGAGCCCACCCGTTCCCGGATGACCTCCAGGTTCGCCCGGATGTGGTCAAGTCTCGTGGCCACCACAGCAGGGGGCTTCATTCCTGCGTCCCCACAGCCACTGGCCGGGACGGATCGGCCGACCAGCCCGACCAGGACGGCGGGTAGAGCGCTGCGTCCACCCCGAGGCTGGCCAGGGCAAGCACCACCTGAGCTGCCGAGACCCCGGAGCCGCAGTAGACCGCGACCCTTCGTGACGGTCGCTCCGCTCCCTCCTCAGGGCTCGTGGACAGTGACGGTAGCTCCGCTCCCTCCTCAGGGCTCGTGGAGAGAGGCAGGGCCAACAGCCCGCGCAACTTCTCCTCGTCTGGGAGCGTTCCGTCGGCGGCCCAGTAGCCGCCGACCGGACGGTTCACCGCGCCAGGGATGTGGCCGGCGCTTGCGTCGATGGGCTCCACCTCGCCGCGATACCGCTCGGGCGCCCGGACGTCGATAAGGGTGCCGTCGAAGGCAGCCACGCCGTCCGCGTCCAGCGTGGGCAGGTGTCCCGCAGTGAGCGCCAGCGGAATCCCATGAGCCGCAGGCGGCTCCTCGGTCTCCAGCAGGTTTCCTGCGGCAACCCAGGCCGCGACCCCACCGTCAAGGACGCGCGCGTCGAGCCCGGCCCACCGCAGCACCCACCAGGCGCGGCCGGCGGCGAAGGAGCCCGGCTCGTCATAGACAACGATCGGCCTGGCCGGATCGACGCCGAGGGCACCGAGGCCGGCGCCGAGCTGGTCGATATCTGGTAGCGGATGCCGGCCCAGCGTCGGGTCGGTGGTCGGTCCGGTCAGCACACCTTCCAGGTCGAGGAAGCGGGCGTCGGGCAGGTGGCCCTGCAGGTAGCGCTCGAAGCCGCTACCAGCACGCTCGCCCAGCCTCCAGCGGACATCGAGCAGTTGCGCGCCCGCGGCCAGCGCGGCGGGCAGGTCATCGGCGGCGATCAGCACATCAGCGCGAGTGGACACGCCTGAACTCTAGGACGCGCTGCCGTTACGTAGCAGCGAGCCCCGCCCAGTGGGCCAGGCAGCCGCGCCCGCGACGGAGCCAGGCACCGTCCACACGTCGAGGCCGTGGTCGATCGAGGTGGTGACGATCTCGAGGGTGCCGTTCCCGTCAAGGTCGGCGATTGACGGCGCCGCCGCGATCCCGATGCCGTTGCCGTCCTTTGCCTGCTTCGGGACGGTGAGCTTGGCGATCTTCTTGCCCTTTGCGTTGAGCACGACCAGCCGCCCGCTCTTCGCCACCCGTCCGTACATGCCGAACACCAGCTCCGGCCTACCGTCGGCGTTCAGGTCGGCGGCGACCACCTCCGAGGCGAAGGTGCGCTTCTTTCCGGGCGCATACCCCCAGCGCCACAAGCGCTTTCCAGTCGAACTGATGGCATAGACGTAGCCGTCGTTGCCCGGGAACACGATGTCGAGCTTGCCGTCGCCGGTGAGGTCGACAAGGGTCGGCGCAGGGATGCCGTCGGGTGGGTACCAGTCGCCGGACTTCCGGACAATCGGCTTCCCTGTCTTCGGCAGCGTCGTGAACCCGACGTGCCGCCGCCCCGACCGGGCGCCGCCGTTCTGCGCCCCGTCCAGGACCATCACCGCGTGGGACTGGGTCACGTATGGAATCTTCTTCTCCACGTTGGGGATGCCTATCACTTCGGCGTGGCCGTCGCCGTCGAGGTCTCCGATGGACGGCGGGGAGGCCGTCCATTGCAACCAGGAGGTCTTCTTCGGGCTCGGCCAGGACCCGGTGTGTGCGTGGTTCTGGGCGTCCTCCACCGACATGGACTGCCAGCGGATGAACTGGCCCCAGCCGAGCCGTTGACCCGCGTAGGCGCTGGCCCGGTTGGTGTACCAGTCCGAGGCGAGCACGGACGTGCCGTCGTGGTTGAACAGGTTGATCTGGTGGTTGTCGAAGGTAACGACGATCTCGAGCTGCGGGTCGTCGTCCAGCTGACCGATGCCGACGTTCAACCCGTAGGCGCCGTAGCCGTCGTTGCCCTGGCCGTTGAAGCCCTTGTCGTTGCCTGCGCCCGTGAGCTGGTTGTACCGCGGCCACGCCGGGCTGTGGCCGCCGGCCGGCTGGTACAGCGACCCGTTCGCGGCGAACACGAACACCTGCGCCCCCGTGGAAGACGTGTTCGTCGTGGTGGCGACCACCTCGAGGGCGCCATCGCCGTCGAGGTCTGCAGCGGCGAGGCCGCGCACCTCGGGTTTCTGGCCGCCGCTAGCGACCGACGCCGGCCAACCGGGCTTGATGACCAGTTGGCCGTTCCGCCACTCGTAGGCGCCGACCGTGCCGCTGCCACCGACCACGATCTCCGTGACCCCGTCGCCATCGAGATCGGCAACGACGGACGGGGCGTAGACGCGTCCGGACGTTGCCGTGCCGGTGGCCAGCTTGGCGCCGGGGGCGGAGTAGACGTAAGTCGAGTACAGCGGCGCGACGATTTCCTTGAGTCCGTCACCGTTCAGGTCGACGAGGGACGGCGAGGAGAACCAGCCCGTCTGTCCTGGGTCGATGCGGCGCACCCACACCGGCTTTCGCACGGCCGCGCTCGCCTGAGGCAGCACCTGCGCGGGGGCCGCCAGCGCACGCGCAGCCGCGGTCGCCACAGGCGTCCGGGCGACGACACCCATCCGCTCCGGGAACGTCGCACAGCCAACCACAAGGGAGAGTGCACCCGCTCCGGCGAGTACGGCGGTCACACGATGGTCGGGTCGGCCCATTCCGGCACGCTAGACCCATCTCCTGCGTGTTCGCTCCCGAACTGTGCTCTTCCTCCCGGAATTTCGGGAGCGAGGGAACGTTTCGGGAGCGGGGAGGGGCGGGGTGGCGAGCGAGTCAGAACAGCAGGGACAGGCCAGGGTCGCTCATGATCGTGGCCACGTCGGCGAGGAACTTCGAGCCCATCTCCCCGTCCACCAGGCGGTGGTCGAAGGTCAGGGAGACGGTGCAGACCGAACGGATCTCGATGCGCTCGTCCTCACCGGTGCCCATCACCCACGGCTTGCGGCGGACGGTGCCCAGGCACATGATCGCCGCCTCGCCGGGGTTCATGATCGGCGTACCGCCGTCCACGCCGAAGACACCGACGTTGGTGATCGTGAACGTACCCAGCGCCAGGTCTCCGGGCTGCACCCGGCCCTGCTTGGCCACGGCGACCATCTCGTTCAGCGACTGCGCGAGCTCGAGCAGGTTCATCCGACCCGCCCGTTTGATGTTCGGCACAACCAGGCCGCGCGGGGTGGCGGCGGCGATGCCGAGGTTCACGTCGCCGTGCAGCACCATCTCCTCGGTCGCCTCGTCGAAGCTGGAGTTGATCTCGGGGTTGCGGGCGATCGCGAGGCAGGCAGCCTTGGCGAACACCAGCAGGGGTGAGATCCGCAGCCCGGCGAACTCGCGGCGGCCGCGCAGGTTCTCGATCAGTTCCATCGTGCCGGTGACATCCACCTCGGAGAAGGCTGTTGCCTGCGGGACGTTCAGGGACGCTGTCATGGCCCGGAACATCTCGCGACGGATGCCCTTCAGCTGCACGCGCCGATCACCCGTGGACGGACGCCCGCCCTGCGCTGCGGTCACCACGTCCTCGGCGGTGATCGTGCCGCCCGGGCCGGACCCCGGCACCTGGGTGAGGTCGATGCCCAGGTCGCGGGCGATGCGTCGCACGGGCGGCTTGGCAAGCGGCGGACGGCCGCTCTCGACCTCGCGCGCGGGGCGCCCGGGCTGCGGCAGCTGCTCACCGGACGGGCTGGCCGACAGCGGCGAGGACGGGGTGACGTCGTCGGTGTGTCGGGAGACCGGGGTGGCGGTGTCGTAGGACTCGTGCACCTGGTCGGTCGCCGGTCCTGAAACCGACACGGTGCCCGTAGCCCGCCGGGGCCGCCGGCTGATCGAGCCGGCCTTGGCGCCGTAGCCAACCAGCATCGAGCCACTCGCGTCCGGAGTCGCCACCGGAACCTCGCCCAGGTCGTCCTGCACGTTGCCGGTGACAGTTGTGGTCCCGACATGCTCGACCAAAGGCTCTTCCGAAGTCTCACCCAGTATTTCAACTGAATCGTTGATCCGGATGATCGGCGTACCCACCTCGACGGTCTCGCCCTCGGCCACCAGCACCTCTGCAACCACCCCAGCGAACGGCGAAGGCAGCTCGACCAGCGACTTGGCGGTCTCGATCTCCAGCAGGATGTCGTTCACCGCGACCTGATCGCCCACCTTCACCTTCCAGGAGACGATCTCGGCCTCGAGCAGGCCTTCGCCAGGGTCGGGCAACTTGAACTCACGCATCAGCAGGTCTCTCTCAGTAGGCCAGGGAGCGGTCGACGGCGTCCAGCACCCGATCCAGGTCGGGCAGGTATCCATCTTCGGTCCGGCTGGGCGGGTAGGGAAGGTCGTAGCCGGTCACGCGAAGCACCGGCGCCTGCAGTTCGAAGAAGCATTCGGCCTGGATCCGCGCGGCGATCTCGGCGCCCATGCCCAGCGTCCCCACGGCTTCGTGCACGACGATCGCGCGCCCGGTCCGGCGGACGGAGGCGAGGATCGTCGCGTCGTCCAGCGGCGACAACGATCGCAGGTCGACAACCTCGAGGTTGCGGCCTTCCTTGTCAGCAGCGATCGCTGCCTCGACGCAGGTGCGCACCATCGGCCCGTAGGCGATCAGGGTTGCATCGGTGCCGGGCTTGACCACGCGCGCCTGGTAGAGCGACATCGGGGCGTCGTCGGCATCGGTGTCCACCTCGCCCTTCTCGTGGTAGCGGCGCTTGGGCTCGAAGAAGATCACCGGGTCATCGTCGGCAATGGCCTGCTGGATCATCCAGTAAGCGTCCAGCGGGTTGGAACACGTGACCACCTTCAGGCCAGGGGTGTGCGCGAAGTACGCCTCGGGGGACTCGCTGTGGTGCTCGATCGCGCCGATACCACCGCCGAAGGGGATCCGGACCACCAGCGGGACGCCGAACTGACCGCCGGAGCGGAACCGGATGCGGGAGACCTGGCTGACGATCTGGTCGAAGGCGGGGTAGACGAAGCCGTCGAACTGGATCTCCACCACGGGACGGTAGCCGCGCATCGCGAGTCCGACGGCTGTGCCGACGATGCCGGCCTCTGCGAGCGGGGAGTCGACCACCCGGTCGGGCCCGAACTCGGCCTGGAGGCCTTCTGTAACCCGGAAGACGCCGCCGAGCTTGCCGATGTCCTCACCGGCCAGCAGCACCTTGGGGTCGGCGCCGAGTGCCCGGCGGAGGCCGGCGTTGAGCGCCTTGGCCATGGTCAGGTTCATCAGTTCACCTCGAAGGCGGCCTGGTAGGCGAGGTATTCGGTGCGCTGGTTCTCCAGCAGGTCGGGGGTGTTGGCGTACACCTGGTGCCAGCTGTCCTCGAGCTTTGGTTCGGGCAGCTCGACGCAGGCCGCGCGCAGCCGCTCGGCCAGCGCCTCGGACTCGACAGCGACCCGGTCCAGCCAGGCCTGGTCGATGGCACCGGCGTTGAGCAGGTAGGTCGTCACGCGCTCGATCGGGTCCTTGGCCCGCCACTCGGCCTCTTCCTCGGCCTTGCGGTACTTGGTGGGGTCATCGGAGGTGGTGTGCGCGCCCATGCGGTACGTGTAGGCCTCCACCAGCACCGGACCCTTTCCGGCACGCGCGTGGTCGAGAGCCCAGGCGGTGACCGCTTCGACGGCAAGCACGTCGTTACCGTCCACACGGACGCCAGGGAAGCCGAACCCGGCGGCGCGGCGGTACAACGGGATGCGCGATTGCAGGGCGATCGGCTCGCTGATGGCGTACTGGTTGTTCTGGCAGAAGAAGACGACCGGCGCGGCGTAGGAGGCGGCGAAGATGAACGCCTCGTTGACGTCGCCCTGGCTGGTGGCGCCGTCGCCGAAGTAGACGACCGCAGCTCCGTTGGCGTCCGGGTCTTCGTTGCCGACGAGTCCGTCGCGCTGCATGCCCATGGCCATGCCGACGGCGTGCAGGGTCTGACTGCCGATGACGAAGGAGTAGAGGTGGAAGTTCTTCGGGCGCGACGGCCAGCAGGCCATCGACGTGCCGCGGAAGGTGCTGAGCAGGTCGATCGGGTCGATGCCGGCGCACCAGGCGACACCGTGCTCGCGGTAGGACGGGATCAGCTCGTCCGGCATGCGACTCGCTCGGGCGGAACCGATCTGGGCGGCCTCCTGGCCGAGCATCGGCGGCCACAGGCCCAGCTCACCCTTGCGCTGCAGGGCTGTCGCCTCTGAGTCGATGCGGCGGGCAAGGATCATGTCGCGCAGCCGCGCGGCAATGTCGGCGTCCGTGCCGGCGTAGGCAAAGTCCTGGTGCTCCACGCGCCGTCCGGCCTGATCGAGGAGTTGTACGAAGTCGATGGAATCTGCGGCCTCGGTCAAAGGGATCTCCTGGTAGCTGGGGCTCTTGCAGTACCCCCCGTAACCTACGGTTACGTAACCATAGGTGTCAATGCAGTCGGTTTCACAGGCGCTGATCGTGCGATTACCCGGATCGCCAGCGAGATGACCGCCGGCATCGACACCGACACCCGTGAGTCGTTGCTGACGACCATCGCCTTCGTGAAGTCCAGCTACGTTCCCAGATCCGTCGACGGATCTCGCCGAACATCCCGTAACCGCGGTCAGGCCAGGGCCTTGCGGACCAGCGCCACCGCTTCCTCTGCGCTGATCCCCAGCTCGCGGAGCCGCTTGGCGTAGGCAGCTGTGGCAAGGGCAGCCTCCATCGCGAGTTCGGAGCCGTGGGCCGCGACGAAGGTGCCGTTGCGTCCGCGGGTCTCGACGACCCCTGCCGCTTCGAGTTCCCGGTACGCGCGGGCAACCGTATTGCTGGCCAGACCGAGATCGGCGGCCAGGTTACGCACGGTCGGCAGGCGGTCACCGGGGGCCAGTTCCCCGTTCCGCACGGCTGCGGCCAGCCCGTCCCGCACCTGCTCGAACGGCGGCATCGCGCTGGAATGGTCAAGAGTCAGGTCCATGCATCGACGCTACCGCCGACAGGTCGTGAGCCCGGCAGGGAATACAGCATCGGCGGGATTCCTTTAGCTGGGTACTAACTATGGAGGATTGAATGACACGCCTGCCCGACTTCGAGGCCAAGACGATCACCGGCGCCGACCAGCGCCTTGCCGACTACCTGGGGCAGGTGGTCCTCGTGGTGAACACCGCCTCGAAGTGCGGCCTGACGCCGCAGTTCGAGGGTCTGGAGAAGCTGTACGGCGACCTCAGGGAGGACGGTCTGGTCGTGCTCGGGTTTCCTTGCGACCAGTTCGCGAACCAGGAGTTTGCCGATGATGCGGAGACCGCCGACTTCTGCCAGCGCAACTACGGCGTCAGCTTCCCGATGTTCGCGAAGGTGGACGTCAACGGCTCCGGCTCCCACCCGCTGTTCGCCTGGCTGCGTGCCGAGCAGGGCGGGGTGCTCGGTGATGCGATCAAGTGGAACTTCACCAAGTTCCTGATCAACAGGGACGGCAAGGCCGTCGCCCGCTACGCGCCCACCGTCCCCCCGGAGGAGATCAAGGAAGACATCCGCGCCCTGCTCTGACGGCTTCGTCCGGCAACGCATCAGCCCCGCAGCGATGATCGCTACGGGGCTGACGGGTATAGGTAACTCAGCTTCAGGGAACAATCACCGCAGCCTGAACAGCGCGGTCAGCGACTGGCCGTCCACCGCGGTCATGGTGACCTGGTAGCAGGACGGGACGATGACCTTCTTGGTCTTCACCTTGCCATGGCCCTTGCCCTTGGCGGGCACGGTCACCGTGGTGGCCTTGACCTTGGCGGTCTTCCAGTTCTGGTGGAAGGCACCGTGGTGGGACTTCAGGGTGCGACCCTTCGTGGTCACGGACAGGAAGTCGATCGTCTTCGTTCCGACGGCAACGGTCTGACCGACGCATGGGATCGGAGCTGCCACGAAGGATGCGATGTCGGCCTTGTCCTTCGACTTCACGCTGTTCTCGTCCAAGATGGCGAACTTGAGCGGGATGGTGGAGCCGCCCTTTCGGGTGTTCCAGAACCCGTTTTCCTTCACCGAACCGTAGAAGCCCTTGAGCTTCCAGTTGGCGGTCACGGTGTAGGTGAGGGTGCCTGCCGGCGCGTCGGCAACGACCGCGGTGAGCGTGTGGACGCCGACGGTGGTCTCGTGGCCGGTGACGGCGCACGGCAGCGTCTGCGCGGTCTCGTCGACAGCGATACAGGTGGGCGCAGCCGGGAGCTGGCCGTAGGCGTAGCTGGCACCGTCGACGATCGCGCTGGTCCAGGTGACGGTCGGCACGACGGGGGCGGCGGGTTCGGCCATAGCCGGAACAACCGCGAAGCTGCCGAGCAACACGGTAAGAGCGGCGCCGACCAGGGCGCGGCTTGAGATGCGGGTCATGCGAACCTCTTTCGGGGGTCGAGATTCCATCGTTTGGGTGGAGCGCCAGTCGCTGAGCTCACACCCTCGTAACCGCTGGACAAGGCCCGAAGGTTACGGCCTCCCGCAAGCGATCTTGCCGTCGGCGCGGCGCTCACACCCTGATTGCTAGGCGGGCAGCTGGTACCCCGGGGTCGACTTCGACAACTCGACCTCTTCCTCGGTCATGTCGGCGGGGATAGCGTCGAAGAGCGGCGTGGACATGTAGCGCTCGCCAGTGTCGGGGAGCATGCAAAGGATGACCGCGCCACTCTCGGCCTTCTCTGCCACCTGCCGGGCGACGGCGAAGGTCGAGCCACCCGAGACGCCGGTGAAGATGCCTTCGGACTGCGCGAGCTGCTTGGCCCACTTCATGCCGTCGGTGCCCGAAACGGGGATCAGCTCGTCGACGTAGTGGCCGTCGATGGCCTCCTGGAGCACCTTGGGGATGAAGTCCGGCGTCCAGCCCTGGATCGGGTGCGGCTCGAACGCGGGATGGCTGGCGGCGGGTGCGCCCTCGGGCGTCCGTTCCTGCGGCGTGCCGCTGCCGACGAGCTGGGCGTTCACCGGCTCGGAGAGCACGATCTTTGTGTCCGGACGCTCCTTGCGCAGGACCCTTCCGACGCCGACGACAGTGCCTCCGGTGCCGTAACCGGTGACGAAGTAGTCGAGCCGGGAGCCGGCGAAGTCATTGATGATCTCGCGGCCGGTGGTGGCCTCGTGGATGGCGGCGTTGGCCTCGGTCTCGAACTGGTGGGCGAGGAACCAGCCGTTGGCCTCGGCGAGTTCGACGGCCTTGCGGTACATGCCGAAGCCCTTCTCCGAGCGCGGGGTGAGTACCACCTTGGCGCCGAGCATGCGCATCAGCTTGCGCCGCTCGATGCTGAAGCTGTCAGCCATCGTCACGACCAGGGGGTAGCCCTTCTGGGCGCAGACCATGGCGAGCCCGATGCCGGTATTGCCGCTGGTCGCCTCCACAACGGTCTGGCCGGGCTGAAGGGTGCCCTGGCGTTCGGCCTCCTCGATCACGTTGATCGCGAGCCGGTCCTTCACCGAGGAGAGCGGGTTGAAGAACTCCGCCTTCACGTAGATGGTCGCGTGCTCGACGCCGATGTTGTTGATCCGGACGACGGGGGTGTCCCCCATGGTGTCGAGGATGCTCTCGTAAAGCCTGCCGCGTCCCTGCGTTGTCCTGATCGAATCCGGTGTTGCCATGAGTTCCTCCGCTCGCGCGTGCGCCGGTGAGGCCCCCTGCCCCTCGCTGATGCGTCTCCCTCAAGCTACGAGCCGGATCAAGGATGGCTCCATGCGCAGGCTTGCGCACGCCTTGGCTGGTTCACGCTTCTCCCACCTATCGCACACGTGCCCTATTTTCTCATCATAATCTCAGTTTCACAAGGCTGTTTACTGCGGGGGTCTGACCGGAAATGTCAGAGGCGGTGTCTAGCGTGGATTCATGGAGACGATGACCGGGTTGATGTCGACCAGCGAGGCGCTGGCCGAGATCGAGCGCCTGCTCGGTGCCGTCGACCACTCCGCGCGCGGCCTGGCTACCGATGCCGAGCGCCTCGGATTGCTGCACACAGCAGTGCGCGTGGCCGGTCAGGGCACAGCGCTGGCCCAGCAACTCGCAGGCGAGGTCGTGGCAACGGAGGCCGCCGAGCATGCCCACGGCACGAGCGCAGGCTCCTGGCTTGCCGAGACCACCAGGCTCACCCGCAAGGAGGCTGGTGCCCTGCTCTATGCCGGTCGCGACCTGTCCCGGTTCCCTGCGGTGGCGTCGGCCACCCTCGTCGGCGCGGTCCTGCCGCAACAGGCACGGGCGATGACTCGCGTACTGTCGGACCTGCCCGACGACCTGCCGGCCTCAGTGATCTGCGGGGCCGAGGAGTTGATGATCGGGTACGCCGAGCAGTTCAACTCGGCAGAACTCTCACAGGTCTCCCGCCACTTGCTGGAGGTCCTGGCGCCCGAGATCGCCGAAACCAGAGAGGCCGAGCGGCTGGAGCGCGAATACCAGCTGGCGGTTCGCAATCGGCACCTCGAGTTCCACCATGACGGTCACGGCACCACCCACCTGCGGGGTGCATTTCCCACGGTGGACGCGGAGGCGCTGATCCAGCTCGTGGGAAGCTATGCAGCCCAGCAGAAGCGTGCGCTGGAGGCGATCGATCCGCTGCAGCCCATGCCGTCGCGCTCCCAGCGGCAGGCCGACGGGCTGATGGCGATCGTGCACCACCATGCGCAGGAGGCCCTGGCTCCCAACCACGGCGGCGACCGGCCGCGCGTGGTGGTCATGCTCGACTACGACAAGCTGAAGAAACGCTGCGTCGATGCCCGCCTGCTGTTGGCTGGTGAGTCGATCAGCGCCTCCGCGTTGCGGCAGCTCGCCTGCGACGCCGACGTACTACCCGCTGTGCTGAATGGCCCGTCCCTGCCGCTCGACGTGGGCCGCGCGCAGCGCCTGGTCACGGGCCCGATCCGGGCGGCCCTTGAACTCCGAGACCGCGGCTGCGCCATCCCCGGCTGCGCCAAACCGCCCAGCGCTTGCCAGGCCCACCACATCATTCCCTGGTGGATGGGCGGGCCTGCCGTCCTGTGGAATCTGGTTCTCCTGTGCCCACATCACCACGCCATCGTCGAACCCAGCCGCCTCGAAGGCGCCCAGCGCTGGACGATCGAGCTGCGCCCCGACGGCATCCCACAGGTGCGACCACCCGCCTACGTGGATAGAGCCCGGGCACCCAAGATCCACACCCGGTTCCTTGCCTTCACGACGCCCACCGTCCCGTGAAGAACAGCCACGCCCAGACACACTGCACCACGATCGCCGCGGCAACGAGGATGCCGACCAGTCCCCCACGCCACGGCGGCATCTTGCGTCGGCTCTCGCCGATGCGGCCCACCATCGTCCACAGCGGGAACCACAGCAGCACCGCCCGGTTCACGCTCATGAACCAGTACGACACCGAGAACGCTGCGACCTGGAGACCGACCCACACAGCCTCAGCCCAGCGCCGGCGGACGAGGCACGCGCCCGTGACCACAAGCCCGATCGCCATGCTCACCACCTCGGCCCGGAACACCCACGCCCATTCCGGATGGTCGGCGTACGCGCCGGGAGCGAAGACTTCGAAGGTGTGCTTCAACGAGTCCCACGGCAGTGTGAAGCCGCGCGCCCACCCCGCCGCCTGGGCGTCGTACCAGGCCCTCCACGACCCAGTGAGGAGGAACAGGTAGCCGGCATACGCCGCCACCACTGCCACCGGGAGCGCCAGCCACAACAGGCGGCGACCACGGGTCTTCGACGTCCCGGCCTGCGTCAGGGCCAGCACCACCAACGCGGCGATCAGGAATACCCCGGACACCCGGATGGCCGCGGCGAAGGCAGCCAGCACCGCAGCCGAGCCCCACTGCTTGGCCGTGGCCCGCTCCCACGCCCAGAAGGCTGCAGCGCAGAACACCGACTCGGTGTAGGGCACCATCGTGAAGACGGCCGTCGGTGCCAGCAGCCAGGCGATCGCCGCCGGCGGCCCACCGATCCGGTACAGCGCCGCGGCCGCGAAGCCGGAGGCCAGAAGGGCTAGCAGCGTCCCCACCAGCAGGGTGGACATGCCGGTCATGGAGGTGATCCGCAGAAGCAGCGGCCACCCCGGGAAGAAGGCGATGTCCTGAGGATCGGCGTAGCCGTTCTCTGCGATCGCCACGAAATGCGCGACGTCCCAGTTCCCGAACAGGTCGCTGAGTCCGCGGTGCTCGGTGAACAGCAACCAAGCCGCCACAAGACCCATCAGCAACCGTGTGCCGAGCCAGGTCTGCACAACCAGCCGGGCGTCACTGTGTGGATCGACCCAGCTGCCCGCTCGGCTCACCTCACCGCCAGGCGCTGGTTCAGCCGGACCACCCAGGGCATGTCGTGGGCCTGGTCGAAGATCCCGCCGTCGGGATCGTCGAGGCCGCCGGCCCGCACGATGTCCCTGCGCGGGGTGAACATGTCATGCACGACCCGTCCGCACAGCCACAGTTGCACGCCGATCCGCACATAGACGGCCCACCAGTACAGCCGTTCCTGGCCCGAGCCCATCGCCAGGATCCCGTCCAAGTGCGCCCAGATGGCGACGAAGTAAATGGCCTCGCCCGCGGCGAAGATCGCCCAGTCCAGCCAGCGCGGCCGGGCCAGCACGAGCAGCGGCAGGAGCCACAGCACGTACTGCGGCGAGTAGACCTTGTTGATCATCAGGAACAGCGCCACGATCAGGAACACGCCCTGCGCCAACCGCGGACGCCGCGGCGCGAGCAGCAGCATCGCGCAGATCGCAAGCGTGCCCGCCACCATCAACGCCGCCACAAGCTTGGAAACGTCCGGCACGTCCACCTCGGCCATGCTCAGCACGTACCAGATCGAGCCGAGGTCACCGCCGCGATCGACGTTGAACGTCCAGAAGGCCATCCAGCCATCGGGGGTGGCCAGGTACACGGGCAGGTTCACGGCCACCCACGACGCCACCGTCGCGCCGAGTGTGACGAAGAACGGACGCCAACGTCCGGTGCGCACGCAGAGCACGACCAATGGCACCAGCAGCAGCACCGGATACAACTTCGCCGCGATACCGAGGCCCAGCCAGATGCCGGCCCATACCGGCTTCTTCCGGGACCAGGCCAGCAGCGCCAGCGAGGTGAGCGCGATCACGAGCGCGTCCCAGTTGATCAGGCCGGTGGTCCAGATGGCCGGCGCGGCGGCGATCATCATGGCGTCCCACGGCCGGTGCATCTTCAGGTGCGCCCAGATCAGTACCACGAACAGCGCGAACAGCAGCACCGAGTTGATGGCGAAGTACAGCCCGACCGCCTGCGACACCTCGGCAGCGCTGAGGCCGGGACGGCT